>CAZZWL010000062.1:0-31457 GCA_964657755.1 uncultured Rhodanobacter sp.
GGCCGTGCTCATGCAAATGAACCTGCAAAACGGGCGCTACGGCGGCAATATCTTCTTCCAGAATCCGGTAGTGAGCGAGTTTTCCCGGCCGCAGGTGGCCGGCAACAAGCGCGGCCTGGGCTGGGACCGCGGCGACCCTAGCAAGCCCGAAGGCCCCACCAGCCGGCTAGCCCCGGCCAGCACCTTTGGCCACACCGGCTTCACGGGCACCTGCGTGTGGCTCGACCCGGATAACCAGATTCTCTATGTCTTCCTCTCCAACCGCGTGTACCCCGACGCGGGCAACATCAAGCTGCGCACGTACAACATCCGCACCCGCATTCAGGAGGTAATTTACAAGGCAATGGCCCAAAACCGGCCGGTGCGGGGGGTAGGCGGCACGGCCGGCGGGCAGTAGCATGAGCCGCGCGGCCATCTGTGCAACGCTTTCCATTTCGGGAGTACTCTTGGTAGCATCATTCTTCCTCTGCTACCCATGAAACGACTTGCTACCCCTCTCCTACTCGCGGCGCTGCTGTTCAGCGCGGCTTTGGCTTCGGCCCAAACCACATTTAAGTTGGGCGTGCGCGGCGGCCTCAACCGGGCACTTACTACGCTAGATGCTGCCAGCACCTCCAATCAGGCATCCTATTTCAGCTATTCGGCCGATAAGTCGGCATTATTTACCTGGCAGGCAGGGGTAGTAGCTGAGGTTAACTTTGGTAGGCTGGCAATTCAGCCTGCGCTGGTTTTTTCTCAGAAAGGTGAGCAGTTCAAAACAACTACTATTTTGGATGGAGGAGTCCGCACTAGTGACGAGCGAACCAGCAACAACCGTTACAACTGGCTCGAACTGCCGCTCAACGTTGTCTATACGTTGCACGGTGACCAAGGCTTGCAGGTATTTGGCGGCCCCTACGTGGCGATGGGGGTAGGCGGGCGTCAAGTTGGTACCATCACGGAGAATTCTCAAAATTTACGGAATTTTGAGAATAAAGTCACCTACGGCTCCGATTCCAATAACCAACGGGTAGACCTGGGCTTCAACGTTGGGCTGGGCTACCGGCAAGGGCCGGTGCAGGTGCAGCTTGGCTACGGCTTGGGCTTGCGCAACCTACACCACGCCGGCCCGCCAAGTATTGACCCCGGCTTCTCCCCCAATTTTCACGATTTCAACGCCGACGCGGCCTACAACCGCGTGGCGCAACTCACGGGCACCTACTTTTTTGCTCTGTAAACCAAGCTGTTCGGGCAAGCGCTACTTGAGTTTCGCCACGGGGGTAGGGCTCGTCATGACGCCGTCGGGCAGGGTTTGCGCGGCCGTTACATAGTCGAAGCGGGCGGGCTTGTCGGCTTCGCTGCGGCCCGAGGCCAGCAGGATTTGGCCGTGGCGGGCGTACTCGTTCCAGTGGCGGCGGAAGGCGGGCTGCGGGTCCGACGCCTTGGGGAAGTATGCCCATTCATCGACCAGGCCGGTGGTGCGATTCACCAGCACTTCGTAGCGGTTTTCGGGCGTCACACCCACCTTGTTGAAGGTTAGTTGCAGGCGGTCGGCGGGGGCGCCGTCCATCGTTTTACCTTCGCCTAAGTACTTGAGCGTCACGCCGGGGTCTTCCAGCTTGAAGGGCATCACCAGCCAGTAGGAGTTGTTAATCCAGATGGGCGTGAGCTTATCGAGCACCTCCTTGCCGGCGGGCGTGGCCGATACGTCCTTGCCGCGGCTATACACGTGGCCCTGCTTGCTGTTGAGGTTGTAGTTGGCCACCAGCGTGTCCTTTTCCCAGTGGAAATCGCCGGTTTTCTTGTCCCAAATCTGGTACTGATTGCCGAAGAAGTCCCAAGCCAGGTAGCGGGTGTCGTCCCAGCCATCCCTACCCCCCATTGCTTTCAGCACGCGGTCGGCAATGGCCACGGCCTTGGGGTCGGAGGCTTTGTCGGGGCCCTGCTCAGCGCAGCCCGCCAACCAGCCGCTGCCCACGACAGCAAAAGCAAATCCGAGTAAGCGAGGGGTGAGGCGCATAAAAATTTGAAAAGTGAGCCGGGTGTGTGCCATCTCAGCAATAGCTACGCTACTAGTCAGTGAGTGAACAGGTTGGTAAATGTAACCTGTTTTCCCACTTACCAGCGGTGCAAATAGCGCGAACTACCCAGTTTGGTGCCACTAGCCTACTCCGGCGCCGTCCACACGTTATCAGTGGGGTAGCTGTCGGGCACGTAGAGGCTGCCCAGGGTCACTTTCTTGATGGTGCGGCCGTTGCGCACGGGCACGGTGACGCTCCGGGCGCCGTCTTTCCACACGGCGATGGTGCGGTGGATTTTTTCCTCTGTGCCATTGTCGAAGGTCACGGTCAGGTCCACGGGCACGGGCTTGCTGCCCTTGGCGGCCACGGTTATCTGGGCGGGCTTGTCGGCGGGGCGCACCACGCTCGTGATGGCCAGGTCGGGGTAGCCGCCCTCAAAAAACCAGCGCTGCCAGAACCAATCGAGGTTTTGCCCCGCCCCGGCGTTCATCGAGTAGAAGAAGTCGTAGGGCATCGGGTGCTTGCCGTGCCAGGTGCGGATGTAGGTGTGCAGGGCCTTGGTAAACAGCTCATCACCCAGCATATCCTTCACGTAGAGGTACCCCAGGCCCGGCTTGGGGTAGGAGTTGAGGAAGAACGGTGCGCCGGCTTGCTGCGTGGTGAGCGTCACGATGGGCATATCGTCCTCGGTGTCGGCGGCGCGGGCGTAGGGCACCATGCCGTAGTCATCGACCAGGCCGGGCTGAATAATGGAGGAGATAATCCACTCGCCAATGGTGGCCCAGCCCTCGTCCATCCAGCCGTATTTCGTCTCGTTGATGCCCATGTAGAACGGGAACATCGTGTGGAAAATCTCGTGGTCGGTGAGCGTGATGGCCTCCGCGCGGGTGCGTGAGGGGTTGTCATTCACCATCATCGGATACTCCATCTGGTCGAGGCCATCGAACACCGTCTCGTGGTTGTAGGGGTAGGGCCACTTCGGAAAGGTGTAGCTCATGGCCTGCACCGTGCGCCGGGCAATGTCAATCACGTCGCGGTAGTCGCGGTGCTTGGTGTTGTACACGGCATCGACGCGGGTGCGGCGCCGGGTGGCGGGGTCTACCACGAGGCTGGTCGACTGCCACACGTAGTGCTCGGAAGTCGCAAAGGCAAAGTCGGTTACATCGCGGGCGTCGAAGTGCCAGGTGTTGTCGCCGCGGCCGGCGGTGTAGTCGTGGCGGCGCAGGTCGGTGCTGTCGATAATGCTCACTACCCCATCTTTGGTGCTGGCCTCGTGCAGGCGGCTGACGTACTTTTTGTTCAGCACCTGGCTGGCGTTGGTGAGGTCGCCGGTGGCCCACACCACGTAGTTGCGCGGCATGGTGATATCGACCGCAAAGTGGCAGAAGTCGTTGTAAAATTCCGGCCCGCCGAGATAAGGCACTTTGTTCCAGCCATCAATATCATCATACACTGCGATGCGCGGGAAGAAATACGCAATGAAAGCCGCCCCCGGCTCAATCTCGCCCGTGCGCTGGTGCGAGCCCTCATTGAGCACATACGAATAGGTAATGGCCACTTCCACCGTCTGGCCCGGCCCCAGGGGCTGGGCGAGCGGCACGGTCATATTGGTGTTGTCGATGGCCAGCGACTTCACATCCACGGCCTGCCCACCCAGGCTTAGTTGCGTGATAGCCACGCCGTCGTTGATATCCTCGCCCCGAAACCGGGTGGTGCGCGGCGCACCGTGCTGGTAGAGGTTGGGGTAGAGTTTAAACCACAGCTCGCGCAGCTCATCGGGGCTGTTGTTTTGGTACACGATTTTCATCTCGCCCTCCAGCTTGCGCGAGGCGGGGTTGAACACCACCTGGATAGCGTAGTCGGCCGTGTTCTGCCAATAGTGCGGGCCGGGGCGGCCGTCGGGGGCGCGGGTGCCCCGGTCGTAGGTAGCGCGCAGGTTGCGGGGCATGGGCAGCGGCGTCTGCGCTTGGCTAGCCGAGTAGGTAAGCACCAGCAGCCACAGCAGCGGCAGGCGGCGAAGGAGGGGTAGCGATTTCAAAAAAGCAAGCTAAAATGTGGCGCCGATAAAGCAGCCAGGCCGCTTTCGTTGAAAACTGCCTCGCCCGGCTACTAACGCAAAAATCGGCTTACCGCTGCAAGCCGGGCCGCAAAAATAGACCAGGCGCCAAGGTTAGCCCGCCCAAACCAGGCGAACGCCCGGCCGACTAACTGGCAAATGGCGGCCCGCTGGTTTCGGCCCGCCCGCCCTACCCCCCTCATTTGATTTAAAGCAGCACCAGCCGCTGAGCCTACTCCGCCCGCCGCAGGTCCAGGTCCTGAAAGTCGTAGCTGAAATCGGTGGCCGGCGAAATCGGCTTCATCCTGATGCTGGCCGCCCTACCCCCCTCGTCGAGGGTGAAGGCGGCGAAGGCGTCGGCATTCAGGCTGCGGGCTTTCCAGCGCACGGCGTAGGTGGTGCCGCGGTAAGGCAGCAGCTGGCCCACCAGGCGCGGGGCACGCACGGCCTTCATCCACAGTTGACTGTGCTGCGCGTACACGTTCACATCGCCCAGCCAAGCATCGTGGTAGCGGCCCACGTAGGCGCTGTAATCGGGCTTTTTAGGCGCGGCTTTCTGGGCCAGGGCCACCTGCTGCCAGGCGGCAGCCAGCACTTTGTCCGCCTCGCCGGCGGCACCCTGTTTCCGGCTCAGCTGCTCCTGCACCCGGTCCTGGCCGGTTACGCCCAGGTAGTGGTCCAGGATGTGCGCCGACACGGCCGAGAAGGCCGCGCCGCTTTCCTGGTTGGTGAGCACGATGATGCCCAGGTGCAGCTCCGGCACCAGCTGCACTATGGTCACCATGCCGATTTCGCCGCCGGTGTGCGACACCATCTTATAGCCCCGCGCGTCGTTGAGAAACCAGCCCAGCCCATAGGCCGCGAAGTGCGTGTTGTAGGACGACGGGTTGGGACCCACCCGCAGGATGGTCTGCGGCGACCACAGCTCCCACTGCGTCTGGGGCTTCAGCAGGGGCGCGGGGGCACCCGGCCCGCCCAGCAGCATCAGGGCCCATTTGCTCAGGTCGTTCACGCTGCTGTAGATGCCGCCACAGGCCCCGCTAACCGTATCCCGGCTGCGCTGAATAACCCGTACCTGGCCATCTACTGGTCCGTGCGCGTCGATGACGTTGGTAGGGTCGGGCAGCCGGGTGAAATAAGTGGCGCTCCGGCTCATGCCCAGGGGCTTTAGCAGACGGGCTTCCACAAAATCGGCCCAGGGCTGGCCCGCAATGCGCGCCACCACTTCACCGGCCACAATGTAGAGGTTATTGTCGTAGTCGAACTTGCTGCGAAACGACGACACCGGCTTGAAGTAGCGCAGGTTGTGAATCACATCCTGGACGGTAAAATCCGTGGAGTCCGGGAAAAACATCAAATCACCAGCCCCCAGGCCCAGGCCGCTGCGGTGCGTCAGCAGGTCGCGCACCGTGAACTCGGCCGTCACGTAGGGGTCGTACATCTTGAATTCCGGGATGTAGTCGGTCACCTTGTCGTCCCAGCGCAGCTTGCCCTCGTCCACCAGCAGCCCCAGCGCCGCCGCCGTGAAGGCTTTGGTATTGGAGGCAATGCCAACCAGCGTATTGGCATCCATCGGCGCTTTGGTTTTCAGCGAGCTGACGCCGTAGCCCTTGGCCAGCACCACTTGCCCGTCCTTGACCACCGCCACGGCAATGCCGGGTACGTCGAAAGCCTTGAGCGTGCGGGCCACCACGGCATCCACGGCGGCCACGTCGAGGGGCGCGGAGGGGGTAGGCGCGGGCGTTTGGGCCAGGGCCGGCCCGGCGGTCAGTAAGGCCAGGGCCCAGCGGAGTAAGGGAAATTGACGCATAAAGCGGGAAAAATGGATGAATAGGTTGAGAGTCAGTTTTCATGGGTGAATGCCGGGACTATGACTGACAACCCAGTAGCTCACTGAGGCACCCGGCTCAGGGGGTAGGCAGCAGCCGCAAATCGAGGGCTTGTATCCGCGCTGGGTTTTCGGGGCTCAGGGTAAAGAATACCTCCACCGTGGCCCGCTCGCCCAGCAGCTGAAAGCGGCCGCGCAGCTGGTTTTCGGGCTCCAGCTCGCCCACGCTGCGGATGGGGCCGGCCTGGGCCAGCAGCGCCTGGGCGGCCCGGCGGCGGCTGGCCAGGTCTTCGTCCAGAAAGAAGTTTTCGGCGAACAGCGGATTGGTGGCCGGCGTGTTAAAATCGGGCAGCAGGGCCGCCAGCTCGGCTTTGCGCCGCGCCAGCATGGGCGAGGCGGCTACGGGCCGGGGCCGCAGCCCGGCCAGCGCTATCAGCGTGTCGAGGGCCGCGTAGTTTTGGGCCGTGGGCGCGGTATAGGTTTGGTTGGTGAAGGCCACTACGCCAATACCGTAGTCGGGCAGCAGCAGCCAGTACGAGCCGAAGCCGGGCAGCCCGCCGCTGTGGCCCACGTAGCGGCGGCCGTCGCAGTCCTGCATGATGCGCAGGCCGTAGCCATACGCCGACGTGAGGGAACAGGCCCGGCCGCTGAGGGTGCGCCGTTTCATGGTCAGGGTAGTAGCCGACCAGGACTGCTGCATCTCGCGCACTGAGCTGCGCCGCACCGGCCCGGTTTCGGGGCCGGAGAGGGGGGTAGGGCGGGGCGCCGCATCGGCCTGAAACGCCAGGTACTTGGCAAAATCCTCAACCGAGGTGAGCATCCCGCCCAGCGCCGCAAACGACTCGCCCTTGGGCAGCAGCGCCTCCTCGGGGCCGGGGCCGGTGGCGGTGGGCGCCCCGTAGCCGTGGGCCAGGCGGGCGGGCGGCACCTGCTGGTAGTCCCAGGTGGTGTGGCTCATGCCCAGCGGCCGCAGAATTTTCTCGCTGATGTATGCCTGCACCGGCTGGCCACTCACCCGCGTGACAATCCGCCCCAGCAGCGCGAAGCCCAGGTTGCTGTATTCGTAGCCTACCCCCGGCGCGTTCGAGTAGCTCAGGCCCCGGCCCACTAGGGCGCTCAGCTCGGCGTCGGAGCGGCCCATCTGGCGGTCGCCCCAGGGGTTGTCTTCGGGCAGGCCCGCGCTGTGGCTCAGCAGCTGCCGAATGGTGATGGGCGGCGCGTCGGAGGGCGGGTGGGGCGCCTTTTTCAGCTCGGGCAGGTAGTTTTCGGCCGGGTCGTCGAGGCGCAGGCGGCCTTCGTCACGCAAGCGCAGCACGGCCAGCGCCACGAAGCTCTTGGTCATGCTGGCGATGCGAAAAACGGACTGCGGCGTGACGGCGGTTTTGGCCGCCACGTCGGTGTAACCCACGGCTCCGGTGTGCACCAGCTGCCCATCCACCACCAGCCCGTAGGCCAGACCCGGCACGCGGCGTTGGGCCGCAAAGTCGGCGTAGAGTTTATCCAGCACCGGGAAGGCCGCCGCCAGGCGGGCGGCGCGGCCGGCATCGTTGGGGGCGGTGGAGGGGGTAGGGGCCTGGGCTGGGGCCAGCAGGGGCAGCAGCAGCCAGGCGCCAGCGAAAATCAGGGATTGAAGTTGGGTCATAGCAGGCAATAATAAGCGCGCAGCTTTTCCTGAGTAGCTTCCTCTCAATGCGCTTCAATTAGTATTGTTAGCGGCCGCGATTTTCCGCAGGCGCGCGTGAAAAAGCTGAGGCTCTTCCCAGTTCGGGCCGTGCCCGCTGTGCTCAAACAAGAACAGCTGTTTCTTCGGGGCCTTGATAACCGCGAAATACTGCTGCGCCAGCTCCGCGGAACTCGTATAGTCGTACTTGCCCACGATGAGGTACACGGGTAGCCGAAAGATATTTTGTTTCAGCAGGTTCGTTGTGCCGCCACTGATGTAGCTGCTCAGGCGCTTGCCGGTCCGCATGGCCGGGGTCATCCAGTCCAGCGCCTGGTAGTCGGGGTACAGCCCCATCGGGTTCGGCAGCTCGGCCGTCTCACTGCTGGTGAGGTACTTATCGGAGAGCATCCGGAATTTCAGCAGGTCGTCCAGGCCATTCCGATAGCTCCCGTCCGCCGCAAACGGGATGTTGGCCAGCGCCGCCAGGGTAGCCGTGTCTTTGCGCAGCGTGGCCTGCTGCACTACGTGGGCTTTGGCTGGCAGCTCCGACTTGCCGGGGTTCACCAGCTGCCCCATCCCGATGTAGGCGGCGTAGTCCTGCGGGTACTGCTGCACGAGGTTCACCCCGATGAGGCTGCCCCAGCTATGGCCCACGACGAATATCTTGTGGCGGTGGTACTGCTTCTTCAGGAACTGCGTCACCACGTGGGCATCCTCTACGTACAGCCTCGGCGTCAGCGCTACCGTCGTGTCGGTCTGCGACTTGCCGCAGTTGCGCTGGTCCCACGACACAAACACAAAGTCCTTGGCGAGGTCCTGGCTGTACTTGCGGTTCATGGGCGTAGCCGGCCAGGAGGCACCCCGTGGATAAACAGCAAAACGGGCTTCGTTTTGGAGGCGCCCTTAATCTCCAGGTACTGCTTCACCCCGTTGACCGGCAGCAAGAAAGCCGTATCGATGGCGGCTTGGCGAAGCGGGTTTTTGGCCCCTTGTGCCCAGGAGCCAGGGCCCTGTAAAAGGGCCAGGCAAAACAGAAGGAGGGCTACGATTCGTTTCATAAAAAGGAAAGTCGAATTACCGCAGCTGCTTTGCAACCTGGCAAAGCAAGGGTAGTGCGTATGTGCTTTATTTCAACACGGCCGACTGGCCAAACCTATTCCCGAAGAAATCGCCTTTGTTTCACGTTGGGCGCTGACGGGCCTGCGCCACCAGATACCCAATCAGAAACTGGAGTTGGGCGTGTTTGGCCTCGGCCGGAATGGCGGCAAGTTTGGGCCTGGGCCGACCCGGCCAGTAACAGGGCCAGGGCCCAAGCAAGTAAAGAAAATGGGCGCATGATGTGGCGAAAGTGGGTAAGTAGCTGAGGATAGTATTTTTCGGCTAGCTCACAGGCCCGGCAAACTGCCCTACCCCACCTACCGCTGCCGGGCCGCCCAGGCATCCATTGTGCGCTCTAGCACGGCCAGGGGCATAGCCCCGCCGGCCAGCAGCTGGTCGTGGAAGGCGCGTAAACTGAACTTCGGGCCCAGCTGCTTTTCGTAGCGAGCGCGCAGCTCCCGAATTTTCAGCTGCCCGGTTTTATAGCTTAGCGCCTGGCCCGGCCGTGCCATGTAGCGCTCCACTTCGGCCGTGGCCAGCTGCTCGCTGATAACCTCATTGGCCAGCATGTACTGAATGGCTTGCTCGCGCGTCATATCTCGGGCGTTCAGGCCCACATCCACCACCAGCCGAATGGCGCGGTGCATTTCGCCGCCCAGCGAGCCCACGTACTGATACGGGTCGGTATAGAGGCCCAGCTCTTTGCCCAGGCTTTCGCAGTACAGTGCCCAGCCTTCGCTAAACGCGCTGTAGCCCCCAAAGCGCCGAAACTTGGGTAGCGCTGTATTCTCATTTTGCAGCGAAATCTGGTAGTGATGCCCCGGAATAGCCTCGTGCAGAAACACGTCTTCCATGGGGGGTAGGGCGGTGATATTGTACTGCGTGGCATCCAGGATGGGCACGTAGAAAATGCCTGGCCGCGAGCCGTCGGGAGCACCGGCGAAGTACTGCGCGCTGGCCGAGGCAGCGCGGTAGGCTTCCGTCTGACGCACTTCAAACGGCGTTTTGGGCACGCGGCCAAACATTTTTTTGAGATTGGGCTCCATCCGTTGGTGAATGGCCTCGAAGCCGGCGAGCACCTCCTGCGGCGTTTTGTACGGCCGAAATTTCGGCTCATTCTTCATGTAGGCGAAGAACGCCGGCAAGTCGCCCTGAAAGCCCACTTCCTGCTTCACTCGCTCCATTTCGGTGCGCAGGCGCTGTACTTCGCTTAGGCCGGTCTGGTAAATTTCTTCCGGCGTTTTGTCCGTAGTCGTCGCGTATTTCACGGCGTAGCGGTAGGCCTCGGGGCCGCCCGGCACCGCGCTCAGACCCGCCGTAGTGCGCGCTTTGGGTAGGTATTCGGTTTTTAGAAAGGTGCTGAGCTTTTGGTAGGCCGGCACCAGCTCCGTCAGAATGGCCCGTTGGTAGGCGCTGGTCAGCCTTTCTTTTTCGGAGGGGGGTAGGGCAGCGGGCAGCTTCGCAATGGGACTGTAAAACAGGCTCTTGGTGGGGTCCGTAACCACCATAGCGTCGAGCTGCGGAATCATTTTTACTACCAAAGCCCGTGGCAGTACTACCCCCCGCTGCATACCCGTGCGAAAGTTGGCGATGGCCGAGTCCGTCCACGCCGTGAAGCCGTGCACGCGGCTCAGCCAGTTATCATAGTCTTTGGCGACCTCAAAGGGTTGAGCGCCCTCACCCGACCCAAACTGGGCCATCGTTTGCGGCAAGCCACCCGTTTGGGCAAATGGCAGCATCCAGTCTATTTGCTTGCATCCTGCCAAGTCAGTTTCCAATTGGTAGCGAAAAATATCGTAGCTCACCTGGTCATCAGTCGCTAGCCTGCCGCGCTCAAACCGACTGATTTGCGCCAAGTACCGCTGATAAAACTGCTCTTCCTGCTGCCGGAAGGCGCGGGCCTGGTCGTTGGGCAGCTGGTCGTTATAGCGGTTGTCGGCCTGCGTCGTGGCCGCGAGCGGAAACAGCCGGGCTTGCTCTTCCCAGTAAGCTTCAAACAATGCCGCTAGCGGCGCGGAGGCAGCTTTGGGCACCGCTGCCGCAGTGGTTTTCGCGGCGGGTTTAGTTTTTTGCGCCAGCGCGGGAGTGGGCAGGTGAGCAGCCAGCAGAAGTATTCCAAGTAAAAGTTGTTTCATAGTTATAAAGAAAGCTCATGGCTTAGTACCACACGCAAAAGCGCCTATAAAACAGGTAGATATACCTGCTTTATAGGCGCTTTTACTTGCCAAAAGGCCCCTACCCTACCGCTCCAGCTTGAAGCCGGGTTCGCGGGCGGGCGGCGCGGTGCGGTTGGCCACGGCCCAGCCGGTGAGGTACATCCACTGCGTCATGTGCAGCAGCTTGTGGTAGTCGATGCGCTGGGGCTCGTCGCGCGGGGTGTGGTAGTCCACGTGCAGCAGCGAGGTGTACATGATGGCCGGGATGCCCAGGCGCGCATACGGCAGGTGGTCGGAGCGGAAGTACCAGCCCTCGGGGTGGGTAGGCTTGTCCCACTCGGTATCGAGCTTGAACTTGGGGCCGGCCTGGTTGGCCGCCAGGGCCGTTTTCACCAGGTCCGACGAGTTCATATGGGGCGGGGTCGAGCCCAGCAGGGCGGCCGAGTCGGGGGCGTTGCGGCCCATCATCTCGGCATTGAGCACGGCCACTATGGAGGCCTGCGGCACCGTGGGGTGGGCCGAGAAGTAGGTCGAACCAATCAGCCCGCGCTCCTCCGAGCCCTGGTACACGAACAGCGCCGAGCGGCGGGCCGGCTGCTGCTTAAAGGCCCGCATGATGGCCAGCAGCGCCGCGCAGCCGGTGGCGTTGTCATCGGCTCCGTTGTAGATGGAGTCGCCGGCGATGGGCGCGCGCACGCCGTCGTGGTCCTGGTGGGTGCTAAAAAGGACGTATTCCTTTTTCAGCTGCGCGTCGGTGCCGGGCATCTTGGCCACGATGTTGACGGATGGGTACTGGAAGCTCTCCACCTTCAGGTCGGCGGTGAGCTGCTGGCCGGGCTGCTGCATCCAGCCGGCGGCGCTAGCGGGCAGCCACATCACGGGCGGCGTGCTCATCACGCGGGTGCTGGCCGCGCCGGGCAGGCTGTAGCGGCCGCGCTCAAAAACGTGGCTCCAATGGTCGTACACGGCCTGCGAGGCGGCATCCGAAATAAAGACCACCGCCACCGCGCCGGCCTTGGTGAGCTCGCCAGCCTGCCCGGCAAACTTGCCAAATACGTAGCGCCGGTAGCTGATGCCGTCGGTGGGCGCGCCGGCAATCTGCACGGCCACGGCCTTGCCCTTCACGTCCACCTTGGCCAGCTCGGCCGCCGAGCCGGTGCCCACGTACACCAGCGGCGCGTTGATGCTGGCATTGGTGGGGGCCGTCACCAAGCCATCTTGGTTCAGCTTAATTTCGTGGGTGCCGATGCGCAGCGTGCTGGCCTTGGTGAGGCGGGTGCGCTGCAAGTGGAACCACTGGAAATAGGTGCCGTCATCGCCGGCCGGCAGCATGCCGGTGGCCCGAATCTGGTCGGCGAGCCACACCGAGGCCTTTAGCTCGTCGAGCGTGCCGCCCTCGCGGCCGCGGTAGTGGTCGCCGGCCAGCGCGAACAGGTCGCGCTTGATGTCGGCTTCCTTGATGGCGCTTTCGGCGTTGGCGCCGGTGGAGGGGGTAGGCGCTTTTTTCTGCGCCTGGCCGGCCAGCGGCAGGGCCAAGCTGAGGGCCGCTAGAAGATGGAATCTGTGTTTCATAAACGCTAGGTTTCGCAAGGTTAAAAGAGGTTTCGCTAGGTTATTTTTCTGTATCCAAAGTCTGGAGCAAGGTTTAGCAAGAAGTCAAGCGAAGCCGAGAAGCACTTTGCGAAACCTCTTTTAACCTTGCGCGCCTTTGCGCTATTTCTGGCGGGCGGCCCATGCGTCCATGCGGTGCTCCAGCACGGCCAGCGGCATGGCTCCATCGAGCAATAATTCGTCGTGAAAGGCCTTCAGCGAGAACTTCGGCCCAAGCTGCTTTTCGTAGCGCGTGCGCAGCTCCCGAATCTTGAGCTGGCCGGTTTTGTAGGCCAGCGCCTGGCCAGGCCAGGCCATGTAGCGCTCGATTTCGGCCGTGGCGCCCTGTTCGGTGGTGGCCTCGTTAGCCAACATGTAGGCAATGGCTTGCTCGCGGGTCATGTCCTTGGCATGCATGCCTACGTCCACCACCAGCCGGATGGCGCGGTGCATCTCGGCACTCAGCGCGCCCAGGTACTGGTAGGGGTCGGTGTACATGCCCAGCTCCTTGCCCAGGCTTTCGGTGTACAGCGCCCAGCCTTCGCTGAAGGCCGAGTAGAACGCAAACCGCTGAAACTTGGGCAGCTGGGTATTCTCCTGCTGCAACGACACCTGGAAGTGGTGGCCCGGAATGGCTTCGTGCAAAAACAGCGACTCCATGCCCGGCGTCTTAAACTTGGTGGCGTCGAGAATGGGCACGTAGAAAATGCCCGGCCGCGAGCCATCGGCCGCGCCGCGGTTGTACTGCGCGCTGGCCGACGCGGCCCGAAAAGCCTCCGTTTGCCGAATCTCAAACGCCGTCTTTGGCATGCGGCCAAACAGGCGGGGTAGGCCCGGCTCGACGCGCCCCTGAATAGCGCGGAAGCCGTTGAGCACGTCCTCGGGCGTTTTGTAGGGCCGAAACTTAGGGTCGGTGCTCAGCGAGGCCAGCAGCTCGGGCAGCGTGCCGGCGTAGCCGACTTGCTGGCGTACCTGCTCCATCTCCCCCTTGATACGGGCCACTTCCGAGAGGCCGGTCTGGTAGATTTCCTCCGGCGTGCGCGTTGTCGTGGTCCAGTACGTCACGGCGGTCGTGTACATATCGGCCCCGCCGGGCACGGCCGCAATGCCGGTGCTGGTGCGGGCGGCGGGCAGGTATTCGTTCCTCAGAAAGGTCGCCAGCCGCTGGTAAGTCGGCACGAGCTGGGTGCGAATAGCCTGCGCGTAGGCGGCCGTCAGGCGCTGCTTGTCGGCCGCCGAAAATGTGGGGGGTAGCAGCTTGATGGGCCCGTAGAACACGCTCTGCTCGGGCTCGGCTACGGCCAGCGCCTCCAGCTGCGGTATCATCTTCTGCACCAATACCTTGGGTAGCACTACGCCGGTATGCATTCCGTGCCGGAAATCGGCCGCCGCCGTATCGGCCCACGCCGGAAACTGCCGCACGCGGGCCAGCCAGTCTTCGTAGTCCTGCACGGTTTTGAAGGGCTGCGCGCCGGTGCCCGCGCCCAGCTGCGCCAACTCAATGGGCAGCCCGCTGAACTGCGTAAACGGCATCGTCCAGGTGGGCTGCTTCAAGCTCGCCAGCCGGCTTGTCATCTCGTAGGCAAACACGTCGTAGCTCGTCTGGTCGGCGGCCGTGAGCCGGCTGCGGTCAAGGCGCGCCAGCTGGCTCTGGTAGCGCTCATATAGGCTGCGCTGGCTTTGGCGAAAGGCGCGCGTGCCGGAGTTGGGAAGCTGGTCGTTGAAGCGGTTGTCACCCTGCGCGGTGGCTTGCAAAGGGAATAAGCGGGCCTGCTCCTCCCAGTAGTTCGTAAACAGCGCCGCCAGCGGGCTAGAGCCCACCGGCCGGGCCATCGGGGCTCTGGCGCGCGTGGGCTGGGCCAGGGTGGGTAGGGCCAGCCCGGCCACCAGGCAACCCGCCAGTAAAAATCGCTTCATTAAGAAATCAAGAATAAGTAGCAGTCCAAAGCTACGCGGCAGCTTCCAGTCGGCCTACTGCGTCTTTCGCGGCGCGCTTACGTAAGGTCACCAACCCACCCGGCGGGGTTGCGGCCAACATCCGCCGCCCCCGCTGGTTTGCCCCTCGCCCCCCTACCCCTCCCACATGAATATCGGCATTGTTTGCTACCCCACCTTTGGCGGCTCCGGCGTAGTTGCCACCGAGCTGGGCAAAGCCCTGGCCCAACGCGGCCACCGCGTGCATTTTATCACCTACAGCCAGCCGGTGCGGCTCGACTTTTTCAACGAGAACGTCTTCTACCACGAGGTGTACGTGCCTACCTACCCCCTCTTCCAGTTTCCGCCCTACGAGTCGGCGCTGGCCAGCAAGATGGTCGACATCGTGCAGAACGAAAAGCTCGACGTGCTGCACGTGCACTACGCCATTCCGCACGCTTCGGCCGCCTACCTGGCCAAGCAGATTCTGCGCTCGCGGGGCATCACGGTGCCGGTAGTCACCACGCTGCACGGCACCGATATCACGCTCGTGGGCAAGGACGCCAGCTACGAGCCGGTGGTCACGTTCAGCATCAACGAGAGCGACGGCGTCACGGCCGTGTCGGCCGACCTGCGCCGCGAAACCTACGAGTACTTCCCCGTGGAGCGCAAGATTGAGGTCATCCCTAACTTCATCGATTTGAAGCGCTTTAAGAAGCAGGACAAGAGCCACTTCCGGGCCGCCATCGCGCCCGAGGGCGAGAAGCTGCTCATCCACACCAGCAATTTCCGGGCGGTGAAGCGGGTCGAAGACGTGCTGCGCATCTTCTGCGGCGTGCGCAAAGTCATTCCGGCCAAGCTGCTGCTGGTGGGCGACGGCCCCGACCGCTCGCGCATGGAAAAGCTGGCCCGCGACCTCGACTGCCAGCGCGACGTGCGCTTCCTGGGCAAGCTCGAGGCCGTGGAGGAAGTGCTCAGCGTGGGCGACCTCTTCCTGATGCCTTCTGAGAATGAGAGCTTTGGCCTGGCCGCCCTCGAAGCGATGGCCTGCGAAATGCCCGTGGTGAGCACCAACGCCGGCGGCATCCCCGAGCTGAACGTGGACGGCGTGACCGGCACGCTCAGCAACATCGGCGACATCGACGACATGGTCAAAAACGCCCTCTACGTGCTCGACGACGCCAACCTACCCCGCTTCAAAGCCGCCGCCCGCGCCCGCGCCGAAGAGTTTGCCGTCGGCAACATCGTGCCGCTGTACGAGGCCTGCTACGAGCGCGCCGCGCAGCTAGCCGCACGGCAAGTCAGTGTAGGGTAAGCTTTAGCTTGCCCTACAGCAATATCTCACCCACTTCCTGCCAGCTGCGCACGCGGCGGTGGCCGGTTTCGTGCGCGTTGTGGGGCGCGTCAAACAGCAGCCCTACCCCCCGAAAACCGTCGAAGTTGTAGGCATTGTCATCAATGAGGTAATCGGCGTTGAGGATACTTTTATCGCCGCAAAACACGAAGTTGCGCCAGTGCAAAAACGAAAAATGCTGCTGCAGCCACTGGTACTTATCGAGAAAGGAATTCGGGAATTCCATCGCGGCGGTAGCGATAAATACGTCGTATTTCTGCGCCAACTCCTGAATTACGCGCTGGCTGTCTTGAATAACCGGCAGGTCGCGGAAGAAGCCTGCGGCGTTGGGGTAGGCGCGCAGGGCGGGCTGGTGCTCGGGCGCCACGGCCTCGTGCGGGTTTTTGCCGCGCAGCGCTTCCCGCGTTAATTCTACCTGAAAATCGCGGCCGTACCACTCCTGAAAGCGGGCAATGGAGTCGGCCATCACCTCGTCCATATCGATGGCAATTCGTTGCTTGGGCATAGAGCTGTAAAACGGAGTGGCACTCCGTTTGGCGCGTGTTTAGCGCGGGTGGAAACGGAGTGTCACTCCGTTTTACATTAAAACAGGCCCGCCGCCTCGCGCTTCACCACGGCCAGCGCCTGGGCGGTGGGGTCGGCGGCGTCGGTCATCAGGCCTTCCAGAATGCGCTTGGCCAGCTCGGTGCCGCGCAGTTGGGTGGGGTTTTGGAGGCCGTGAAAGGCGCGGTTCACCATCGTGAGCACGTCTTCTTTGGCTTGCTTGACCTGGCCCCAGGCCTCGGGGCTCATGTAGAGCTGCTGCGAGAAATTGTGCTCAAACTCGCCCCGGATTTCCTGTTGTAGCAGCCGGTGGTAGTCGGCCGCGTTCTGGCCGGCGCTGCTCAGGCGCACCAGGATGTTGTTGGGCGAGATGCGCTCCAGCAACAGCGTTACGCGCTCGTAGGCTTGCAGGCGCAGGGGCAGGGTAGTTTTGCTGCTATCGAGCCGCAGCTCGATGAGGCGGCGCTGCTGTTCTTTTTCTAAATATTGGCGAAAAAGCAGGTAGATGGCCCCGGCCACAATGAGCGCGGGCAGAATAGACTTGAGTAAGTCAAAGAAATAAGTGGTCGAATCCATAAAATGTAAGAAAATGCTATAGCTTGCCGTGAAACTACGGTAGCGCCGGATTTTATGGGCCTTCCGCGCGGCAAAAGCCTCCCCCTGCCCGCCGCCGTGAACCGCCACCCACCCGGCCTTGTTGAAAGAGACGGTTCACTCGGCAGCGGCTGTATATTTGTCTTATCTACATTCATTCTAATCTCGCATCAGTTATGGCTACCACCACGCTAGCCCCACCTATCGGCCTCACGCCCCGCGCGTTAGTTGAGGTAAAAAATATTATTCAGGAGAAAAGCGTGCCCGCCGACTACGGCCTGCGCATTGGCGTGCAGGGCGGCGGCTGCTCGGGCATGAGCTACCTGCTGGGCTTCGACAAGGCCAAGGACCAGGACGAGGTGTATGACCTCGACGGCGTGCAGCTTATCATGGATAAGAAGCACGCCATGTACGTGCTGGGTATGGAAGTTGACTTCCAGGACGGCCTCAACGCGCGCGGCTTCACCTTCAACAACCCCCAGGCCAAGAGCACCTGCGGCTGCGGCTCGTCGTTTTCGGCCTAGCGCCTACCCCCTCCAAGCTCAGCCTCATGGATATCAAGTACCTCTCCGATGCCAAGGGCAATATTACGGGGGTTTTTATTCCCCTTGAGGAGTGGCAGCGCCTGCAAAAGCAGTATCATATTCAGGAGCCGTCGGCTGCCGATTCGGGCAAGCAGCTGCGCCAGCAGCTGACCGGCGCGCTGCAGAAGCTCAAGCCCGACGACTCAGAGGATTAATTTTCGTTATGCTAACGCGTAAAGCCCGGTTTTGCCGGGCTTTTTCGTGCGCGCTGGTTCCCTACCCCCTGCCTGGGGGCCGAAGAGCGGACTGGCACCTGCGCGGCTGAGCCCCGCCAGTAGGGCCCCAGCTCGTCCCAGACCGCGCGCAGCTCGCCAAACTGGCGGGCGAAGAGCACGTGCAGCCCCCACACCCAGCCCACCGACCCCACCCAGCCCGCCAGCACATCGGAGGGGTAGTGCACCCCCAGATACAGGCGCGACCAGCCCATGCCCAGCGCCCACAGGCTACCCAGCAGCACGGCTAGCCAGCGCCCCCGCGTGGGCCACAGCAGGAAAATGACGGCCGCCGCCAGCGCCGCCGCCGCCATAGAGTGCCCACTCGGGAAGCTGTAAGAGGTGAGCGGCGTGAGCGACACCCAAAGGTCGGGCCGGGTGCGGGCCAGCAGCATTTTAGCGGCCGCATTCAGCAGCTCGGCGCCTACCACGGCCAGGCTAAAAAAGTAGAATGCCCGCCGCTGCCCGGCCAGCCACAGCCCCAGCGCAATGCCGCCAGCCAGCACCGCCCCGCCCACGGGGCCACCCAGGCGTGCCAGGGCCAGGGCCGCCGCATCTTGGGCCGGACTGGCGTGGGCGTGCAAAAACTCCAAGATGCTGCGGTCGCCGGGCAGGCCCTCGCCTTCCCACACCTCACGGGCCAACCGCACGAAGATGAACCACGGGAGCACCAGCCCTAAAAATAGCCCCAGCAGCAACGAACGATGGCGGACCCAAACGGCCCGGATTACGAATAGGAAGCGGCGAAAAAGCATGACGGCGGCGAATAAAGTGCCCTCGCATACGGCCCGCGCCCACGGGGAGTTGGGGCGTGAAGCGGCAGCCCCACTTCCTCGAATTATGCTCAGAATCACTACCTATCGCTAGAGGCCGCAGGATACGCTAGGGCGCTTTTTTCATCGCCTTGTCTTACTTTTTGCATGAAAAAAATACCGGAGATAACGCTGCTTTTTCAGATAATGAAAATCTGCGCTACCCCCGTTTGATAACTTACTCACCAAGCCCATCGAGAAGCACGGCCTGGGTTGCGGTACCAAAGGCCCCTCGCTCATCCTGCTGGTGGCGCTGGTCAGCTGTACTGCTGCCCAGCACAATCGCCAGCCGGCCGCCACCAGCACGGCCCTCGGCAGCCTGCTTTAGTAAGTCTTGGTCATGTCACCGGGCACCACAATCACGTAGTCGGCCAGGTCAATGTTTTCCTTGTCCAGTTGCTGCAACTGGCTTTGCGTCACCACGCTCAGCGTCTGAATGCGCAAGGCGGGCTTACCAACGCGCAGGTAAGCCACGATGCCGTCGTGGTGGTCAGAGTGGTACGAGCCGTTCAGGTGCAGCAGCGTTTGGCCGGGCCCCAGGCTGCGCCGGATGTAGGTGGCCATCGTGGCATCTTTCAGCGCCTGGGCCTGAATGATGTTGCGCGCCCCGCCGCCGTGGGCCGAGCCATCGCCGCCAAACATGGCCGCCATATTCTTGTAGCCCGGCAGCTCGTAGTCCACTTGGAGGGGTAGGGGCGCAAAATAGGCCTTTTCCGCAGCAGGCAGCTTGTCGAGGGCCGCCGAGGAGCCGCGCGCCACCTGCTGGGCGTAGCGGCGCGGCACGTTGGTACCAATAACTGGCACTTGGGCGGCGCGGGCCCATTGCAGCAGCGGCCGGTAGTCGGTGGCATAGTTGGGCCAGGGCCGGCTCTGGCGCTCGAAGGCCGAGTCGGGCAGGGTGCCGGCGGCGTACTGCGCCACCAGCGGCTGCACGTCGCGCTCAAACATCTCCATTCCCAGCACCAGCTTGCCGGGGCCCTTCAGCTGCGCTAAGTCCTTGGCTACCTGCAATTCCAGCCAGTGCGCGATGGGGTCGTTGTGCTGCTCGCCGAAGAGCACCACGTCGGCCTGCGCCAGCTGGGCCAGCATCTGGTCGTAGTCGGCCACCTGGCCTTGCGCGGCAAAGAGGCGGTAGGCGGGCCGGTCGCCGGCCGGCGCGAAGGCCAGCAGGGGTAGCAAGAGTAAAAAAAGAAGACGGGTAGGCATGAGGCTAACAAAAATCGCCTGTCATTACGAGCCTGCAAAGCAATCGCATCAGAACGATAATACTACCACGACAGCGGCGCACGCAATTATGTTCTGGGGCGATTGCTTCGCAGGCTCGCAATGACAGGCGAGTTGCTATTGGTCATTTGTCACTAAAACCTACCCCTTATAAAACATCCATTTCGACAATTCGCGGTACGTCACTTTCTTGCCGTACATCAGAATCCCTACCCGGTAGATGCGGGCCGCCACCCACACCGTGCCCATAAAGCCCACGATAAGCAGCCCAATGGAGAGCGCCAGCTGCCACGCCGGCACCCCAAACGGCAGCCGAATAACCATCGCCACCGGCGAGGTAAAAGGTATCATCGACATCCAAAAAGCCACCGGCCCATCGGGGTTGCGCAGGATAACCGAGAAGCCCACGATGTAGCTCAGAATGAGCGGCATGGTGATGGGAAACATGAATTGCTGGGTATCGGTCTGGTCGTCCACGGCCGCGCCCACGGCCCCAAACAGCGCGCTGTAGAGCAGGTAGCCGCCCAGGAAATACGCGATAAAGCCGAAGACAATCGTTCCGATTGGCACATTGAGCTTGCGCACCATCTCCACCAGGCCCCCCACGGCGCCGGCCCGCTTGGCGGGGTTCATCTGCTCGGCCGAGGCGGCGGCCCCGTCGGCCAGCGGCGACGAGGCGGCGGCCGTGGCCGAAGACTCCGCCCTGGCCGGGCTGCCGGGGGTAGGGGCCGCTACCTCCGTTTTAGCCGTCTTTTCGTTCAGTAGCAGCGGCACTACTACCGCCGTGGCGCCCCACGAGAGCAGCCCCCACAGCAGAAACTGCGTGAGGCCGACCGCCGCGATGCCCACGATTTTGCCCATCATCAGGTCAAAGGGCTTCACCGCCGACAGCATCACCTCCATCACGCGGCTCGACTTTTCCTCCCCTACCCCCCGCATCACCTGCACGCCGTAGAGGAAGATGAAAAAGTAGATGAGCACAGCCAGCGCCGAGGCAATGCCGGTGGTCACGCCCGAATTGCTATCCTTCTCTTTACCAGCCTCATCCACGCTCACCGAGTTTAGCGGCACCTTGGCCCGCAGCTGGTCGAGCTGCGCCTGGGTAAGGCCCGACTTCTGCATTTTTAAGTCGCCAAAGGCGTTGGTGAGGGCCGCTTGCACCCGGCTTTCCTTGCTGAGGCTGATGTTGCCTTTGCCAAAAAACTGCACGCCCTGGGGGTCGTTCGGACTCAGGCCGGCGGGCAGGTAGAGCAGGCCGGCGTGTTTTTGCTGCTGAAAATCCTGCTTCGCCGTCGTCAGTGAGCCCGCCACGGGCCGAAATTGCAGCTGCGGCGTCGAAACCAGGTGGCTGGCGATGTTCAGCCCGCTGTCGTCGCGCACGTCGATGATGTCCGTCGTCTCATCCGACTGCGCGATTTTGGCGATAAACAACCCAAAGCCGGCAAAGAGCAGCGGCACCAGCAGGGTGAGCACTACGAACGCGCGCTTGGTGACGCGGGTTAGGTATTCGCGCTCGGCAACGAGTAAAAATTTGGAGGCCATGATGTTACAGTAAAGCGTTAGCGGTTTCGTGCAGCGTTTCGGGCATGGTTTCGCGCACGCGCCGGATAAAAATCTCGTTGATGCTCGGAATCTGCTCGCGGAAGGCGTGCACCTGCACCTTGCCAATGAGGAAGCGCAGCAGGTCGTTGGGGGTCGTGTTGGCGTGCAGCTGAATGCGGGCGTAGAAATGCCCGTTTTCGCGCTCCCGCTGCTCCACCACCTCAAAATCGGGGTGAATTACCACGAGCTGCCCCTGGCCCTCCACCTCGTAGGTATTGGTTTTGAACTGGTTGCGAATGACGTCCACCGGCCCGTCGAGCACCTTGCGCGCGCGGTTAATGAGGGCAATGCTGTCGCACATTTCCTCCACCGATTCCATGCGGTGCGTCGAGAAAATAATGGCCGCCCCGTTTTCCTTAAGTCGGATAATCTCGTCCTTAATCAGATTGGCATTTATCGGGTCGAAGCCCGAAAACGGCTCGTCGAGGATAATCAGGCTGGGCTCGTGCAGCACGGTGGCAATAAACTGCACCTTCTGCTGCATGCCTTTGCTGAGGTCTTCCACGTTTTTCTCGGCCCAGGCCTTGATGTCGAAGCGGTCGAGCCAGCTCTTGATGCGCTGCACGGCGTCGGCGCGCGACAGGCCCCGCAGCTGGGCCAGGTACAGCAGCTGCTTGCCCACCTTCATTTTTTTATACAGCCCCCGCTCCTCGGGCAGGTAGCCAATCTGGCCGATGTGGCTGGGGTTCAGCTTCTCCCCCCGAAAAAAAACTTCGCCCGAGTCGGCCCCCGTTATCTGCGTGATGATGCGAATGAGCGAGGTTTTGCCGGCGCCGTTGGGCCCGAGCAGGCCGAAGATGCTGCCTTCGGGCACGCTCAGGCTCACGCCGTCGAGCGCGGTGTGGGCGGCGTATTGCTTGCGCACGTCGCGCACTTCCAGAATGGGCCGGGGGATAGGGTTTTGCATAGAAAAGAAAGGATAGCGTGGGGGTGTAAATGTAGCAGGCATCAGCGGCGAACGCCACGCCCGGTTTCTCAAACCGTCAAAAGTGACCCTTAACCGGTAAAATCGGGCGCTGAGCTGTCGCTGGCCGGGGGCTCGTGGTCATCCAGCTCGCGCAGCTGGCCTTCGAGCCGGTCGAGGTGCTGGCCGTAGAGACGCTGTAAGTACTGCCGGGTGAAGCGCAGGATTCCCCACTGTAGCCATACGCCCAGCAGCAGCCCTACCCCTATTACCAGCCCCAGGGTCAGCCAATGATGACCGAGCGGCCGGTGCAGCTCCTTCCAGATGGTGTAGCCCATTACCAGCAGAAACGCGGGAACTGCCGACCAGTAAGTGAGGCGATAGTAGAAAGCCAGCAGCTGCCGCAGCCCTTGGCACAACACCTGCAAATGCTGGTGCATACTGGCATCAGCCTGGCCCATTTGGCGCAGCAGCCGCAGCTGCCGAGCGTAGTAGAAGCCCATTATCGCCAGCAAGGGCAGCATCACTAGCAGATAAACCCACGTGTAGCCGCCCCTGGGCGCCACCAGTAGGGGTAGCAACCCCAGCAGCGGAGCGGCAAGTATCTCGTACCAGGTGTTGCGGCGCATCCGGTCAATGAAACTGCTGGGGGTACGGCCGAGCAGCCCGGCCAATTGGGCCGGTGGCGTAGGGGGCGGCAAAGGCGCTTGCTGCCACTGGCGGCGCAGGTCGTTCAATTCCATATAATCAGCAGTTATAAAGCACTAAATACGAACCAGTTGGCGGCGCAGCTTGTCCTGCACGCGGTGCATTTTCACGCGCACGTTATTCTGGGTAATGCCCAGGATATCGGCCATCTCGTCATACGGCCGGTCCTCCAAATACAGCAGTACGAAGGCCTTGTCCACGTCCGAAAGCCGGTCGATGGCCCGGTAGAGCGCGGCCGTTTCCTCGGGCTCGTACAGGCTGCTTTCGACGGGCTGCGCCAGGTGCCAGGCTTCGTCCTCCACGCTAACCGAGGCCGGCCGGCGGGTGCGCTGCCGCAGGTTGGAAATGGCCACGTTCAGGGCAATGCGGTAAAGCCAGGTGCTGAGCTTGGCATCGGGCTGGGGCACGTAGCGCGGCCAGGCCCGCCACAGTTGCAGCACAATTTCCTGAAACAGGTCCTGCCGGTCGTCGGCGTCCTGGCAGTAGAGCCGGCACACCCGCCGCACCAGCGGCTGGTAGTCGTGCAGGGCAGCCAAAAAATCGGCAGACGGGGCAGCGCTCATGCGGGGTAAAAGTGTTTCGGGAAGGTATATCGCCGCCGGCCTTTCCCTCATTACAGGGGGGGTAGGGATTTTTCCCACCGCGGGCATACGGCTTGCGCAGCAATCACAGACGCACAAAAAAGCCCCACCCAGCTACAAGCCAAGTGGGGCTACCCGTACTAAACCGCGCCGCCTGAATCTGCGAAATCCACGTAATCTGCGAAATCTGCGATTATTGGAAGTACTCCTTCACCTTCTCGAAGAAGCCTTTTTCGTTCTTGCCGGGGTGCGGCGTGAAATTGTCCGACTCGCGCAGCTTCTCCAGGATTTCGCGCTCCTGGCTGCTGACGTTTTTAGGCGTCCACACGTTGAGGTGGATAAGCTGGTCGCCGCGGCCGTAGCCGTTCAGGTCCTTGATGCCTTTGCCGCGCAGGCGCAGAATTTTGCCGGGCTGGGTGCCGGGGTCCACCTTGATTTTTACCTTGCCCTCAATGGTGGGCACCTCCAGGTTCGCCCCCAGCGCCGCATCCATAAACGAGATATATTGCTCAAACATGATGTTGTTACCATCGCGCTTGAGAAATTCGTGCGGCTCCTCCTCAATCTGAATTAGCAGGTCGCCGGGCACGCCGCCGCGCTCGGGGAAGTTGCCTTTCCCACTCATGCTCAACTGCATATCATTGGCTACGCCCGCCGGAATGTTGATGGGAATCACTTCCTCGTGCAGCTGGCGGCCTTCACCCTTGCACACGTCGCAGTTGGTGGAGATGGTTTTGCCCTCACCGTGGCAGGTGGGGCAGGTGCTGGCGCTCACCATCTGGCCGAGCATCGTGTTCACCACGCGCTTGGTCTGGCCGGTGCCCTGGCAGGTGGCGCAGGTTTTAAGCTCAGTGCCGTTTTTGGCGCCGGTGCCACTGCACGGCTGGCAGGCCACGTAGCGCTTCACCTTAATCTTTTTCTCGACGCCGTTGGCGACTTCCTCCAAGTCCAGCTTCAGCTTGATGCGCAGGTTGGAGCCTTTCTTGACGCGCCGGCCGCCCTGGCCGCGCCCGCCGCCAAAGAAGCCTTCGAAGCCCCCGCCACCACCAAAGATGTCGCCGAACTGCGAGAAAATATCCTCCATATTTTGGGCGTGGCCCGCGCCGCCGCCCTGGTGGCCAAACCGGTCGTAGCGCGCCCGCTTGTCCGCGTCGGAAAGCACTTCGTAAGCCTCAGCGGCTTCCTTGAACTTGTCCTCGGCCGTCGGGTCGTCGGGGTTTTTATCCGGGTGATACTTAATAGCCATCTTGCGGTAAGCCGACTTAATAACGTCGCCTTCCGCATTTTTTGCTATCCCTAATACTTCGTAATAATCGCGCTTTACGGTTGCCATTGTTGCAAATATTTTATCATAATTGAACGTCATGCTCATCTGGCATCCGCTTGTCGAAGCATCTCGCTCGGGTCGTTAGGTTATTAATTCAACGATTTGAGCGAGATGCTTCGACAAGCGGACGCCAGATGAGCATGACGTTCTTGAGTTTTCGCTAGCCCCTACTACCTACTGTCCTAAAACCACTTTGGCGTGGCGGATAACCTTATCACCCAGATAGTAGCCTTTTTCAATCTCATCAACAATCTTGCCGCGCAAATCGTCGCTGGGCGCCGGAATTTGCGTAATGGCCTCGTGCAGCTCCGCATCGAAGGCCCCTCCCTTAACGTCCATTGCGGTCAAGCCCTTCTGCTGCAAGGTCTTGCTGAGCTTGTTATAGGTAATATCCAGTGCGTTTTGCAGCGCGGCCGGGTCCTGCGTGCCCTGGGTGTGCTGGCGGGCGCGGTCAAAGTCATCGAGCACGGGTAGCAGGGCCACCATCAGCTCCTGGTTGGCGGTTTTAAAGAGGTCGGTGCGCTCCTTGGCCGTGCGGCGCTTGTAGTTTTCAAACTCGGCGGCCAGGCGCAAGTACTTGTCTTTCAGCTCGGCCAGGTCAGCCTCGGCGCGGGTGGCACCTTCGTTGGCGCCGGCTTCGGGGGTAGGGGCATCGGTGGCGAGGTTTTGCTCACCGGCGGTGTGCTCGGCGGTGGTGTCGGTCAGCGGCTGGTCGTCAGGATTCATATGATTATCGTCGGTCATTTTCTGGAAAAAATGGCGGAATCGGCTAGTGAAAGGAGTTCCCATAGGGGTACCCGGCCGGGCGCAAGGAGTTTGCCAAAGGCTGAGAGGCTGCCAAGTTGGCACGCAGTACATTCGCGGCTGCTATGAACTTACGCCGTTTACTTGTTACTCTTTTGGCAACATCAAGCTTAGGCGGTTGCCAATCTGACCCTTGGTCTTTTCAGTATGCTCGCACAAAGCCTACTCAATCAATAGCGGGGAAATACAGGCTAACCGCCCAGAGTTACAGATTTTTGGGAAACATGTACAAGAATCCCAAGACTTCTGAACTCGAACTGAAACCAGATGGCACTTTCTTTATCAAAAACGTGGCGGCTATTTGGGAGCCTTTTCCAAAAGCAGATGGCTTTGAGAGCGCCAGAGGCAAATGGTTACTGACCAGCCATCAAGATTGGTGGGCCGTGCAGCTAGATGTTACATCCGTAAAAGAAGATGGCCGCTTAAATCAGCAAGGGTTTGGAACACAGGCAATGCTAATCGGCCAAGACGTGCCTTACACACTTCACTTCAGTATTGGCGACCCTGACTCAGGTGATGCCTTACAATATGAACTACAATAGTTACTCGTGCAAAGCCCCCCAAATCATATCCTTCAACTGCTGAATGTTCTTGTTAGTCAGACTGGAGATGAACACCGTGGGCGGCATATCGGGGGGTAGGGAGGCGAGCAGCTCGGCTTCCAGCTCCTCGTCGAGCATGTCGGATTTGGTGATGGCGAGCAGGCGCTTTTTATCCAGCAGCTCGGGGTTGTGCTGCGCCAGCTCGTTGAGCAGCACCTGGTATTCGGCGGCTACGTCGAGGCTGTCGCAGGCAATCATAAAGAGCAGCATGGAGTTGCGCTCGATGTGGCGCAAAAAGCGGGTGCCCAGGCCCTTGCCCTCGGCCGCGCCCTCGATGATGCCGGGGATGTCGGCCATCACAAACGACTGAAAGTCGCGATACGCCACTACCCCCAGGTTGGGCACCAAGGTGGTGAAGGCATAGTCGGCAATCTTGGGCTTGGCCGCACTCACCACCGAAAGCAGCGTGCTCTTGCCGGCGTTGGGGAAGCCCACGAGGCCCACGTCGGCGAGTAGTTTCAATTCGAGAATCACCTGCTCCTCGATGGCGGGCTCGCCGGGCTGGGCGTATTGCGGTGCCTGGTTGGTGGAGGTTTTGAAGTGGTCGTTGCCGAGGCCACCGCGCCCGCCGGGGGTCAGGATGCGGCGCTCACCTTCCTTGGTTATTTCGAGCTTTATCTCGCCGGTTTCGGCATCGCGGGCTACGGTACCGAGCGGCACTTGGATGACGATATCCTCGCCCTCGGCACCCGTACGCAGGTTGCCGCCGCCGCCCTCGCCATCCTGGGCAAAGAGGTGCTTGCGATATTGCAGGTGCAGCAGCGTCCAGAGCTGCGAGCTGCCTTCCAGGATAATGTGGCCGCCCCTACCCCCGTCGCCGCCGTCGGGGCCGCCGTTGGGCAGGCCCTTGGCCCGGAAGAAGTGGTGCGAGCCCGCGCCGCCCTTGCCCGAGCGGCAGGTGATTTTGACGTAGTCGATGAAGTTGTTGTTAGCCACGGTTTGAATTATGAGTTATGAATTAAACAGAACGTCATGCTGAGCTTGTCGAAGCATCTCGCCCGCAGCAGTAACCTCTACCGATTGAGATTACTACCCCAAGCGAGATGCTTCGGCAAGCTCAGCATGACGTTCTGTTTACCTGGGTGGCGCTACGCCTTCACCTCGCGCGCGGCGGTGGCTGGCGTAGCGGTGTCGGCCGCTTTGTGCTGGTCGATAACGGCGCTAATCTGCTGGAAAATCGTCTCGATTTCGCCGATTCCATTGAGGGAGTGAAACTTCTGCTGGCCCGCGTAGTGACCCGCTACCTGGGCCGTTTCGGTGTTGTAGACCGTTACGCGGCGGCGAATTTTGGTTTCGTCCTGGTCATCGGGGCGGCCGCTGGTTTTGCCGCGCTCCAGCAGGCGCTTCACCAGCTCCTCCTCGCCCACTTCGAGGGCCACCATGCAGGCTACGCTGGTGCCGTGCTCGGCCAGCAGGTGGTCGAGGCTTTCGGCCTGGGCCACGGTGCGCGGAAAGCCATCGAAGATGAAGCCATCGGCCTGCTTATTTTTCTCCAACGCATTGCCAATCATGCCGATAACTACGGCGTCGGGCACGAGCAGGCCTTCGTCCATCAGCTTCTTAGCTTGCAGGCCGAGGGTAGTACCCTCAGCGATTTGGGCGCGCAGCAGGTCACCAGTGCTCAGGTGCACGAGGTTATATTTGGCAATGAGCTTCTGGCTTTGAGTGCCTTTGCCCGCGCCAGGGGGGCCGAAAAGGACGATGTTATGCATAGAGAAACGGGAATTGGGCGCGAACGCCGAGGCTGGATGGGAACAGACAGGCTATGAAAAAACGGGCCTAAACAGCCACGTACACATCGGGCAAGTTACGACCCAACCCATCGTAATCGAGGCCGTAGCCCACTACAAAGTCATTGGGAATTTCCATTGCCATGTACTTTAAATTCAACTGATAGCGCAGGCTGGCGGGCTTAAAAAACATGGCCGCTATCTCGATAGAAGCTGGCTTGTTGGCTTGCAGCGTGGGCAGCAGGTGGTTAAGCGTAGTGCCGGTGTCCACGATATCTTCCACCAGGATGATGTCGCGGCCCTGCACGTCCTCGCGCAGGCCCATTATTTCCTGCACCTGCCCGGTGCTGCCGGTGCCCTCATACGAGGCCACGCGGATGAACACTATCTCGCAGTTGCCAACGTAGCGCTTGAGCAGGTCAGTGGCAAACATGAAGCCTCCCGTGAGCACTACCACGAATAGCGGCTGCCGGCCGGCATAGTCGGCGTTGAGGCGAAGGGCGACCTGGTCGATAGCTGCGGCGATTTCAGCCGCCGAGAGGTAAGGCCGGAAAGCCTTGTCGTGAAGGGTGATAAGGGGTTGACCCATGCGAGGAAGAACGGCCAGGGTAGCCGTTTCGGGCTGCAAAGGTAACGCTGGCAACACAACCCCTGCGGGTGAGGCCGCCGGAAGGGGTAGGGCGGCTGGATGAGCTTGGGCTGAAAAGCGGCCCTACCCCCACCCGGCCCACGCAAGCCGTCGCGCTTCTTAAAGCTGCCAAATCATAGCCTTTTGTGGGCCGCAACTGCCACTTTTCCTGGCAAGCCGCCCGCACCTACTTACTTTGGCTACCTCCGAAATTCTCTCAGCACCCTTGTTGCTATGCCTTTTCTCCAAAACCTGCGGCTGCGGGCCGCCACGATAGTCCTGCTCGTGCCCAGCGTGGTGCCCGCCCAGCCAATAACGCACGTGGTGCGGCCGCCCAGCCAGGCGCCGGCCGCTAGCGCGGCGACCGGCAAGTTTGTGCGCCAGCATGGCCGCCTGCACGTGGCCGGCACCCAGCTGCTGGATGCGCACGGGGCCAAAATCGCGCTGCGGGGCGTTAGCCTGGGCTGGCACAGCCTGTGGCCGCGCTTCTATAATGAGGCAGCGGTGCAGTGGCTGCGGCAGGATTTTGAGTGCACGGTGGTGCGGGCCGCGATGGGTATTGAGGTGGGCGAGCACAATTATAAACAGGACCCGACTTTCTCAAAAGCCAAGGTAGAAGCGGTAATAGCCGGCGCCATTAAGGCTGACAGCTACGTGATTATTGACTGGCACAGCCACAACATCAACCTGCCGGAAGCCAAGGGCTTCTTTGCCGAAATGTCGAAGAAATACGCGAAGTACCCGAACATTATCTACGAGGTTATTAACGAGCCCGACCAGGAAAGCTGGCCCGAAGTGAAGGCGTATTCGGAAGAGATTATCAAAGTCATCCGGGCCAATGACCCCCAGAACGTGATTCTAGTGGGTTGCCCGCACTGGGACCAGGACATCAACCTACCCGCCGCCGACCCCATTAAAGGGCAGCAGAACCTGATGTATACCATGCACTTCTACGCCGCCACCCACGGCAAGTGGCTGCGCGACCGCACCGACGCGGCCCTGCAGAGCGGGCTGCCGGTGTTCGTGTCGGAGTCGGCGGGCATGGAAGCCTCGGGCGATGGCCCGCTCAACCCCGTGGCCTGGCAGGAATATATCGACTGGCTGGAGGCTCGCGGCCTGAGCTGGGTGGTGTGGTCGGTATCGGACAAAGACGAGACGTGCTCGATGCTGCAAAAATCGGCCAGCTCCACCGGCCCGTGGCAAGACGCGGACCTGAAAGAATCGGGCCGACAAACGCGGGCCTACCTGCGCCAATACAACGCGGCCAAGTAGCCCGGCCCCTACCCCCCCGCAGCCGGCCGAAGCCAACCAAGGGGGGGTAGGGAGCCAGCCGCTGCTGCGTCTTCTGCGCAAACCTCCGCGTCCTCTGCGGGCTAAAAAGCTACTAAGGGCTTCTCCTGGATAACCGGCTAACGCACTTGCCGCCAGGCAACAAACAGCACGGCCTCCAGGGCGGGGGTAGGGTTTTGCGCGAAGCGCACGCGGGGCTGGCTCAGCTGCACGCGCTCGTGCTGCGGGGCGGGGGCCATGCCGCGGTCGCCGCCGGGGCGGGCAATGTGCGGGGCAATTACCAGCGACACGATGCTCATGAGCTTGATAAGAATGTTCATGCTCGGGCCGCTGGTGTCCTTGAACGGGTCGCCCACGGTGTCGCCGGTCACGCTGGCCTTGTGGGCTTCGGAGCCCTTGAACTGCATGACGCCATCGACCAGCACGCCTTTCTCAAACGACTTTTTGGCGTTGTCCCAGGCGCCGCCAGCGTTGCTCTGGAACATGGCCATGAGCACCCCGCTCACCGTGACGCCCGCCAGCGTACCGCCCAGCACCTCGGGCCCGAAGGCGAAGCCAATAAGTATGGGCGTGAGCAGCGCGATGGCCCCCGGCGCCACCATCTTGCGGATGGCCGCCTCCGTGCTGATGGCCACGCACTTCTCGTACTCGGGCCGCCCGGTGCCTTCCATAATGCCCGGAATCTCGCGAAACTGCCGGCGCACTTCCTGCACCATCGCCATCGCCGCCTGTCCCACCGCCGTAATGGCCAGCGCCGAGAAGATAAACGGAATCATGGCGCCCACAAACAGGCCCGCCAGCACGTTAGCATTAGAAATATCAATGGTACTGATGTTCGCCGTGCCCATGAAGGCCGCAAACAGCGCCAGCGACGTAAGCGCCGCCGAAGCAATGGCGAAGCCCTTGCCGGTGGCGGCCGTGGTGTTGCCCACGGCGTCCAGGATGTCGGTGCGCTCGCGCACTTCCTTGGGCAGCTCGCTCATTTCGGCGATGCCGCCGGCGTTGTCGGCGATGGGCCCGAAGGCGTCGATGGCCAGCTGCATGGCCGTGGTGGCCATCATGCCCGCCGCCGCGATGGCCACGCCGTAGAGGCCCGCCGCCTTATAGCTGAGCACGATACCCGCCGCCAGCACCAGAATGGGCGCCACGGTGCTCTCCATGCCCACGGCCAGGCCGCCGATAACGGTAGTAGCGTGCCCGGTACTGCTCTGCTGCACAATGCTGTTCACCGGCCGCTTGCCCATAGCGGTATAATATTCAGTGATGGTGCTCATTAGAAAGCCCACGACCAGCCCCACCACCACGGCGTAAAACACGTGGTTGGCATCGAAGGTGTAGCCGCGCAGCGTGATGTCGCCGGGGGGTAGCATCCACTTAATCAGCAGGTAAGAAAAAACCCCTGATACGAGGATGGACACGTTGTTGCCCAGGTTGAGGGCGCCCTGCACGTTGCCGCCCTCCTTTACCCGCACCGACAAAATGCCCACCAGCGAGGCCACGATGCCCAGTCCGGCAATGGCCATCGGCAGCAGAATGGGCGATAGGCCCCCAAACTGGTCCATAGTACCCAGGCGCACTTCGCGGCCCAGCACCATCGTGGCCAGGATGGTGGCCACGTACGAGCCAAACAGGTCGGCGCCCATTCCGGCGATG
>CAZZWL010000063.1:0-31448 GCA_964657755.1 uncultured Rhodanobacter sp.
TGGGCTTGGTCACGGCCCTGCTGGGGGTACCGTTTTTTGTATCTTTGCTGCGGAAAACAAGTTGATTGTTGGTTGTTACTGGTTGATTGGGGCAAGCCAAAGGCTCACCATCGACTTAATAAGCAATAATCCTCAAGCAATAATCAGATGCTATACGTCAGCCGCCGCGAGCACTTTAATGCCGCCCATAAGCTCTACAACCCCGCCTGGAGCCCGGAGCGCAATGCGGAGGTATTCGGCCCCTGCGCCAACGAGAACTGGCACGGCCACAACTACGAGATGATAGTGACCGTGAAGGGCCAGCCCGACCCCGATACCGGCTTCGTGGTGGACCTCAAGGCCCTGAGCGACCTCCTGCGCACGCACATCACCGACCAAGTCGACCACAAAAACCTCAACCTTGACGTGCCCTTCCTCGCCGGCCAGCTGGCCAGCACCGAAAACCTGGCCGTGGCCTTCTGGCAGATTATCGAGCGCGAGCTACCCGCCATCAGCTCGGCCAAGCTGCACTGCGTCAAAATCTACGAAACGCCCCGCAACGCGGTGGAATACTTCGGATAACGCCTTCGGCAATTATGAATGAAGAATTATGAATTAGGAATTGAGTCTGCCGAAGCCGCAATGACTTGAGAATCAATTCATAATTCCTAATTCTAAATTCATAATTAAAAAAATGAAATATTATCTCATTGCCGGCGAGCGCTCCGGCGATACCCACGCCGCCCACCTGCTCCGCGAGTTGAAAGCCCAGGACCCTGGCGCCGATTTTCGGTACTGGGGCGGCGACCAGATGGAGGCGGAAGGCGGCCACCTGGTGCGCCACTACCGCGAGCTGGCCGTGATGGGCTTTTGGGAAACGGCTACCAGCCTGCTCAAATTTCGGGGTTTTCTCAAGCAGTGCCAGGCCGATATCCTGGCCTACCAGCCCAACGTGCTGATACTGGTGGACTATGGTGGCTTCAACCTGCGCATGGCGGCCTGGGCCAAGGCGCAGGGCATCCGGGTGTTTTACTATATCTCGCCCAAAATATGGGCCTGGAACCAGAGCCGGGTGGAGAAGATAAAGGCCCTGGTAGACAAGATGTTCGTCATCCTGCCTTTTGAGGAGGAGTTTTACCAACGCTTTGACTACAAGGTCGATTACATCGGCAACCCCACGGCCGACGAGGTAGCTACTTTCCAGCCTGACCCCGGCTTTATGGCTCAGCACGGCCTCGACCCCAAGCGCCAGATTATTGCCGTGCTGCCGGGCTCGCGCAAGCAGGAAATTGAGGAGATGCTGCACGAGATGCTGGCCGTGCTACCTGCCTTTCAAGAGTATCAATTCGTGGTGGCCGGCGTGAGTAACCTCGACCGAGTTTATTACCAACACTTTGAGCGCAACGGCATCAAGCTGGTATTCGACCAAGCGTTTGACCTGTTGAGCCGGGCCAGCGCGGCGCTCGTGACCAGTGGCACGGCCACCCTCGAAACGGCGCTCTTCAACGTGCCGCAGGTGGTGTGCTACCGCACCAGCGGCCTTACCTACCTCATCGTCAAGGCCGTTATCAAGGTGCCGTATATTTCGCTGGTCAACCTCATCGTGGGCCGCGAAGTAGTGGCCGAATTCATCCAGGGCGGCTTCACGGCGCGCAACCTGCTCGATGAGCTCAAGCGCCTGCTCACCGACCAAGCCTACATTGCCCGGCAGCGCGCTGGCTACGCCGAGCTGCGTGAGAAGCTCGGTGAGCACAGCGCCGCCCGCCAGGCCGCTACCCTGATGGTGAGCTACTTGCAGGTGAAGTAGAGACGGTGAGCGGGGGTAGGCGGCGGATATTTTGAGTGGCGGCCGAACAAATGCCCCGGCTGCTCGGTCAACAGCCCAGGTGCCTCTTTGCCCGCCGCCATTTGCCATGCCTACCCCCCAGCCGCCGTCCCTTGCCAGTGCCGAGCGCACCACCGTGCGGCGCGTGGTAGGCGATGATAGTACGGCGGCAACCGACCTGCTGGCCGTGGAGGCGCCACTTGAAATCAGCCTGGGCTATGGCCCCGCTGACCACCGCCAGACGCACACGCTGGCCGTGACCATGCGCACGCCCGGCCACGATGCCGAGCTGGTGGCGGGCTTTTTACTAAGTGAAGGCCTGGTGCACCAAGCAGCTGACATAGAACTTATTGAGCACCGCGCTGACCCGCGCCGGCCCAAGGAGCGCGGCAACGTGATACGCGCCGAACTGGCCCCCGGCGTGCCCGTGGCGCTGAACCGGCTGGAGCGCCATTTTTACACGTCGTCGAGCTGCGGGGTGTGCGGCAAAACCAGCATCGAGGCGGTGCACGCCAGTTCGTGCCCTACCCCCCCACCCGCCGACAGCCCACGCGTGCCAGCCGCCCTCATCCATTCGCTGCCCGAGCGGCAGCGGGCGGCCCAGCGCGTATTCGAGCAAACTGGTGGCTTGCACGCTACGGCGCTGTTTTCGGCGGCGGGCGAGCTGCTGCTGCTGCGCGAAGACGTGGGCCGCCACAATGCCTTCGACAAAGTAGTGGGGGCCGCCTTGCTGGCCGGGCAACTTCCGCTACACCAGCACATCGTGCTGCTCAGCGGCCGGGCCAGCTTCGAGCTGGTGCAAAAGGCCGCCGTGGCAGGGGTAGCGATTCTGGCCGCCGTGGGCGCCCCCAGTAGCCTGGCCGTAGAGGCAGCCGAAGAATTTGGCCTCACTTTGCTGGGCTTCGTGCGCCAGGAGCGCTTCAATATTTATACCCACGCTCAAAGAATCACGGATTAAACGGATTTTAGACGGATTTCACGGATTTTGTGGACGGCGCGGCTGGCGTAGGCATTGCCACCTCTTCACCCGAGTGGTCCGAATTAATTATTTTAATTATTCCTGCCCCGATATTCCTACCCCCCTTATCTACCCTCAAGCGAAGCTAACTATTTTCTGAGTCAACAACCAACCCGGAACAGCTCGCGCTTGCGCCGTTCACAAAATCCGCGAAATCCGGTAAAATCCGTGCTAATCAGTGGTCTATGAAACTGAGACTGGAAGAAAAATCGCTGCGCCTACGGCTGTCGGAGGCCGAAGTGCGGCAGTTTGCCGCCACTGGCCGCGTGGTCTATACCATCGCTTTTGGCCCCGCCACGGGCCAGGCGCTGACTTACGCGCTGGAGCGCTTGCCCGAAGCTGATGCGACTACTGCCGTGCGAGTGCGCTATGAGTCAGGCGTGCTGGCCGTGGAAGTGCCCGCGCCTGTGGCCCACACCTGGACCGATACCGAAAACATTGGTTTTCAAGGGCTGGTTTTAGTAGCTGAAGGCCAGGAATTACGTATCCTGGTTGAAAAAGACCTGGATTGCCGACATTAGTCCCGGTACCTTGCCAGCGAAGCAGTCCCTGATTGGCTCAGACCGCCTTACCTTAGTCATTCCCACCTTTTGAATATGCATTTCATGGAAGAGTCACCTATCGCCGACCCGAGCAAAGCTGGCAAAGCTGAGCAGCAGGGTGCCCAGGCCAACAAGCCCAAGAGCGGTGAGCGCTCGGAACAAGGCGAAGCGCCCGCACCCGACCACTACCGCCCCGACCCGCAGAACGAGCGCGACCAGCGCCACATTCCGGCCCCCGACAACACCGGCGCCAAGTACCACCATGCTGTATTGGCGCAGCCGACCGAGGACTTCACTGGCCTGAAGCTGGAAAACCGCATGAAAATCGCGGCGGGCGTGCAGGCGGTTATCAAGTCGATGGAGTTTAACTGGGGCGAGGCTGGCCTCACGCGCGGCACCCACGGCCTGCTCAAGATGAACCAGAAAGATGGCTTCGATTGCTCCTCGTGTGCCTGGCCCGACCCCGACGACCACCGCTCGGTAGCCGAGTTTTGCGAGAACGGCGCCAAGGCTACGGCTTCCGATGCCGACGACCGCGCCTGCGGCCCCGAAGTATTTGCCAAGCATAGCCTGGCCGACCTATCGCGCCTGAGCGACCGCGACCAGAACAACCTGGGCCGCCTCACGCACCCGATGGTGAAGCGCCCCGGCGGCACGCACTACGAGCCCATTGAGTGGCCCGAGGCATTTGAGATTATCGGCCGCGAGCTAAACGCGCTGAAGTCGCCCAATGAGGCCGCGTTCTACACCTCGGGCAAAGTGCCCAACGAGCCGGCGTTCTTGTTTCAGCTGTTCGCCAAGCAGTTCGGCACCAATAACTTGCCCGATTGCTCCAACATGTGCCACGAGAGCAGCGGCGCGGCCCTCAGCCCCACGCTGGGCCTGGGCAAGGGCTCCGTCACGCTCAATGATATTCACGAGGCGGAGGTGATTATTATCATCGGCCAAAACCCCGGCACCAACCACCCGCGGATGCTCACGGCCCTGCAAATGGCCAAGCGCAACGGGGCTAAAATCATCAGCGTGAACCCGTTGATTGAAGCCGGCCTCAACCACTTCAAAAATCCGCAGGACTTCATGAACCCCCTGCGGGCGCTGGGGGTGCTGCTGGGCGATGGCACGCCCATTACCGACGTCTTCCTGCAAGTGCGGGTCGATGGCGACATGGCCTTGCTGCGCGGTATTATGAAGCATCTCTTTGAGGCAGAGGACCTGAACCCCGGTCAGGTAGTAGACCACGCTTTCATCAAGCAGTACACCACGGGCTTCGAATCGTTCGAGCAGAACATTCGCGCCACTAGCTGGGAAGATATCGAGCAGGTTAGCGGCGTGAGCCGCGCCGAGCTGCTGGAAGCGGCCAACCTGATTGCCACCAAGCAGAAAATCATCACCTGCTGGGCTATGGGCGTGACGCAGCAGCGCCAGGGCGTGCAGACCATCCAGGAAATTGTGAACCTGCAGCTGATGAAGGGCGCCATTGGCAAGCCCGGCGCGGGCACCTGCCCGGTGCGGGGCCACTCCAACGTGCAGGGTGACCGCACGATGGGCGTGTGGGAGCAGCCGACCAAAGAATTCCAGGACTCGCTGGCCAAGGAGTTCAACTTTCAGCCGCCCTACGAGCATGGCTACGACGTGGTGGATTCCATCAAGGCTATGTACCACGGCGACCTGAAAGTATACTTCGGCCTGGGTGGCAACCTGCTGGCCGCTGGCCCCGATACGGAGCTGATTGCCGAAGGTATGCGCCGCCAAAACCTGACCGTGTACGTGGGTACCAAGCTCAATCGCGGCCACCTCACCACGGGCAAAACCAGCCTGCTGCTCCCCTGCTTCACCCACTCCGACATCGACATGCAGAAGTCGGGTCACCAGATGACCTCTTGCGAGAATTCGATGGGGGTAGTGAGTCAGAACAAGGGCGTATTGGTGCCGCTGCCCGGCAACAATATTCTGAGCGAAGTAGCCATCCTGGCCGGGGTTGCCATTGCCACCCTCGGCAATGGCCGCACCAACGTGGCCGACTGGGTTGCCATGACGCAGAACTACGACGTTATCCGCGAGCACATTGCGCGCGTTATTCCCGGCTTTGAGAAGTTCAACGAGAAGCTGCGCAAGCCCGGTGGCTTTTACTTGCCCAATGGCCCACGCGAGCGCAAATTCACGACCAAGAACGGCATGGCGAACTTCACCACTACCAACCTGGAGAAGTATACCACGGAGCCCGACCAGCTCGTGATGATGACGGTGCGCAGCCACGACCAGTTCAACACGACTATCTACGAGTATAACGACCGCTACCGGGGCATCCACGGCGAGCGCCGGGTGCTGTTTATGAACCAGGCGGACATTGCCGCGCGGGGCCTCAAGGCTAAGGACCTCATCGACATCACGAGTCACTTTGAGGGCGAGCAGCGCACGGTGGAGAAGTTCATCGTCGTGCCCTACGACATTCCGAAGGGTAACGTAGCGGCCTATTTTCCGGAGGCTAACCCGCTGGTGCCCATCTCCAGCGTGGCCAAAACGAGCAACACGCCCACCTCGAAGTACGTGGTAGTGACGGTGGCGCCCACCAAAGTAGGGAGCGTGCCTAAGGCCCAGAAGCAGCGGCCGGAAACAGTGCCAGCCTAACGCATTGGCTAGTTGAAAAAGCCCCTGGCGACCTTGCCAGGGGCTTTTTTGTTATCCAGTCAACGGCGGCTACCCCTCGCGAAAAGTCACCTATAGCAAATGAGCAAAATAATACCGCTGGCGCCTTGCCGGGCGGCCGGATGGCTCTACCTTGCAGCGCCTTAGTTGCTCCTAACCCACCCATCCCTAACGTTTTCACTTTCTTCCTTCACCTTCTATGGCCGATAATTCCTCTGCCGGGCTGCTTGACCGCAGCCGTACCATTGCGCCGTCCGGCTACAACCGCTGGCTGGTGCCCCCGGCCGCCCTGGCCATTCACCTGGCCATTGGGCAGGCCTACGCCTTTAGCGTATTCAACAAGCCGCTGGGCTCGCTCATCAGCGGCGATGCTGACCACCCGGCGCCCACCGACTGGACGCTGGCGCAAATTGGCCTGACGTTTTCCATTGCCATTGTGCTGCTGGGCCTGTCAGCGGCCATTTTTGGCAAGTGGCTCGAGCGCGTGGGGCCGCGTAAGGCCATGCTGGCTGCCTCGCTGTGCTTCGGCGGTGGCTTCCTGATTGGCTCGCTCGGCATCAGCCTGCACAATATCTTCCTGCTGTATTTTGGCTACGGCTTCGTAGGTGGCATTGGGCTGGGCATTGGCTACATTTCGCCGGTGAGCACGCTCATCAAGTGGTTTCCCGACCGCAAAGGCGTAGCTACCGGCATGGCCATCATGGGCTTTGGCGGCGGCGCCATGATTGGCTCGCCGCTGGCTACCAACCTGATGGCGCATTTTAAAGCCTCCTCCCCCCAGGGCGTGGCCCCCACTTTTATCGTGATGGGCCTCATCTATCTGCTGTTTATGCAGTTTGGGGTGTGGACTATCCGGGTGCCGGCCGATAGCTGGAAGCCCGCCGGCTACGTGCCCAATGAGGAGCACAGCGCGCTCATCACGACGGGCAACGTATCGGCCGATAACGCCATCAAAACGCCGCAGTTCTGGCTGCTATGGGTGGTGCTGCTCTGCAACGTAACGGCTGGTATCGGCGTGCTTGAAACTGCCTCGCCGCTCATTCAGTCCGTTATCTCGGGCACCGAAAAGGGCAAGGGCATGACGGAGGCGGCCCTGGTAGCCGCTGGGGCCGGGTTTGTGGGCCTGCTCAGCTTGTTCAATCTGCTGGGCCGCTTCTTCTGGTCGTCGGCTTCCGATAAACTAGGCCGTAAGGTCACCTACGGCATTTATTTTGGGTTGGGTATCTTGCTCTACGCCATCGCCCCGACGCTTAGCCACAATGCGCAGCTCGCACTGTTTGTGATAGTGTGCTGCGTGATTATCAGTATGTACGGGGGTGGCTTTGCCACGATTCCGGCATATCTGTCCGACCTGTTTGGGAAGTACCAGGTGGGGGCCATTCACGGGCGTCTGCTCACGGCCTGGAGCACGGCCGCCATCGTGGGCCATTTGATAGTGAGTAACTTAACGGAGCACGCCAAAGCATCGGGCTTGAAGGGCGCCGTCACCTACCAGCCAGTATTTTATACGATGGCCGGCCTGCTCGTCGTGGGCTTACTAGCCGACCTGGCCGTAACGGCCGTGAACGAAAAATACCAGGAAAAAGGCCCGGTAACTGCCGAAGCCGGCGGCCACTAGGCACCGCCTTTCACTTCTTAATCTTCAGCTAAGATGAATCCGCAATCAACTTCTACCGCTGCCGTTACCACCCCGGAATCGGGCGGGGGCTCTGCCGTCCTGGCTTGGCTATACGTAGGTATCCCGCTGGCCTGGGGCGTATCACAAACATTCCTGAAAGCCTTGACTCTGTTTAAGTAAGCGTACTCCAAACAACTGAAAAGCTCCTCATTCCGGCAACGGGATGAGGAGCTTTTTGGCTTTGGGTGCCACCGGCTTTTACGCCCGGTAGCGCCAGACGGGCCACGCGGTGCCCGCCGCGAAGTGCGTGTGGCCGGGCGGCAATTCCAGCAGGCCATCGGCGGCCAGCAGCCCGGCCAGGTCGCCCGAGCCGGCGGTGGGGGCGGGGTGGGCCAGCAGGCGGCCATCGGGCGCGGGCGCCAGGCGCACGGCCAGAAAGTAGGTGAGGGCCGGCTTGAACTCGATTGCCTCGGTGAGGGCCGCAAACACCAGTGGCGCGGGCCCTACCCCCTGGCACTGGCGCAGCCAGCCGCGCACGTAGCGATAGTAGCCCGCGAAGGTGGCTACGGGGTTGCCGGGCAGCGCAAACACCACCGCCCCGCCCGGTGCCTGCCCAAACCAAAATGGCTGCCCCGGCCGCTGCGCCACCCGGTGAAAAATCTCCGCCGCGCCCAGCTCGCGCAGCGCCTGCGGCAAAAAATCGGCCTGGCCCTTCGATACGCCGCCGCTCAGCAGCACCGCGTCGAAGCCGGCCAGCAGCGGCGGCAGCTCGGCTTTGAGCGTGGCCAGGTCGTCGTCAAAATGAAAAATCGTGCTTTCGGCGCCATCCAGGGTCAGGGCGGCTTGCAGCATATGGGCGTTGGAGCGCCTAATCTGGTGGGGGAGGGGCGTGGCTGCCACGGGCACGATTTCGTCGCCGGTGCTCACCACGGCCACGCGCGGGCAGCGCGCCACGGCCAGGGTGGCCGCGCCCACGGTAGCGGCCACCGCGATTTCGGCGGGGCTCAGCACCAGGCCGGGAGCCAGCAGGAGCGCGCCGGCCGGCTGGTCGCTGCCCTGCGGGTGCACGTTGTGGCCCTGGCGCGGCGGGGCCACGCGCACGGTAGCGCGGCGCGGCTCCTCGTCGCCGAAGTCCAGGTCTTCGTAGCGCACCACCGTGTCGGTACCGGGGGGTAGGGCCGCCCCGGTCATGATTTCGACGGCGGCCAGCGGGTCGGCCAGCGGCTGGGGCGCGGCCCCGGCCAGCTGCGTGCGCTCGATGCGGAAAGTGGTGTGGCCAGCCGCCAGCGCCGCGAAGCGCAGGGCCACGCCGTCCATCGTCACGCGGTTATAGGGCGGAAAGTCGCGGTCGGCCACCACGGTTTGGCGCAGCCCGCGGCCAATGGCGGCGGCGAGCGGCACGGTTGCGGGGGGTAGGGGGCGGGCGGTGGCCAGCACCAGGCGGTAAGCGTCTTCGACGGAAAGCACGTAGGAAGGAGAAGTGGAAAGAAAAGCGGGTAAGCTAAATCCAAGCTATTTTCCCGCCTAATTGTTATACCTGCCATGACGCCTACCCCCGCCCCCCGCACCAAGCACGCCGACCTCACCCGCCCCGACCTCGGCGAATTTGCCCGCCACGAGCTGGCCTTTTTGGGCGCGCCCTGCGGCGCTATTCAGCAGCTGGCGGCGGGCCTCACGGCCGCGCTGGCCCCGGCCGGCCACCGCGTGGGCTACGTCGATGCCGACCACGCCAGCGGCGATGCCGACGCCGCCCGCACCCTGAGCCCGCTGCTGCAAGCCGGAGCTTTTGTGGAGGTGACCGACAAGATTCACTTTCGCCGGCGCGACGACCAGGGCGCCTTCGACCGCTTCGCGCAGCCCGCGCTGCTGGCCGGCGCCGACCTGGTGCTGGTAAACGGCAACCACTTCCGCGCCCGCCAGCAAATCGTCCTCATCGACCCGCGCAAGTCTCTGGCCCATAAGCTCGACAAGCTGACCGACGTGCAGGCGTTCGTGCTGGCCGAGGGGGTAGGGGAGGTGCCCGACTATTTACAGGCGCACTTGCCCCACCACGCCAAGCTGCCCCGCTTTGCCCTGGCCGACGTGGCGGGCCTGGCCGCCTGGGTAGCCCAGTGGCTGGCCGCGCGCCGCGCGCCGCTGCGCGGCCTGGTGCTGGCCGGTGGCCTCAGCCAGCGCATGCAAACCGATAAAAGTCGCCTGCGCTACGGTGCCACGGGCCGCGAGCAGCGCGAGGTAGCCGCCGGCCTGCTGGCCGAGGTGTGCGAAGACGTGTTCGTGTCGTGCCGCGCCGAGCAGGCGGCCGAGCTGCCCACCGGCCTCCAGCCGCTGCCCGATACGTTTCTGGGGCTGGGGCCGCTGGGCGGCATCCTGTCGGCCTTTCGGCGCGACCCCAACGCCGCGTGGCTAGTGCTGGCCTGCGACCTGCCGTTTCTCACGGCCGCTACCTTGCGCGCGCTGGTGGCGGGCCGCCAGCCCGGCCGCCTGGCCACGGCGTTTCAGAGTCCGGGCAACGAATTCCCCGAGCCGCTCATCACTATCTTCGAGCCGCGCGCCTATCCTGAGCTGCTGCGCTTTCTGGGCCTGGGCTATTCGTGCCCCCGCAAGATGCTCATTAATAGTGACGTAGAGGTGCTGCCTACCCCCGGTGGCGATGCCCTGCGCAACGTGAACACGCCCGCCGAGCGCGCGGCGGCCGAGCAGGCCCTGAGCTGAAAAGGAGGCCGGGTGCCGGGGTAGGCCAAAGGGCTCTAACTTGCAGGCCGTTGAGGGGGCGGCACTGACTGACCCTGCCCACTCCGGCACCCAGCTATGAACGACGAAGCTCGCTACTGGAAGGACCTGGCTCTCTACTGGAAAGCGCACGCCAACTGGGACCTGCTGACGGCGGCCGCGTTTGGGATGCTGCTGGTGATACTGGTGCGCAGCCTGCTCGATAAGCCGCGCTACCTGCCCCGCGCCCGCACCTGGCTGCTGGGGTTGTGGGTGCCAGCCGTGGTAAGCTTTGGCCTGACGGCCGCGCTCCACTACCAGAATCCGCTGCTCGCCAGGTGGTACCAGCTGTTTACGTATGGGGTAGTGGCCGCTGTGCTGTGGCAGGTGCGTCACTACCGGCCGGCGGTCATTATGCTGTGGGCCATTGCGGTGCCGGCGCTGTTCAGAGGCCTCGACGTGGGGCAGCGAATGCTGGGCCTCCAATTCATTGGGGTAGTCGATGGGTACGTTAAAATAGTGAGTAAAGTCAGCGCCCCGCTGCTGTTTGGGCTGTATGGGGTGGCGATGTACCAAAAGCGAAGCTTGGCCAAAGAGCAGGTGCGCCGCGCCGAAGAAGAGCACCAGCGGCAGCTGGCCGCCGCCCGCAATGCCGAGCTGGAGCGCCTGGTGGCCGAGCGCACCGCTACCCTCACCCAGCAGGCCGATGAGCTGCAAACGGCCCTGGCCGAGCTGCGCACCACGCAGCAGCAGCTTATCCAAAGCGAGAAAATGGCCAGCCTGGGCGAGCTCACGGCGGGCATCGCCCACGAGATTCAAAACCCGCTCAACTTCGTCAACAACTTCGCCGATGTATCGGCCGAGCTGGTGGCCGAGCTGGAGACCGAGCAAACCAGCCCTACCCCCGACCCTGGCCTCGAAGCCGAGCTGCTGACCGACCTGCGCGCCAATCTCACCAAAATCAACCAGCACGGGCAGCGGGCGGCCAGCATTGTGCGCGGCATGCTGGCCCACTCGCGCCAGAGCACCGGCGAGCGCCAGCCCACCGAGCTCAACCAGCTGGCCGACGAATACCTGCGCCTGGCCTACCACGGCCTGCGGGCCAAGGACAAAACCTTCAACGCCACCCTCAAAACGGATTTTGCGGCCCTGCTGCCGTTGGTGCCCGTTGTGCCCGGCGACGTGGGCCGGGTGCTGCTCAACCTCTTTACCAACGCTTTTTATGCTGTGCAAAAGCGCCAGCAGTGCGGCGTGGCCGGCTACGTGCCCACCGTGAGCGTGGCTACCTGCCGCGCCGGCGACGAAGTGGAAATCCGCATTCGCGACAACGGTACGGGTATCCCGGAGGCGGTGAAGGCCAAGATTTTTCAGCCCTTTTTCACTACCAAGCCCACCGGCGAGGGTACGGGCCTGGGCCTGTCGCTGGCCCACGATATCGTGGCGCAGAGCCACGGCGGTACGCTCACCGTGGCGAGCCAGGAGGGCGAGTTCACCGAATTCGTGGTGCGGCTGCCGTTCCGGGCAGTGGAAAGCTAAGCTGGCCGCTCTCGCGAAAAGAGCGTATTTTGTGTGCCTAACTTCAAGTAACCAACTGACTGAATGGCTGATAGTGAACTGTTCATGGCCGCGCCGACGGCGGTTGGGTTAGTATACTGGGCGCGCAAGGCGCTGGATACGCCCACGCGCCTACCCCAGTGGGACCGCTGGCTGGCGCGGCTGTGGCAACCGGCGGCGGTTATCGTGGGGCTGGGGCTGCTGCTGGGCGGACCCGTACTGGACTGGCTCGACGACCTGTTTCTGGTAGGCGTGCTGGGCGTGGGTATTGCCCTTGGCTGGCGGCTGCGGGCCTATCGGCCGGCGCTGTGGGTGGCGGTGGGCCTGGTGCCGTATGCGGCCTGCCAGGTGCTGGGCCTGCTGCTGCGGCCCCTGGCGCCGGCCTGGGCAAAAAGCGATGTGCTGGACAATGCGCAGGGCCTGACTTTTTGCTGGCTGGGCGTGCTGCTGCTGGTGGCCCGGAGCCAGGCCAAGAGCCTCAAGGCCGAGGCCCAGGTGCGCCTGCTGGCCGAGCAGGAGCAGCGGGCCATTGAGGGCCAAAACCAGACGCTCGAATACGAAGTAACACAGCGCACGGCCGACCTGGCCCGCCAAACCGACGAGCTGCGCACCACCCTGCAAGAGCTGCAAGAAACGCAGGGCCAGCTTATTCAGCGCGAGAAGATGGCCAGCCTGGGCGAGCTCACGGCGGGCATCGCCCACGAGATTCAGAACCCGCTCAACTTCGTCAACAACTTCGCCGAAGTGAGCACCGAGCTGGTGGCCGAGCTGGCCGAGGAGCGCGCCCGCCCCGTCCGCGACCGGGCCCTCGAAGCCGAGCTGCTGGCCGACCTGCGCCAAAACCTGGGCCGCATTGCGCAGCACGGCGGCCGGGCCTCGGGCATCGTGCGCGGCATGCTCGAGCACAGCCGGGCCAGCACCGGCCAGCGCCAGCCCACCGATATCAACCAGCTGGCCGACGAATACCTGCGCCTGGCCTACCACGGCCTGCGGGCCAAGGACAAAACCTTCAACGCCACCTTGCAGCCCGATTTGGCACCCGCCCTACCCCCCGTGGAGGCGGTGAGCGGCGACGTGGGCCGGGTGCTCCTGAACCTGCTCACCAACGCCTTTTATGCGGTGCAAAAGCGCCAGCAGCTGGGCGAGCCGGGCTACGCGCCCACCGTGGGCGTGGCCACCCGCCAGGCGGGCGAGGCGGTGGAGATACGGGTGAGCGACAACGGCACGGGCATTCCGGCCGAGTTGATGAGCCGGATATTCCAGCCCTTTTTCACCACCAAGCCCAGCGGCGAGGGCACGGGCCTGGGCCTCTCGCTGAGCCATGATATTATTACCAAAGGCCACGGCGGCACGCTCACGGTAGCGAGCCAGGAGGGGGTAGGGACGACATTTTGTGTTAGCTTACCGGTCTGAAAATAAACCTACTACCCCACTTCTAGTTAGCTGCCGCTATGCCCCGCTGCCTGCTTGCCTGCTTTTGGTGCGTGCTGCTGGGGCTGGCTGCCGTGGGCCGCGCCCAGCACCCCGCCACCCCCGAGCCGGCGCACGCGGCCCCCGACCTGGCCCACCTGCTGCCGGCCATCGCCGCCCTGCCCGACTCGGGGCAGATAGACCAGCTGCTGGAATTTACCGACGTGCTGGGGCAGGCTGGGCACTTCGACGAAGCCGGCCCCGCCCTGCGCGAGGCGGCGGCCGTGGCCCAGGCCAGCAGCCAGCCGAGCCTGCAAATCAGGGTGGCGCAGAGCCAAGGCTACCTGGCCGCTCAGCTGGCCGATTTTGCCGAGGCCCTGCGCTACTACCAGCGCGCGCTTGACCTGGCCCAGGCCAGCCACAACTACCGCCGCCAGATTCGGGTACTGAATAATATAGCCGGGCTGTCGTACCAAACCCACGACTGGCAGCAGGCCAACCAGGCGCAGCAGCAGGCCCTGGCCCAGGCGCGGCACCTGCCCCAGGCCGAAGCCAGTATTTATGGCGAGCTCTCGAACCTGGCCGGAATGCAGCACCGCCCGGCCGAGGCGCTGGCTTACAACACCACGGCCTGCGGGCCAAGGACAAAACCTTCAACGCCACCCTCGAAACGGACCTGGCGCCGGGCTTGCCGCTGGTGGAGGGGGTAGGGCCCGACCTGGGCCGGGTGCTGCTCAACTTGTTCACCAATGCTTTTTATGCCGTGCAAAAGCGCCAGCAAGCCGGCGAGGCCGGGTACCAGCCCACCGTCAGCGTCAGCACGCGGCTGGCTGGCCAGCGGGTAGAAATCCGGGTGGCCGACAACGGCACGGGGATGCCCGAGGGCGTTCAGGCCAAAATCTTCCAGCCTTTCTTCACCACCAAGCCCGCGGGTGAGGGCACGGGCCTGGGCCTCTCGCTGGCCCACGACATCGTGGCGCAGGGCCACGGCGGTACCTTGGCGGTAGCGAGCCACGAGGGCCAGGGCACCACCTTTACTATTACGCTGCCCAGCTAGCACCGCCCCTCATTCTTACCTTTACCTACTATGAAAATCCTGGTTGTTGACGACGAGCCCGATGTGCGCTTGTTGTTTGAGCAGCGCTTCCGGCGCGAAATCCGGAGCGGCGAGTTTTCCTTTTCCTTCGCCTACTCGGGCGAGGAGGCGCTCTCGTTTCTGGCCAATCACCCTTCCGAAGTCATCCTCATCCTGTCCGACATCAACATGCCCGGTATGAGTGGCCTGGAGCTGCTGCGGCACGTCAAAAATGACCCCCTACCCCCGCCCCCACCGCTGGTGATGATGCTCACGGCCTACGGCGACACCGCCACCCACGACCAGGCTATGCAGCTGGGGGCCAACGATTTTCTGGTGAAGCCAGTTGATTTTGGCGCCCTCAAAGACAAGCTCCACGCTATCGCTACGTCATGAAAACGAAAATCCTGGTTGTTGATGATGAAGCTGATTTAGAGCTGCTCATCAAACAGAAGTTCCGCCGCAAAATCCGCGAGAATGCCTACGAGTTTATGTTCGCCGGCAACGGGCAGGAGGCCCTCAATTGCCTGCGCGACCATCCCGATATCGACATCGTGCTGAGCGACATCAACATGCCCGTGATGGATGGCCTCACGCTGCTCGGCCGCATGCACGAAAGCAACCCGATGACCAAAACCGTGATGGTTTCGGCCTACGGCGACATGGAAAATATCCGGGCCGCCATGAACGGCGGGGCCTTCGACTTTGTGTGCAAGCCCGTGGATTTCAACGACCTGGAGCTGACAATGGAGAAGACCATCGTGTACGTGCAGCAGCTGCACGACACGATGCGGGCCATTCAGGAGAATAATATTCTGAAGATGTACGTCGACGAAACGGTCATCAACTTCATGGCCCGGCCGGGCTTCGAGAACAAGCTGCTGGCCAGCGAAACGGTGGAGGCCACGGTGGTTTTTGTGGATATCTGCGGCTTCACCTCGCTCTCCGAAACGCAGCCGGCGGCCACGGTGGTGTCGATGCTCAACTCCTACTTCGACCAGATTGTGCAGGAGGTAATCGCGCACGGCGGCTACATCGACAAGTTTATGGGCGATGCCGTGATGGCCGTGTTCCGGGGCGAGTATCACCTCGACCGGGCCATCGACGCGGCGCTGCTGGTGCGCGCCAAGCTGCAGGCCGCGCACGACACGCTGCCCAGCGGCGCGGCCTACCAGCCCGCCGTGAGCATCGGCGTCAATACCGGTGAAATGGTATCGGGCAATATCGGCTCAGCTACCCTCAAGCGACTGGACTACACCGTGATAGGTGACACCGTAAACGTGAGCCAGCGCCTGCAGTCGGCCGCCCTACCCAATCAGATTGTGATTACGGACGTCATTTACGAGCGCGTTAAGGAGAGCTTTCAGTGCCAGCCCATTGGCGAGCTCAAGCTCAAAAACAAGGCCCACCCCGTGATGACTTATGAGGTAGTGGCGTGAGGAGTAATGGGTAGAAAAACGGTTGTCATTGCGAGCGCAATGACAACCGTTTTTCTACCCATTACCTGTCCGCAATCGCTTCGTTCTGCCTTCTCAGGCGCTGGCACAGCACCCGCAGGATGTTGCGCAGCACTTCGGGGCGCTCCTCCATCACGTCGTAAAAATCTTCCTGGTCGAGCCGGAAAGCGGTTACTACCCCCTGCGCCACGGCCGACGCCGAGCGCGGCTCGGCATCGAGCAGGGCAAGCTCGCCGAAAAAATCGCCCTTGCCGAACGTTGCCAGCAGCTGCGGGCCGTTGAAAACGCCCACCTGGCCTTCGTACATAATAAAGAGCGAGCTGCCCAGGTCGCCCTTGGCAAAAATCTGCTGGCCGGTGGCGAAGCTGACTTCGTTCATAATGGGCACGATGCTGCTGAGCACGTTTTCGGGGGTTTCGGCAAACAGCGCGGTCTGTTGAAGCACCTGTACGCGCTCGGTGGCGCTGATGTGCGAGGTGGTGGCGTTGTGGCTCATGAGCAGGGTAGCGAGGGTTTGGTGAGCGGCATTTACCTGCTGGTACAGGGCTGGCTGCCGGGTAGCGAGCCCGGCCAGCTGGACAAAAGCGCCTTCGCGCACCAGCGGGCTGGGGCTGCGCAAGTGCGGCGATAGTGCCGCCACGGTAGCCGGGGTAGGCTGCCACTCGTCGAGAGCCACGCGCACCGTCCAGTCCGAAAAGGCGGTTTCGCCGCGCTCCACGATGGTTTCGATAAGGGGGGTAGGGGCCAGCAGCGGGCCCAGCAAGCGGTCGAAAATACGCTCTTTTTCGGTAGGTGGCGCCACCGACAGCAGCGCCTGCAAGCCCTGGTAAGTAGGCCGGGCAATGCTGTTGTCGAGTATTTCGAGGGCGTTGGCCTGGCGCTCGCGGGCGGCGTGGGCCACGCCGCGCTGCGCATCGGCAATGAGCTGGGGCGGATAAATCTGACCAAGCAAGGCAAAAACCCGCTGTTGCGTGCGGGTCAGCTCGTAGTCGAGGCAGCCGGCCACCTCGGGGGTAGCGCTGGCCTGGCCGTGCAGCAGCAGCTGGGCCAGCAGCAGCTCATCGTGCACCAGCGCCTGAAACAAGGGCACCTCGTGCGGCACCACGTCAAAATGGCGCAGGGCCCGCAGCGCCGCCTCGCGCCGAAACAAGTTGGGCTGCCGGGCCAGCGCCACCAGCAACTGCCGGCTGGCCAGCGTGCGCAGGCGGCCGCACACCTGCGCCACGCGCCGCACCAGCGCCTGGTCAGAATTAGCATGTACTATTTCGGCCAGAATGGGTAGGGCCGCGTCGCCGAGGTGCAGCAGTTGCTGGGTAGCGGCAACGCGGCGGGCCTTGCTCCCCAACGCCCCGGCGAGCTGGCGAATGGCCGCGGGGTCGGCGGCCGCCGGGGGGGTAGGGAATTCGGGCGCCGGGCCGGGGCTGGCAGTACTTGGCGCTTCCGCGAAGCGCCGGCCCAGCGCGTGCTGAAGCTCGGCCACGTACTCGCGGTAGGTGCGGGCCAGTAGCCCCAGCAGCCAGAGCGCCAGCAACCCCATCCACCCGAAAAGCAGCCAGGTTTGCCCACCCGGCACCGCGTGCAACCCAAACAGCAGGCCGCCCGCCAGCGCCATGCCCAGTGGCTCGTATACCCCTTTGGCTAGCGTATGCGCCTGCAGCCGCTCAGTAGCAGACAGCGGCTGAAACAGCAGCAGAAATACCGGGTCGAATACGGCCCGCCGCAACACTTCCAGCCCCAGAAACAACCCGCAGTAATACGCCAGCCGCACGGGCGGACTCGCCTGGCCCAGGCCCGCGTACCAGGACCCCAGCCCGGCCAGCAGCGCCAGGGGCAGCAGCAGGATAACCAGCCGGATGCCCAGGCGGTCGAGGGCGCGCTGCGACAGCAGGAGCTTAAAGAGCATCGCCAGCAAATACGTGACGACCAGCACGGTGCCCACGTAGCGCATAATGGCCGCCTCGTCGTGAAAGCGGTGCTTCACATTCACGAAGAACAGATACTCAATGCCCGTTGTGACGGCGGCCAGGCCCAGCAGGCTCAGGCACATGGTGAGCACCAGGCGGCTGTCGCCAAACCAGCCGCGCAGGCCCGGCGCTACCCCCTGCTCCCGCGCCCGGCGGCGGTCGGGCGCGGTCTCCACCACGTGCGAGCTTAGGGTGGCGCGCAGCGCCACCAGGGCCAGCAAATAGGCGCCAAACGCCGTGCCTAGCAGCCAGGGCAACTCCACATTGCTGTGAATAAAAATGGCCAGCACGGCGCCCATTGCCTTGGCCGGCATGTCGCCCGCGCTGATAATACCAAACAGCCGCTTGCCCTGCCGCACATCAAACACCACCGCCGACACTCCCCAAAACTCCAGGTTGGTCAACAGGTAAATGACCCGGTAGCCCGCCATAATCGCGATGGCCGAGGCCACCGAATGGCCCGTGGCTACCAGCACGCCCAGCACCCCCGCCAGGGCCACGGCCGCCAGCAGCACCCGTGCCGCCAGCTGTTGCAGCAGCCAGTGGTGCTCAAAATGCGCGTACACGCGGCCGGCGGCCAGCATGGCCAGCGCCGCCACGCCGTAGGCCAGTGGCAGGTTGCGCTCGGGGTTGTTCTCCAGCAGCAGCACGTTGGCCGCCACGTATACCAGAATGGTGCCTACCCCCAGTAAAAAGTTGTGCAGAAAAAACAGCCACACCGTGCGCCCTTCCTCGGGGCGCACGCCCAGCAGCCGCTGCCCACGCTCAGTTAGTGTCATGGGCCGCAAGTTAGGGTAGGGGCCGGTTACAGAGACATAAAAAAGAACGTCATGCTAAGCTGCTTCGGCGAGCTCAGCAGGACGTTCTTTTCAAACTTACACCTGACTTTTACGCCGCCCGCATCAGCTGCAGCGGCGACTTCTCAAACTTGCTGCGCGCGTAGCTTTCGGTAATCGTAAACTCGCCTACCCCCGCTTCGGAGGGCATCTCAAACATGGCGTCGGTCATGATGCTCTCGCAGATGGAGCGCAGGCCGCGCGCGCCGAGGCGGTACTCGTCGGCCCGCTCCACAATGTATTCGAGCGCCTCCTCCGTAAAGTCGAGCGCGATATTCTCCATGTTGAATAGCCGCTTGTACTGGCGCACCAGCGAGTTCTTGGGCTCGGTCAAAATCAGGCGTAGCGTGGTCTTGTCCAGCGGGTTCAGGTGCGTGAGCACGGGTAGGCGGCCAATCAGCTCGGGAATGAGGCCAAAGGATTTGATATCCTGGGCCGACACGTAGCGCAGGAAGTTCTGCGTGTCCACTTTCTCCCCCAAGTTGGTCTTCGAAAAGCCCATTGGCTTGGTATTGAGCCGGCTCTTGATAATGCGGTCGATGCCCGAAAAGGCCCCGCCGCACATAAACAGAATGTTCTCGGTGTTCACCGAAATCATTTTCTGGTCGGGGTGCTTACGGCCCCCCTGCGGCGGCACGTTGATGTGCGTGCCCTCCAGCAGCTTCAGCAAGGCTTGTTGCACGCCCTCGCCGCTCACGTCGCGCGTGATGCTGGGGTTGTCGCTCTTGCGCGCAATCTTATCAATCTCGTCGATGTAGACGATGCCGCGCTCGGCGGCCTCCAGGTTGTAGTCCGCCGCTTGCAGCAGGCGCGTCAGGATGCTTTCCACGTCCTCGCCCACGTAGCCGGCCTCGGTCAGCACCGTGGCGTCGGCAATGCAGAAGGGCACTTGCAGAATCTTGGCCAGCATGCGCGCCAGAAAGGTTTTGCCCGTGCCGGTTTCGCCCACCATGATGATGTTCGACTTCTCAATCACTACTTCGTCGTGCTGCGGCTTCTGCATCAGGCGCTTATAGTGATTGTACACGGCCACGCTCATCACGCGCTTTGCCTCATCCTGGCCCACCACGTACTGGTCGAGGTGGGTTTTAATCTCGCGGGGCTTGATGAGGTTAAACTTCGGTTGGCGGGCCTCGGCCTGCAGCTTGGTTTCTTCCGAAAGAATGTGCTGGGCCTGCGCCACGCATTTCTCACAGATGTGGGCATTGATGCCCGAAATCATCACCGCGACGTCGCGCTTGGGCTTGTTGCAAAAGGAGCAGGCTATTTCCGGCATCGGGTCAAAAACGGGTAAACTAAGCAGCATAAGCTGCTTTCGACGAAACGGGTTCAAAGATACAGCCGCTGGGGGCGTTTGCCGGCCCGCCTACCCCCGCCGCCGCCCGCCAACGGGCGGCTACCCTTCTATCAACTCCCGCCGGTGGCGGATGTTAGGCAAGCGGGTTGGCCCGGCCGCCGAGCGCCGCCGGTAGGCCGCGGTTGTGATTGACTACCAGTGCTGAGCGCCGGGTAAATCAGGTGAAAATACCTGTTGACTACCCTGCCTGCGGGCGTTAGCTTTGCTGCTATGGCAATTAGGTGGCCTACCCCCGCCCGCAAAGATAAGCTGGGCGCTTTCGCCCATTGCGTGGGGGTAGGGCTGGGCCCGGCCGGCGCCTCTGCTGGGCGGCGACTGCGGCTTGTCTACGTCGTGAAAACGTTGTTTTAGTCTCTACTTCTCATTTTCCCCTTTTTGCTGACTATGAAAAATTCTTTTCTGCTTCTCAGTTTGTTGAGTAGCGTGGGCGCTGGGGCGCAGTCGCTGCCCGCCACCCCGCAGCGCCCCGTTACCGACGTGTATTTTGGCAAGAAGGTAGTCGATAACTACCGCTGGCTCGAAGACACCAAAAGCCCCGAAGTGCTGGCCTGGTTTAAAGCGCAGGGCGACTACACCAAGCAAACGCTTGACCGGCTGCCGGGCCGCGACAGCCTCCTCAATGCGTTTGTGCGCTACGACCGGCTACGGCCCGCGCGCTATTCCGAAATCAAGAAGCGCGGCAACCGCTATTTCTACCGCAAAACGCTGCCCGCCGAGAAGGTGGGCAAGATTTACCTGCGCGAGGGCGCCACCGGCGCCGAAACCCTGCTCTTCGACCCCGTGGCCTACGACCGGGCCAAGACCTACTCCGTCACTGCCTTCACGCCCAGTAACAACGGCCAGCGCCTAGTGGTAGGCTTGCAGGAAGGCGGCGCGGAGCTGTCGACGCTCCGCATCATGACAGTGGCCACCAAGGCCTTGCTGCCCGAAAGCATCGTAGCCGTGTCGGGGGGCGGCGTCGACTGGCTGCCCACCGATACGGGCTTTCTGTACACGCCCAACAACTCGACCGACCCCAAAGACCCCAAGGGCAACCTCAATACCAAAGCCCGCCTGCACCGCCTGGGCACGCTGGCCTCGGCCGACCCCGACTTGTTTTCGCGCGCGAAGAACCCGGCGTTCAACATCCGGCCCGACGAATATCCGTTCCTGTATTTCTCCGACGACCACACCCAGGTGTACGGCGGCCTCGGCTCGGTCGATAACCGGCAAAACGTGTGGGTCGCTACCCCCGCCGATTTAGGCAAGCCCACCATTCCCTGGCAGCAGCTGGCCGCCCCCACCGATAGCGTCTACAGCTTCCTGAAGCTGGGCACCAAGCTCTACCTCTACAGCGTGAAGGGCGCCCCCAAGGGCCGCATTCTGGTCACCGACGCGGCCCGCCCCAACCCCGCCACGGCCACGGTGCTGCTGCCCGAGGGCGCGCGCAATATCACGGGCATCGTGTCGTCGAAAGACTACCTGTTCGTGACGCTGACCGACGGCATCAACGACCAGATTCGGCAGTACGACTCCCGCAACCAGCAGTGGGCCGATGTGTCGCTGCCCTTCAGCGGCACGGCCTACGTGCAGCCCCTCGACGCGCCCCGCAGCAACGCCACGCTGGTTGGCGTCACCTCCTGGAAACAGCCCGCCACGCTCTACGACTACAATCCGGACCCTAAAAATCTGGTTGTCAGTAATTTTGAGGTAAAGGCGACGTACCCCGGCGTGGCCGACCTCGTGGTGGAAGAAGTCGAAGTGCCCAGCCACGACGGTGTTATGGTGCCGCTCTCGCTCATCTACCGCAAGGGGTTGAAGAAAGACGGCCAGGCCATTTGCTTTATGGCTGGCTACGGCGCGTACGGGTATTCGGCCGTGCCGGCTTTCAGCACCCGCTACCTCGCCATGCTCAACCAGGGCGTGGTTATCGCCGAAACCCACCCGCGCGGCGGCTCCGAAAAGGGCCAGAAGTGGTACCGCGGCGGCTACCAAGCTACCAAGCCCAACACTTGGAAAGACTTCATTGCCTGCGGCGACTACCTGGTGAAAAACGGCTACACCAGCCCGAGCCACCTCATCGGTATGGGTACCAGCGCGGGCGGCATTCTCATCGGTCGGGCCATCACCGAGCGGCCCGATTTATTCGCCGCCGCCATCAGCAACGTGAGCTGCTCCAATATGCTGCGCCAGGAAAACACGCCCAACGGCCCCGTCAACGTGCCCGAGTTTGGCACCGTTAAGGACCCGGTGCAGTGCCAGGCGCTCTACGAGATGGATGCTTTTCAGCACGTGCAGCCCGGCACGAAATACCCCGCCGTTATCTGCGTGGGTGGCATGAACGACCCGCGCGTCATCGTGTGGCAGCCCGGCAAATTTGCCGCCGCGCTGCAAGCCGCTACCACCTCCGGCAAACCCGTTCTCATGCAAGTCAACTACGACAACGGCCACTTCACCGAAGATAAGGCGGTGACTTTCCGCAACTTCGCTAACATGTATGCTTTCGCGCTCTGGCAGGCTGGCCACCCCAATTTTCAGCCCACGGCAGTAGCCGTCAAGTAGGCGCCTGCTATCCACAAAAAAAGCCCTGGCCGGTGAGCCAGGGCTTTTTTGTAGTCCGATTTCTCCTGAAACCAGATTGGCTACTGTGTAGGCAATTAAGCCGGCTTCTTTTCCAGTACCTCGTCAATCAGGCCGTATTCTTTGGCCTCATCGGCCCGCATCCAGTAGTCGCGGTCCGAGTTGTCGTGAATTTCCTGATAAGTTTTGCCGGTGTGCTGCGCCAGAATGTCATACAGCTCCTTCTTGAGCTTCAGAATCTCGCGGGCCGTAATCTCGATGTCCGACGACTGACCCTGCGCGCCACCGCTGGGCTGGTGAATCATTACGCGGGCGTGGGGTAGGGCCGAGCGCTTGTCCTTGGCGCCACCGGCCAGCAGCACGGCGCCCATCGAGGCCGCCAGGCCGGTGCAGATGGTGGCCACATCGGGGTTCACGTACTGCATGGTGTCATAGATACCCAAACCAGCGTAAACCGAGCCGCCAGGCGAGTTGATATACAGCAGAATATCCTTCTTCGAGTCGGCCGACTCCAGAAACAGCATTTGTGCCGTCAGGATGTTGGCGATATAGTCGTCCACGGCCGTGCCCAGGAAGATAATTCGGTCCATAATCAGGCGCGAAAACACGTCGATTTCGCGGAAGTTCTGCGGGCGTTCCTCAATGACCGAGCGGGTCATGTTGGAAGGCATAATCAGCCCGCCGCGCACCTGGCCTTCGACGTTGTTGATGTACTGGTCTACCGTCAAGCCGTTGAGCCCCTGGCCCTTCACGGCAAATTTGCGAAACTCTTGTTTATTCAGCATGGGAAATAAGTAGGGGGTAGGCCGCGGCCCGCCCGTGTTCAGATACTAAAAGACGGGTAGGGGGGGAGAATGTTGTAAACGTACTGCGTACGACATAAAAAAGCCCTTACGCGGGGCGTAAAGGCTCTTCTACTCTCAACCAAACTGCAGGTTAGCCCTCGTTTTGGTTGCGGAATTCTTCGGCCGTTACGGGCTCATCCGTAACAACAACTTTGCCACGCAGGGCCTCCACTACTTTCTCTGCCAGAATGGCCTCGTACTCCTGCACGTAGTTCTTGCCGTTCTCCTGCTTAAGGTAGTTGTCGGCGAAGCCCACCATACCCTGGCGCATCTCATCGGTCAGCTGCATGCCGCTGCCAAACTGGCCCAAAATCTTATCCAGCACGCGGTTGCGGATTTCATCGGTCTCTACCTTGATACCCATGTCTTCCACTACCTTGTTGCGGATGAGGCTCCACTTCAGCTCGCGCTCGTAGTCGGTATAGTGCTGCTCCACGGTGGCAGCATCGAGCTTGCCTTCGTTGGCGCGCACCAGCCACTTCTTGAAGAACTCGGTTGGAATCTGAATCGGCGTGGCGTCAATCATCGCGTCGACGAGGCGGCGGTTCACTAGGTTGTCCGACTCGCGGTCGTAGTTTGACTGCACCGTCTCGCGCACCTTGGTGTCAAACTCTTCTTTCGAAGCCACCGTCTCGGGTCCGAACACCTTGTCGAACAGCTCCTGGTTTTCCTCTGGGGCGGCCGTGCGGTTGATTTTCTCCACCTCGAACTCATACTCGCCGGTCGCGCCGCTGGCCTCGTCCTTGCTCAGGCCCGAGAAGCTGCGGATAGCGCCCGCGTCGCCGCCAAAGGCTTCGCCCAGGTCAAACGTCAGCGTATCGCCGGCCTTCACGCCCACGAAACGCTCCTGGCCGCTGGTCACTTTATTGATGGGTAGGAGCACCGTCTGGCCTTCGCCCTCGGCACCCGCTTTTTTCAGCTTGCCAAACAGGTAGTCGCTGGCTTCCGAAACCTCGGGATTGGTAGTTTCGCCAAACTGCCGGGTAATCTGCTCGTGCGTCTCGGCCAGCGTAGCGTCGTCGAGGCTGATGGCCGGGCGCTTTAGCTCTACCTGTTGGTCGGCCGGTAGCTGAAAATCAGGCAGCAGGCCCAACTCAAACTGAAAATCGAAGGCTTTGGCCGTGTCGAAATCCACGTCGCTGGGCACGGGTAAGGGCTCGCCCAGAATTTTTACGTTATTGTCTTTCAGGTACCCATCGACCGTGCTACCGAGCAGGCGGTTGATTTCGTCGGCCAGGATGCCTTTGCCGTACATTTTGCGCACCAGGCCGGCGGGTACTTTGCCGGGGCGGAAGCCCTTGAACTGCGCCTTTTTGGTGGTTTCCTTGATTTGCTTCTCCACAGCGTCGCTGTAGTCGGCTTCGTCGAGGTGCACGTTCAGCAGCCCGGTTAGCTGCTCCTCATTGCGGTCAAGCGTAATATTCAAAACGGTGGGAGCAAGCTGGTGCTTGCCAGTCGGAAAGGTTAAAAGAAAAGCCCCCAACTACGTAGCCAGGGGCCTATTCAACTTGAAAAGTGCGGATGGAGGGACTCGAACCCACACACCGTAAGGAACCAGAGCCTAAATCTGGCGCGTCTACCAATTTCGCCACATCCGCGGGTGCAGCCGTTCGCTGCGGGGCCGCAAAGGTACTGATTATTCGGTAGCCGCGCAAGTGTGCGACAAGCTTTAGCTTACCAGCCGCCAGGCGTGCCAACGATTGATAAGCTAAAGCTTATCCTACCCCCGCGCCACCTTTTGGCGCCCTAGCTTGTTATTTGCGGTACCATGCCTCCCGTAATTGACCTCGAAGCCGAGCGCCAGGAAATCCTGCGCCAGTACCGCCGCTTGCTGCGCACGGCTAAGCCCTACCTGCACGATGGTGATACTAAGCTGATTAAGAAGGCGTTCACCCAAAGCCTGGAAGCGCATAAGGACATGCGCCGCAAGTCGGGCGAGCCTTATATCCTGCACCCGCTGGCCGTGGCCCAGATTGCGGTGGAGGAAATCGGCTTGGGTACTACCAGCATCGTGGCAGCCCTGCTGCACGACGTGGTAGAGGATACGCCTACTGAAATTTCGGATATCGAGCGCGATTTCGGCCAGAAAACGGCCCGAATTATCGATGGCCTGACTAAAATATCGGGCGTTTTTGAATACGGCTCCAGCGAGCAAGCCGAGAACTTCCGCAAGATGCTGCTCACGCTGAGCGAGGACGTGCGCGTGATTCTCATTAAGCTCGCCGACCGCCTGCACAACATGCGCACGCTCGAGTCGATGCCGCGCCACAAGCAGCTCAAAATTGCCAGCGAAACCATCTATCTCTACGCGCCGCTTGCCCACCGCCTGGGTCTCTACGCCATCAAAACGGAGCTGGAGGACCTGCACCTCAAATATACCGATACTGAGATTTATGCCGAGCTGAAGGGCAAGGTCAAGCAAAGCCAGAGTGCGCGTAACCGCTTCATCAAGGAGTTTGTGCACCCCATTGATGAGGAGCTGAAAGCGCAGGGCTTTCACTACGAAATCAAGGGTAGGCCGAAGAGCATCTACTCGATTCTCAAGAAGATGCGCAAACAAAACGTCACTTTCGAGGAGGTGTACGACCTGTTTGCCATCCGCGTCATCCTCGATGTGCCACCCGAGCAGGAAAAGGCCGCCTGCTGGCAGGTGTACTCCATCGTTACGGACTTTTACCAGCCCAACCCCGACCGCCTGCGCGACTGGGTGAGCACACCCAAGGCCAACGGCTACGAGAGCCTGCATACCACCGTGATGTCGCACCCCGGCCAGTGGGTAGAGGTGCAAATCCGCTCGCGGCGCATGGACGACATTGCCGAAAAAGGCTACGCCGCGCACTGGAAATACAAGGATACTGGCAGCCTCCAACCCGAATCGACGCTCGAAGCCTGGGTTAACCGCGTGCGCGAAATGCTGGAAACCAACAACTCCAGCGCGCTCGAATTCATGGACGAGTTCCGCCAGAATTTGTTCGTAAAGGAGGTTTACACCTTCACACCCAAGGGCAAGCTGGTCATCCTGCCCGATAAGGCGACGGCACTGGACTTCGCCTTCGACATTCACACGCACATCGGCCTGCACTGCCTCGGGGCCAAAGTCAACCAGAAGCTGGAGCCCTTTAGCTATAAGCTGCGCAACGGCGACCAGGTCGAAATCCTGACCTCGCACAAGCAGCGCCCTACCCCCGAGTGGCTCACTTACGTGATTACCAGCAAAGCCAAAACTCGCATCAAAGACTTTCTGCGCGATGACAAGCGCGCTAAGGCCGACGATGGCAAGTTTATTCTGGAAAAGCGCTTGGAACTAATTGGCGTAGAGAATACGCCGGAGAATTTTCAGCGCCTGCTCACGTATTTCAACGTTCCTATTCCCCAGGAATTCTACTATCGCCTGGCCGTGGGCCAACTCGATGGCCGGGAAATTCGCGATTCGCTGTTTAAGCCTTTGCCGCTCGCCAACCGGGCCAACTCAGTGCTCGAGCCCAAAAAATTTGACCACGAGGTGCAGAAAATCAGGGGGGTGCGCCCCGATATGCTCGTGGTGGGCGAGCGCACCGACAAGTTCAACCACAGCCTAGCCCGCTGCTGCAATCCCATTCCGGGCGACGACGTGTTTGGGTTTGAAACCGAAACCGGCCTCATCATTCACCGCACCAGCTGCCACCGCGCCGTCGATTTGATGTCGAACTACGGCAACCGCATTGTGCGCGCCAAGTGGACCGACCAGCTGGAGTTGGCCTTCCTAGCCGGCATTCGGTTGAAGGGCTCCGACCGGGTAGGGATTGTGAACGACGTGACGCGCATCATCTCCACCAGCCTCAAAGTGAATATGCGCTCCATCACCGTCGACTCGAATGATGGGTTCTTCGAAGGCCAAATTATGGTATTTGTTAACGATACTGACCACCTGAATAAGCTCATCCAGCGCCTGAGCAAAGTGAATGGTGTACTGCAAGTAGAGCGCTTCGAATCGTGAGTGTCACGCCCAGTATAATTGTCCACGGTACCGCCGTGAACGCGCGTACCCAGTGCGCCCATTGGCACTCGGAGCGCGACATCATCGCTATCCGATTCAAGTGCTGCGACACGTATTATGCCTGCATCGACTGCCACCGCGAGGCGGCCGGCCATGCACCCGTGGTGTGGCCGAGGGCTGAGTTTGGGGAAGAGGCCGTGTACTGCGGCAACTGCCGCCATACGCTCAGTATCAGCAGCTACCTGGCGTGCGGCAATACGTGCCCGGTGTGCCAGGCTGCCTTCAACCCCGGCTGCGCCAATCACTACCCCCTCTATTTCGCGTTCTAAAACTTAATGCGGGCGGCGCGGCTTATGCAATGTTCGTCATCCACAATGCAGCATCCAGTGAATAAAACGCAAACAGCTTCCCCGCCGACCGATGAGGTAGAGCAGGGGGTAGGTGGCTCTTCCGAAACCGGCTATGCGGCCCGGCACACGCCCAGCGCCGCCAGTCAAGCTCCGCTTAATACGGACCGGCTTGAAGAGGTCAAGAAAATCTTCACCGCTCACCTCGAAAATAAAGGCCTCCGCAAAACGGCCGAGCGCTACGCCATTCTCGAAGAAATTTACGTACGTTCGGGCCACTTCGACGTGGAGGAATTGTATGCGGGCATGAAGGAGCGCAACCTGCAGGTGAGTCGCGCCACGGTTTACAATACGCTGGATTTGCTGGTGGAGCAGGGATTGGTTAGCAAGCACCAGTTTGGCCGCAACCTGGCGCAGTACGAAAAAAGCTACGGCTATCGGCAGCACGACCACGTTATTTGCACCGAATGCCACAAGGTGGTGGAGTTTTGCGACCCTCGCATTCACGGTATCCAAACGATGGTGGGGGACCTGCTCAACTTCCATATCCTGCATCATTCCCTAAATTTGTACGGTATTTGCGGCGACTGCCGCGCTAAAGCCGCCGCCCATCCTGCTTTCGAGTCCGGCAAACCCGCCTAAATGACCATTACCAGCACCCTCACCGACGGCATCCTCTACCTCTCCCTGGGTGGCGACCTCGTCGGCAGCCCCGACACCCAACTGCTGCTAGCAGCCGTCAACGAGCACCTCGGCGATGCGGTCATCAACTGCGCGGTAGACTTGTCCGGCGTTCGCTACATCAACAGCACCGGGATTGGTGTGCTGGTTTCGCTGCTCACTAAGTTTCGTAGTCGTGGCGGCGAGCTAGTCCTCATCAATCCGGCCGACCACCCTAAGAAAATGCTGGCGCTTACCAAGCTAAACAACATTTTTACCATAGCTGCCAACGAAGCCGCCGCCCGCCAGCAACTCTTATTAGCCGCCTCCTAGGCGGCTGTTTTTTTGTCATAGAACCCTATCTTTTTTATTTCCCAGCAATTGCTCTAGCTCCACTATCCATTAGCTTGGAGCAGGGCCTAGGGGTAGGCGAATAAAAAGGACGATAAACACAAATTAAAATGCCCGTAGACGTATTAGTAGGCCTCCAGTGGGGCGACGAAGGAAAAGGAAAAATTGTGGACGTGTTAGCGCCCACCTACGATGCGGTAGCCCGCTTCCAGGGCGGCCCCAATGCTGGCCACACGCTCACTTTCGATGGGATTAAGCACGTCTTGCACCAAGTGCCAAGCGGCATTTTTCATCCTCATATTCTCAATATTGTCGGCAACGGCGTTGTTCTCGACCCCGTCGTCTTTCGCGGCGAACTGCAAAAGCTCACTGATAGGGGGGTAGACTGGAGTAAAAACCTCTATATCTCCAAAAAAGCCCAGCTAATCCTGCCCTCGCACCGCGCCCTCGACCGCATCAGCGAGGAAGCCCGTGGCAACACCAAAATCGGTAGTACGCTCAAGGGTATTGGCCCCACGTACTCCGATAAAATTGGGAGGGTAGGACTGCGCGTCAGCCATATTCTGCTACCCGACTTTCAAGAGCGCTATAAAGAGGCCGTGGCTCACCACGCGAGCATCGCCAGTCATTATAATAAGGAATTGGAAATCGCCGAATTTGAAGCCGAGTTTTTCTCCGCTGTCGAATTTCTGCGCACTCTCCAGCTTATCGACACTGAATACCTCCTTAATGACCTCCTCACCCAAGGCAAGCGTATTCTAGCCGAAGGTGCCCAAGGCTCTCTTTTGGACATCGACTTCGGCACTTATCCCTACGTCACCTCGTCGAGTACCATCGCCGCTGGCGCCTGCACTGGTCTCGGTATCGCCCCCCGTCACATAGATAAGGTATACGGCATCACCAAAGCCTACTGCACCCGCGTCGGTAGCGGCCCGTTCCCCACCGAACTGCTTGATGAAGTCGGCGAGCAAATCCGCCAGGCTGGTCGCGAGTTCGGCTCCACCACCGGCCGCCCCCGCCGCACGGGCTGGATAGACCTACCCGCCCTGCGCTACGCCATCATGCTCAACGGCGTTACCGAACTTCATCTTATGAAAGCCGACGTCCTCGACGGTTTTGCCGAAATCCAGGCCTGCACCAACTACCGCACCGCCACTGGCGAAAGCACCCCTAACCTGCCTGACCCAGGCCAACTCGAAACTATTACTCCGGAGTACGTTACCATTCCTGGCTGGCACACCGACCTTACCCAAGTCACTGACGCCGCCCAGTTTCCCCGAGAGTTGAGCGATTACTTGGCTTTCCTCGAAAAAGAACTCCAAATCCCCATTCGTATCGTTAGCGTTGGTCCCGACCGCGTGAGCACGCTATTTCGGTAGCTGCCAACAAGGCGACATTGAATATGCTCCGGCAGATAACGCTAACTAACCAGCTTGAGTGGCTTAGTAATGTGCCTTACATTCCAGGTCAGCAGCACTGTCTACCCACGGGTTTCGATGCTTACCTTAAAATCTTGTTTCCCATCGGAATAGACCATCGTATTCCACTTGGAGAATAGTCGTTTAAAAGCAACGGCATCGCAGAAATAAATGCCCGCGCCGCTTTTTGGAGGCAATACGACGTCAGTGGCCCAACAGCCACTGACGATAAACTGATTCCTATCAAGTACCGAGAGCTAGCGCAAATGTGGGGTATTCCTTACACAAGTAGCTTCACCCCTGAAAATATTAACCAGCATTTTGGTGAGTGGCCACCTAACCTGCGAGAAAGTAAGCAGCTGAACGAAGCCTTTGTTCAACTGCTTGCGCAAGTACTCGGCCCATCATCCTCTGTCTATTTCTCCGGCTCTATCGAAAATGGCGACTATCACTGGGTAGACGATTTTCCTGCCAACTGGCTGGAAGAAGGAATAGTCGCCGATTTAATCCACATTTATCACCGCGAGGGTCAGTTTCCCGGCTATACTTTCAATCTCGAACACACTTGGTGTTTGCTACATATGGAATTTGCCAATTATGTAGTGTTAGGGTGTCCCGTCAGTATAGCGGAAAAAGTGGGTGCCATCTCAGCTATGGAAGTACTATACCTGCATTAAATATTCGCTCGAATGAACGAAGCTTAGTGAAAATTTCCCCGACACAATCAGCTACTTACAGCCTTTCAGTAATCTATTTCGTGCATCAACGCTTGCTCACCCAAAAAGTGCCCATACCTTTGCAGTCCCAAAACGGCAAAAGGCCTACGGGAAAACCTAAGAACGCAAGTTGTTAGAAATAGAGCAAAGCCTGGGGAACTCTTTGACTAGCCAGCATGTATTAATCGCCGCGTTGGTACATAAAGGGCAGAGACAAGAAATTTTCCGCAAATTCTTGCAGAACCAGAAAAGCCCACCGTACCTTTGCACCCCGCTTCAATAGGAGGCGACTAACTTAATAAGGTCAAAACGAAAAATTTAAAATTTTTCCGTACGAAATTTGAAAAGTAAAAAAATACTCTTACCTTTGCACTCCCAACTACAAACAGGGCTTGCAAACGGCAAGAAACGAGGTTGAAAATCAGCCCACTATGTCGCTTCAATTGGGAGCAACAATCGTTCTTTGAATGTTGGAAATAAACAAAAATATGAGGCATCTCGCCAAACAAGCGTAAGCTTGTAAGATGGGATGAAACAACTGAGTAAATCGTCTTTAGTTTAAGGCGTTAAAGAAGTGAGTGAGGTT
>CAZZWL010000064.1:0-31058 GCA_964657755.1 uncultured Rhodanobacter sp.
CGCACGCAGTTTGCCGCCAACCACGCCGCGCAGGAACGGGAAATGATGAAGCAGTTTCAGGCGTAGCGAACTGCCAGCGGCGGCTCAGCCACCGCACAAAAAAGCACGCTGGAGCGCCCCAGCGTGCTTTTTTGTGCGCATTCCCGTCCCTACCCCCCGCCTACGCGCTGGCCGCCACCAGGGCCTCGGCGCGGCCCAGGGCGGCGGCCAGGCCGGCCGCGTTTTTGCCGCCGGCCGTGGCGAAGAACGGCTGGCCGCCGCCGCCGCCCTGGATGTCCTTGGCCAGGTCGCGCACCAGGGTAGTGGCGTTGAGCTTGCCGGCCTTGGCGATGTCGTCGTCGAGCATCACGGCCAGCTGGGGCTTGCCGTCGAGCTCGGCGCCGAGCACCAGCACGAGGCCGGGCACGGCCTGGCGCAGGTCGTAGGCCAGCTTCTTGAGGTCGTCGGCGCTGCCGGCCTGCACCTGAGCGGCCAGGAATTTCACGCTGCCCAGGTCCTTCACCTGGCCCACGAGCTGGGCTTTCTGCTGGTTGATTTGCTGCTGGGCAAACGATTCGATTTGCTTGCGCAGGGTAGCGATTTCCTCGGTCTGCTTTTCCAGCGAAGTGAGCAGGTGCTGGGGGTTGCCGAGGGCCTCGCGCACCTGGCCGAGCAGGTCGAGCTGCTGGTCCACGAAGGCTTCGGCGGCGCCGGCCGTCACGGCCTCGATGCGGCGCACGCCCGCGCCCACGGCGCTCTCGGCCACTATTTTGAAGTAGCCAATGCTGCCAGTGTTGGCCACGTGCAGGCCGCCGCACAGCTCCACCGAGTACTCCTTATCGAAGGTGATGACGCGCACGAAGTCGCCGTATTTCTCGCCAAACAGGGCCATCGCGCCCAGGTTCTTGGCCTCCGCGATGGGCACGTTGCGGCGCTCGACCAGCGGAATCTGCCGGCGGATGCGCTCATTTACTACCCCCTCGATTTCGCGCAACTGGGCCTCGGTCACCTTCGTGAAGTGCGAGAAGTCGAAGCGCAGCAGCTTCTCGTTCACCAGCGAGCCTTTTTGCTGCACGTGGCTGCCCAGCACCTGGCGCAGGGCGGCCTGCAGCAAGTGCGTGGCCGTGTGGTTGTTGCGAATGAGCGTGCGCCGCGCCACGTCGGGCCGGGCGCGCAGCTCGGTGGTCAGCTCCAGCGGCAGGCTCAGCGTGGTGTGGATGATGAGGTCGTTCTCCTTCTTGGTGTCGATGACGCGCACCTTGTCGAAGTCGCTTTCGAGGTAGCCGGTGTCGCCAATCTGGCCGCCGCTCTCGGCGTAGAAGGGCGTCTGGTCGAGCACCAGCTGATACTCGGTTTTGCCCTTCTTGTCGATTTTGCGGTAGCGCAGCAGGCGGGCGGTGGCCTCGTCGCGGTCGTAGCCCACAAACTCGTTGGGCGCGTCGTGCTCGGTCACGGTCACCCAGTCACTCTGCTCGGTTTCCTGGGCGTTGCGGCTGCGGTTTTTCTGCTCGGCCAGGGCGGTTTTGAAGCCTTCCTCGTCCACGGTCAGGCCCTTTTCGCGGGCGATGAGGGCCGTGAGGTCGAGCGGAAAGCCGAAGGTATCGCTCAGCTCAAACGCCGTGCGGCCGTCGATAACGTTGCCGTTCTGGCGGGCGCTTTCCTCCAGCGCGTCGAGGCGGCGCAGGCCGGTTTCGAGCGTTTTGAGAAACGCAATCTCCTCTTCCTCAATCACCCGGGTCACGAACGCCTGCTGGGCTTTCAGCTCGGGAAAGATGCTGGCCATCTGGTCGGCCAGCACCGGCACGAGCTTGTAGAGGAAGGGCTGCTTCTGGTTCAGCGACGAAAACGCGTAGCGCACCGCCCGGCGCAGAATGCGGCGGATGACGTAGCCGGCCTTCACATTGGAAGGCAGCTGGCCGTCGGCAATGGTGAAGGCGATGGCCCGGATGTGGTCGGCCAGCACCCGGATGGCGATGTCGATTTTCTCATCCTCGGTGGCGGGCAGGTCGGTGACGGTGGCCGGCGAGGTGCCGTGGTACACTACTCCCGCTTCCTTGGCGATGAACTGGATAAGCGGCTGAAATACATCCGTATCATAGTTCGATTTCACACCCGACACGGCCATCATCAGGCGCTCAAAGCCCATGCCGGTGTCCACGCTCTGGGCGGGCAGCTTGATGAGCGACTTGTCGGCCAGGCGCTGGAATTCCATGAACACGTTGTTCCAGACCTCCACCACCTGCGGGTGGTCGGCGTTCACCAGCTCGCGGCCCGAGGTGGCGGCGCGCTCCTCGTCCGAGCGCAGGTCGATGTGGATTTCGGTGCACGGGCCGCAGGGTCCGGTATCGCCCATCTCCCAGAAGTTGTCCTTCTTATTGCCGGGTAGGATGCGGTCGTCGGTGGTGTACTGCCGCCAGAGGGCCTGCGTTTCGGTGTCGGGGCCGGTGCCGTCGGCGGCATCACCTTCGAAGTAGGTCACGTAGAGCCGGTCCTTGTCGAGCTTATACACGTCCGTGAGCAGCTCCCAGGCCCAGTTGATGGCGTCCTTCTTGAAGTAGTCGCCGAAAGACCAGTTGCCCAGCATCTCAAACATGGTGTGGTGGTAGGTGTCGTAGCCTACCTCCTCCAGGTCGTTGTGCTTGCCGCTCACGCGCAGGCACTTCTGCGTATCGGCAATGCGGTTATAGGGCGCGGGCCGGTTGCCCAGAAAGTAGTCCTTAAAGGGTGCCATGCCGCTGTTGATGAACAGCAGCGTGGGGTCGTCCTTGACCACGAGCGGGGCCGAGGGCACGATGTGGTGGCCTTTGGAAGCGAAGAAATCGAGAAACTGCTGGCGCACGTGCGCGGCGGTGGGAAGCGACATAGCTGAGGTAAAAACGGCCCGCGGTGGCGGGGCCAACGGCGGGGCAAAGGTAGCCTGCTTAAACCCGCGCGCGAAACCGGCGGTTCACCCACCGGCGCTTGCGGCCCGCGGCGGGGGGTAGGGAGCGGCCACGGGCCGCCGTGTATCTTGCGAAGCTGAACCAGCCTTTTTCTGCTAACTAGCAACCCCGCCCCTACCCCTGCCCCCATGCCCTACAAAGAGCGCGACATTACCAAGCAGTATTTTACCATCGGCGAGGTGGCCGAGCAGTTCGGCGTAGCCACCTCGCTCATCCGCTTCTGGGAAACGGAGTTTGACGAGCTGGCCCCGCGCAAGAGCAAGAAGGGCAACCGCCTCTTCACGCAGGCCGATGTGGACATCTTTCGCACTATCTATCACCTGGTGAAGGAGCGCGGCTACACCATTGCCGGCGCCCGCGAAATGCTGAAGCAGAAGGGCGGCCAGCTCAAGGACAAGATTGACGTGATTCAGAGCCTGGAAAAGGTGCGCGGCTTTCTGGTGCATCTGAAGAAGGAAATCGACGCGGCGCAGAAAGGCGAGTAAGGGCGCGCCGTATACCCAATTCATTTATATATGAACGTCATGCCTATCTGACGTCCGCTTCGAATGCCTGCTCCTACCTCTGACGACCTCTACCACGAGCTGGCCCTGACGCTGCTGCCCGGCATCGGCCCGCAGCTGACGCGGCAGCTGATGAGCTACGGCAGCTCGGCCAAAAACGTGTTTATGCTGCCGCCGGGCAAGCTGCGGCGCATTCCGGGGGTAGGCGAGGCGACCGTCAACATCCTGACCGGCCCCGCCCGCGGCCAGGCCCTGGCCCAGGCCGAAGCCAGCCTGCGCAAGGCCGAAAAGGAGGGGGTAGCGATTCTGTTCTACACCAGCAAGCAGTTCCCGGCCCGCCTCAAGCTCATTCCCGACGCGCCCGTGCTGCTCTACTACCAGGGCCCGGCCGACCTGAACGCGCCCAAAACCGTGGCCATCGTGGGCACGCGCCAGGCCACCGACTACGGCCGCGAGCAAACCGAGGCCCTGGTGCGCGGCCTGGTGCCGCACAACCCGCTCGTCGTCAGCGGGCTGGCCTACGGCATCGATATCCTGGCCCACCGCGCCGCCCTGCAGGAAGGCTTGCTCACGGTGGGCGTGATGGCCACCGGCCTCGACGTGATTTACCCCGCCGCGCACCGCAAAACGGCCGAGAAGATGCGCGAAACGGGTGGCCTGCTCACCGAGTTTGCCTTCGGCACCCAGCCCGACCGCTACAACTTTCCGCAGCGCAACCGCGTCATCGCGGGCCTGGCCGACGGCACGGTGGTGGTGGAAGCCGCCGAGAAGGGCGGCGCCCTCATCACCGCCGAGCTGGCCCTGAGCTACGACCGCGACGTGCTGGCCGTGCCCGGCAACGTGTCGTCGGCCGCGTCGGCGGGCTGCAACAACTTAATCAAGGCCAATAAAGCCGCGCTCTACTCCCAGCCCGCCGACCTGGAGCAGCTCCTAAATTGGGACGCGGCGCTGTACCAGAGCGGGAAGTTTCAGCCTACCCCCTCTTACTCGCCCGATGACTTCACGGCCGAGGAGTTTGCCCTGGTGGGCGTGCTGGCCGCCGCGCCCGGCCGCGAGCTGCACATGGATGAGCTGGCCTGGCGGGCGCAATTACCCATTCACGCCGTGGCGTCGCTGCTGCTGGCACTGGAATTCAGCGGGGTAATACGGGCGCTGCCGGGCAAGAAATTCGGGCTTATCTAGCCAAACGTATTGGTACTAGCCTGGCAAGCAGCTTCCTGCGACCCGGCCCCGCTCCTCACCAGCTGCCTTGCCTGCTTTAACGATGCTGCTTTACAACAACGCCCTGCTGCCCACCGCCGCCCTACCCCTGCCCAACCGGGGGCTGGCTTTTGGCGACGGCTTTTTTGAAACGCTGATTTTTACCGAAGGTCGCCTGCGCCTGGCCGCCGGCCACCTGGCCCGCATGCAGCGGGCCGCCGCCGCGCTGCACCTAGCCCTACCCCCGGCCCTGGCCACGGCCACCGCCCTCGAAGCGACCCTGGCCCGGCTGGCGGCCGCCCACGGGCTGCCCGCCGCCCGCCTGCGCCTGCAGCTGTGGCGCGCCGGGGGGGGCCGCTACACGCCGCTCACTGAGGCGGTCGAGTGGCTGGCCACCGCCGAACCATTCCGAGCCGACGACTCGGCAGTGGCGCACGCCGATTTTGCGCGCGAAACGCACACCATGCCCTCCCCGCTGAGCTTTTGCAAGGGCCCGCAGGCCTGGCTCTACGTGCGCGCGGCCCGCGAGCGGCAGCAGCGCGGGCTGGATGAAATCATTCTCTGCGATGCGGCCGGGCACGTGGCGGAGGCCGGCGCGGCAGCTATTTTTTGGTTTAAAGATAATCAGCTATATACCCCAGCGCTGGCCAGCGGCTGCGTGGCGGGGGTGCGCCGGGCGGCCGTGCTGCGGGCGGCCCAGGCCGCGGGTATAGCTTGCCACGAAGGGCTGTTTCGGGCGGCCGCGCTCCTGGCGGCCGATGCGGCTTTTACGGCGAACGTGGCCGCGCTGCGGCCGGTGAGGCGGGTAGGGGCCCGCCAGTTCGCGCTGCCCAATGCGGCGCAGCTGGCGCAGCTCTAGGCGGTGGTATCGCGCGAGGCGGACGAGCGAAGGCCCACCTCGTTGTTGACTTGTTCGGCATTGCGCAGGGCCTGCAGGCGCTTCCAGTCGGCTTGGTGGCGATGCAGGTCGGCTTCCGTCACCTGGTGCGTAGCCAGTACTATAGCCCGCGGGCCATAGCCCAGGTGCAGGGCACTAAAAGCAATTAGCGAACGGTGTAAGGTCGAGAGTGGGGAAATACGCATGGCTGGACGAGTTGGTGGGCGGACCACCAGAAGTACAATTTAGATGCCAAATCCAACGGTCGCTAACAAAGGTAAAAACGCCTTATAAATCAGCTCAATGAAGCTTTTAAAAGCATTTTTGATAAATTTCTTCGTGACAAACTCGATAATCAGTTCAAAGAATTATTAAAAAAACACAAATAAAAAAGCCCCTTTTTCACTACTACTTCACCCGCCTAAAAGAACTGTTGAATCCCAAAATAAACCACACCGCCCGCACTATCCGCACCAGCGCCAGCAGCAGCCAATCGAGCACATAGGCTAGCGGGCTTTCGGCCAGCAGCCGGGCGATGAAAACAACGATTCCTTCGAGCAGCTCCGCTAGTAGACTCAGCATAAGGCACTACGGAGTCTGGATTTTTATTTCGCGATAAAGCGCATGGGCACCACCAGCGAATCCTGGGTGGCGGGTGAGCGCACGAAGCGCAGGGCGCCCAGCACCCGCTGGGCCTCGGCATCGAGGGCCCGGATGGCGGCGGGGGGATAGGCGGCTTCGGGGTTTGTCAGCTCGCGGCGCGTGATGCGCGGGGGCTGGCGCACCGAGCCATTGGGCCGCACCTGGATACTCACAAAAATGCGGCCCGTGGGCATGAGCACGTGGGGCTGGTCGGCCGCCGGGCGGGCCGCCTCGGGGTACTGCGCCTGGGCCGACACAAACTCAAAAAACTGGTCGCGGCCGGCGGCTTGCCGGGCGGGGTCGGCTTCGTGCCAGAAGCGGGGCAGCACGGGCGAGCGCAGCGGGACCGGCGCCGCGGTGGGGGGTAGGGGGCGGCGGTGCGGCAGCATCGGGAAGCCGGGGGCCGCGTAGCCTTCCTGGGCCTGGGCGGCCCCGGCGGCCAGCAGCAGCGCGCCCAGCAGCGCCAAATTCCGGTTCCTCATGCGGCGGTTGTCATAGCTGCCAAGTTACACCGCGACGGGCGCTTTGATGGCCGGCCAGGGGTCGTAGCTTTCCAGCTGAAAGTCTTCGTACTGGAAGCCAAAAATATCGGTCACGGCCGGGTTGAGGCGCATGGTGGGCAGCGGGCGCGGGGCGCGCTCCAGCTGCTGGCGGGCCTGCTCCAGGTGGTTGCTGTAGAGGTGGGTGTCGCCGCCGGTCCAGATAAACTCGCCGGGCGCAAGGCCCGTCACCTGGGCCACCATGAGCGTAAGCAGCGCGTAGGAGGCAATGTTGAAGGGCACGCCCAGAAACACGTCGGCCGAGCGCTGGTAGAGCTGGCAGCTGAGGCGCCCATCGGCCACGTAAAACTGGAACAGGGCGTGGCAGGCCGGCAGCTTCATGGCCGGTAGGTCGGCCACGTTCCAGGCGCTCACCACCATCCGGCGCGAGTCGGGCTGCGTCTTTAGCTGGTTGATAATCTGCGTAATCTGGTCGATGTGGCCGCCGTGGCCGTCGGGCCAGCTGCGCCACTGGTGCCCATACACGGGGCCGAGGTTCCCGTGCTCATCGGCCCACTCATCCCAGATTTTTACCCCATTAGCCTTCAGGTAGGCAATGTTGGTATCGCCCTTTAAAAACCACAGCAGCTCGTGGATAATGCTCTTCAAATGCACCTTTTTGGTGGTGACCAGCGGAAAGCCCTCGGCCAGGTTGAAGCGCATCTGCGGGCCGAAGATGGACCGCGTACCCGTGCCCGTGCGGTCGGTTTTGAGGGTGCCGTGGTCGAGAATTTCGCGGAGAAGGGCTTGGTACTGGCGCATGGGGGTAGGCGGGTGGCGGACGGGCAAAAGTAGCGCCGGCCGGCCTTGCCCACCACGGCCGGCTATTTCAGCCGCTGCTCCAAGAGGGCCACGGTTTCTGTGCTACCCCCCTCTTTGGCCAGGGCCAGGGCATCCTTGCCGTCGTCGTCCTTGGCCCTGGCATCGGCGCCGCTGGCCAGCAGCAGTTCCACCATCGCCTTGTTGCCTTTGCCGGCGGCGGCCATGAGGGCCGTCGTTTTGAAGCCATCGGCCTGGTTGACCAGCGCCTTGTGCTTGAGCAAGAGCTTCACTAGGTCGAGGCTGCCGTTGGCGGCGGCCGTAATGAGGTAGGTAGTGGGGAAGCCGGGCACTATCTCCACGGCGGCGTTGGGGTTGGCCCCGGCGGTGAGCAGGGTTTCGGCGGCCGGCGCGTTGTTTTTTAGAATGGCGGTGGCCAATTCCTTATGCGGCGCCTGGGCGTGGGTAGTAATGGCGAAGCAGAAAAAGGCAGCAATGAAGAGGATAGTCCGTTTCATTTTATAGGAATAAGTCAATTCGGGGGCTAAGGTAAGAATAAAAAGGGGGGAGAACTGGCCCTACTCAGCCTGATTACCTGCGCGAAAGCAGCTTCCAGCCTACCCACTAGCGCGGGCGTCCGCTCAGTAAACCGGGCCGATATTCATCTTTGCTGTAAATTCAAAAAGCCACCCACGAGGATGGCTTTTTGAAGTACAGAATCCCGAAATGCTACAGCGAAATCGTCTTCGTTTTCACCTCGGCCGTGGCGGGCGCACTAGCCTTAGCGGCGGCCATTTTGGCGCGGCAGCAGGCGGGCATGCCGGCCATGCTGGTGCCGGCCATGCCTGATGAGCACTTGGCGGCGGCCGCGGCGGGGCAGTGGTCGGCTTTTTTACCTTTGGCGGGCTTGTCGCCGTCGTGGGCGAAGGCGGTGGCGGCCGAAGCCAGCAGGGCAAATGCGAGCAGGGACTTTTTCATAAGCAGAAAGGGAAACAATTGGTAAAACCGGGGGGTTAGGAGTAGTTGCGGCTTCTAAAGTACAAAGCGTTTCGGATATGCCGAAGCGGGTGCGGGGCCGTGTTTCACGCGCGGACTCGCCGAGGCCCCGCTCCTGCTGCCTATGCCCCTCCGCCGAACTGCCTACCTCACGCTGCTCGTGCTGGCCCTGCTCACGGGCCTGGCCGGCTACTTTGCCGCTCAGCTGCGCTTCAACTACAACTTCAACGACTTTTACCCCGCCGGCGACCCCGACCTGGACTACTACCAGGGCTACACCCAGCGCTTCGGCAACGACAACGACTACCTGCTGCTGGCCCTGGAGGCCGGGCCGGGCCAAACGGCCTTTTCGCCGGCCTTCCTCACCCAGGTGGACAGCCTCACGCGGGTGGCGCGGCGGCAGCGCCACGTGCTGCACGTCATCTCCCCCACCACGCTCAGTCAAACCGTGGTGGAGGGCCTCGGGGCCTACACCCTGCCCTACCTGCACCCGGCCGAGTACCGCGCCGACCCCGGCCGCCGCGCCGCCGACTCGACGCTGATTTATAAAACGCCGGGCCTGGTGGGCAACGTGCTCAGCCCCGACGCGCGGGCCGTGGCGCTGGTCATCCAGACCACGCCCGACCTCAAGAAGCCGCCCGGCGACTCGCTGCTGACCCAGCTGCGCGCGGGCCTGGCGCGGGCCGGGCTGCCGGCGGCGCGGGTGCACTTTGCGGGCAAGGCGGTGGCGCAGTCCGTGTTCGTGGACCGCCTGCAGCGGGAGATGATTATCTTCATGTCGCTGTCTTTCCTACTGGTAATGGGGCTGTTGTGGCTCACGTTTCGCACCTGGTGGGGGGTAGTGCTGCCGCTGGTGGTGGTGGTGGGGGCCATCATTTGGGGCCTGGGCGTGATGGGCGCCTGCGGCATCAGCATTGATTTGATGACGGCCCTGCTGCCGCTCATGCTCTTCGTGGTGGGCATGTCGGATACCATCCACATTATCAGCCGCTACGTGAGCGAGCTGGGCTACGGCGCGGGCAAGCGGCACGCGCTGCGCACCACCATGAAGGAGTCGGGCTTCGGCTCGGGGCTGTCGGCGCTCACCACGAGCATCGGCTTTTTTACGCTGATGACGAGCACCATCCGGCCCATTCACAACTTCGGGCTGTTTACGGGCATCGCCGTAATTCTAGCGTTCTTCTTGAGCTTCACGCTGTTGCCAGCTATGCTAGTGCTACTCAATAAGCCGGCCCTGCGCCAGCCGCGCCAGCACGGCCACGACTGGGACGGCGTACTGGGCCGCCTGTTTGGGGGCGTGCTGCGGCGGCGGCGGCTCATTTATGCGCTTAGCAGCCTCATTCTGATAGCAAGCGTCGGGCTGGCGATGCGGGTGCGCATCAACTCGTCGCTGCTCGATGATTTGTCAAAAAGCGACCCGGTACGGCAGGATTTCGCGTTTTTCAACGACCACTTCGCTGGCGTGCGGCCCTTCGAGCTGGAGCTGAAGCCCGCCGGCGGGCGCGACGTGTACGACCCCGCCGTGCTGGCCCAAACCGCGAAAGTGGAGCGCTACCTGGCCACCACCTACGGCCTCAAGTTTTCGGCCTCGCCGGCCACGCTGGTGCGCACCGTGCACCAGGCGCTGCACGGCGGCGGGCTGGCCGAGTACCGCCTACCCCCCGACTCGGCGGGCATGGCCCAGCTGCGCGGGCCGCTGCGGCAGTTCCGGAAGCGCCCCGAGTTTCGGGCGCTGGCCCTGCCCGACGGCTCGGCCGGCCGCCTCACCGGCCGCATGGTGGACGTGGGCAGCATCCGGGCCGATGCGCTCAATGGGGCGCTGCGCCACTTTTTGCGCACGGGCATTGATACGACCGTTTTACGCACGCGCCTCACGGGCTCGTCCAACCTCATCGATAAGAATAATGAGAACCTGACCCTGAACATGATACAGGGTATGGCGATTGACGTGGCGATGGTCACGCTGATTGTGCTGGTGCTGTTCCGGTCGGTACGCATGACGGTGGTGGTGCTCATCCCCAACCTGCTGCCCATTCTGGTGGTGGCGGGCGTGATGGGGCTGGCCGGCGTGAGCATGAAGGTGAGCACGAGCATCATCTTCACCATTGCCTTCGGCATCGCGGTGGATGATACCATTCACTTTATCAGCAAGTTGCGTCTCACCATGAGCCACGAGCCGGACTTGTTCAAAGCGGTGCGGCGCACCTACATTCTGGCCGGGCAGGCGGTTATCGTCACCTCGCTCATCCTGGTGGGCGGCTTCGGCACGCTGCTGTTCTCGTCGTTCGACGGCACGTTCTACGTGGGCCTGCTCATCGGCCTCACGCTGCTGTTTGGGGTGGTGGCCGAGCTGACGCTGCTGCCGCTGCTGATACTGGGCATTTATGGCCGCAAGCGGAAGAAAGCGGGCGCGGTGCCGGCGCTGGTGGGTAAGGACTAAGGCTTGCCGGCGGGCGCCGGGGCCGGCGGCGCGGGGCTAGCGGGGCGGGTGGCGGCGGGCGCGCCACCGCTGCCCTGGCTGCCGCCGCCGTTCTCGTCGGTTTTCAGGTCGTCGTTGCGCACGTTTTTGTGGGCGCGGGGCTCGGCCGTGAGCTGGCCCACGCGGTAGCTCAGGTAGATTTTGAAGCTCGTGAGGTGCTGCACCGTGGTGCTTTGCTGGCGCAGCAGGGCGCTGGCCAGGTCGCTACGCACGGCGTTGGTGGGCGAAAAGAAGTTTTCGGCCCCCAGGCCCACGCTGCCCTTCTTGCCGGCAAAATCGTGCTTCACGCTCATGCTGTACACCGCGAAGCTGCTTTGGCTGCCCTGCAGCTGCACCAACTGCCCCCGGTAAAAGCCGAATACCTGCACGTTCCAGCCTTTGGGCAGGGCGTAGCTGCCGGCGAGGCGCCCGCCCACCACCCAGCCCGCGTGGCGGGCGGCGTAGCGCGGGTCGGCCACGTTGTTTTGCAGCACGGCGTAGTAGGCGTCGAGCCCGCCGCTGAGGCTGAGGCTGGTGCCCACGTCGAGGCTGAAAAAGGCGCTGCCACCGTAGGCGTTTTCCTGGCCGATGTTGAGGTAGTCGACCCGCACCGCGCCGGGATAATTCGCGTCGCTGAGCGGCGTGCGCACGCTCTGAATGGAGCCGGTGGTGTGGCGGGCAAAAACCGAGAAATTGAGGTTGGCCGGCCCCAGCAGCGTGCCGTAGCCCAGCTCGTAGTTGTGGGTGTATTCGGGGCGCAGCGCGGGGTTGCCTTGGGTCTGAATCAGCGGGTTGGCAGCTTGCAGATTAGGGTTTAGAAACTGGAGCGAGGGGCGCTGCAGGCGGCGATTATAAATCAATTTCAGCGCGTTGCCGCTGCGCAGCTTCCGCAGCAGGCTCACGCTGGGCGCCAGCACGCCGTAGCTGGGCAGGTCGACCCCGGCGCCGGTGCCGAAATCGGCCCGAATGGCGGTGTACTCGTAGCGCAGGCCCGGCTTCAGGGTGAAGCCCTGGGGTAGGGCCAGGGTGTAGGCCGCGTAGCCGGCGGCCACCTGCTGGGCATAGGCAAAAGAATTGTTGGTCTGGGAGTTAGCCAGCTGCCCGTAGTAGGCGTAGTCGCTGGTCACGCGGCGCTGAATGTCCTTCACCCCAACCTCCAGCAGCTGGGTAGGGCCGGTGGGCGTCTGGTAGTCGAGCTGGGCCGTCACCTCCTGGTTGGCGCTCGGGTTGTCGTTGCCCGACGGGCCCAGCTGGGCGGGCTCGCTGGCCGCGTAGGTGTCGTTGCTAAAGCTATAGGTGCGGTTGTTGCGGCTGTAGAGGGCCAGCGCGCTCAGCTCGCGCCGGGGCGTGGCGTAGGCGTGGGTGTAGGTGAGGCTGGCATCGACGGTGCCCGACGCGTCGGTGGTTTGCCCGTTGCGCACCGAGGTGGCGGGGCGGCCGGTGGCCAGCGGCGTGGTAGCGGTGGCCAGGCCATCCTGGTAGGTGGTGGCGTTGCGGGTGCCGTAGGTGAGCGCGGCGGCCAGCGAGTTATGCTTGTCCGGGTCCCAATCCCAGCCCAGGGTATAGCGCCCGAATAGCTGGTGCTGGCGGGTGTCGGCGGCCTGGGTAGTGCGGGTTTGCGCGCCGGTGAGGGGGTCAGTCGTCAGCTGCTCGTTCGTGAAGCGGCCCGGCGTGTTATAGCCCGCCCGGCCAAAGCCGCCCAGCGCGAAGCCCATAGGGCCGGTGCGGTAGCCGCCGTTCAGGTTGAGGGTGCCCGAGCGGGTGCCGCCGCTGCCATCGAGGGCCAGCTGGCCGCCGCGCAGGGTGTTGGTTTTGGTCACGATGTTGAGGAGGCCGCCCGCGCCCTCGGCGTCGTATTTAGCCGAAGGCGAGGTGATGACTTCCACCCGCGCAATCTGGTCGGCCGGCAGCTGGCGCAGGCCGTCGGCCACGCTGTTGGCCAGCAGGGTCGAGGGCTTGCCATTGAGCAGCACCTTGATGTTCTGGTTGCCGCGCAGGCTCACGTTGCCGTCCAGGTCCACGCTCAGCAGCGGCACGCGCCGCAGCACGTCGGTGGCGTCGCCACCGCGGGTGGTCTGGTCGTTTTCGGCGTGGTACACCGTGCGGTCCACCAGCTCTTCCACCAGCGGCCGGTTGCCCCGCACCACTACTTCGCCCAGCTTTTGGGCCGTGGCCACTAGCGCCAGCGGCCCTAGCGCCACCTCGCCGCCGCCGGCCGGCACCACCACGCCGGGCCGGGTCAGGTCCGCGTAGCCCAGCAGGCTCACCCGCACGGCGTAGGTGCCCGGCGCCAGGCCCGGCAGCACAAACCGGCCATCGCCCCCGCACACGCCCCCGCCCACCGGCGCGCCGGCGGCGCCCAGCACCGCCACCGCGGCGTAGCCCACGGCTTCGCCCGTGGCCCCGTTGGTGACGGTGCCCGTCAGGCGGCCCGCCACCGGGGGCGCGGCGGCGGCGGGTGCCCGCTGGCCCTGGCTTAGCAGTGGGCCGCTGCCGAGGGCGGCCAGCAGGCAGGCCGTGCGGAGTATTTTAGAATTCATAGGAGCGAATAAGCCCGCTAAGGGCACTGGGGGCCGCCCAAAGTTGCTTCCGGGGGCGGCCCCGGCGCGGCGCGCGGGCGGCATCGGCCACCGAAGGCGCCCCAGATTCTTTCCGCTTTGGGGCCCGGCCACCCGCGCCGCGGGCTGAGCGGCGGCCGGCGGGGCGCTCATTCTCAACTCATCCGCCCGGCCGGCCGTATCCGGTCACGTACTTTCCCGCTCCTTTTGGGGAGCCCCTACCCTATGCCGCTAGTTCGCGTTGACATCACCCAGGGCCGCACCGAGGCGCAAATCACGGCCCTCTCCGACACCATTCAGGACGTGATGGTGGAGTTTTTTGCCGCGCCGCCGCTCGATAAGTACCAGATTTTTCACGAGCACCGGCCCGGCCTCATCCGGGCGCTCGATACGGGCCTGGGCTACCCCCGCACCGTTAACCTCGTGGTCATCCAGATTACGCAGCAGGGCCGCACCACCGCCCAGAAGCAGGCCATGTACCAGGCCATGAGCGAGCGCCTCGCCACCCTCGGCGTCGCCCCTACCGACCTCATTATCAGCGTGAGTGAAAACACGCCGGCCGACTGGTCGTTCGGCATGGGCGAGGCCCAGTTCCTGACCGGCGCGCTGTAAGCTGGCCGGGCAGAGACGCAAAACTGGGCGGAATCTATTAGCTTTGTGTTTCAAAGTAAAATAAACCTCAAAGCAGCTCGCCTACCCCGCCCACGCTGGCCGGTGGGCTGCCTTGCCCCAGCCTATGCAATACTTCGTGGCTCCTGGCTCCATCGTGCGCCGCATCTGGGGCACTTCCGATACGGTGCTGTTCATCTTCGCCGGGGCGGCGGCCGAGTTTGCCCTCAACAAGGCCGTGGACTGGCTCTACTTCACCGGGCGGCTGCCGGCCGACCCGCTGGGCCGCCTGTTTTCGACGGTGGACTACGCCCGGCGCATCGTGTTTGCCGACCGCGCCGGGGCCGAAAAGGCCATTGACACCATCGCCGCCATTCACGGCGCGGTGGAAGCCAGCCGGGGCCAGCGCATCCCCGGCTGGGCCTACCGCGACGTGCTGTACCTACTTATCGCGTACTCCATCCGGGCCTTCGAGCTGCTGGAGCGCCCCCTTACGCCGGCCGAGTGCGCCGAAATAACGGACGTGTTTTGCCAGGTGGGCCGGCGCATGGGCATCCCCGACCTGCCCACTTCCTACCCCGCCTGGCAGGCCGACCGGGCCCGCCACCTGGCCGCCGACCTGGCCCTGAGCGACTGCACCACCGACCTCTACCGGCAGTACCGCAAGCACCTGGGCGGCCCGCGCTACTGGCTGCTGGGCGGGGTGCAGGGCCTGGTGTGCCCACCCGCCGTGCGCCGGCAGCTGGGCCTGGGCACGGGGGCGTGGCTGCGGCCGGCGCTGGCTTTCTACCGCGCCACCAAGCAGTTGGCCCTGAGCCAGTGGCTGAAGAATGCGATGCTGCCCACCGAGTACGCGGCGCGCATTCGGGCGCTGGATGGGGTGCCGGCGCTGGCCAGTCCGCCCGCCGCGCCGGTAGCCGAAGCCCCGGTTGCCTACCCCCCCGCCCGCGCCTGAAGCACCGGCCGCCCCTTGCCAATGTCCCGCTTTCACCACCGTTACTTCCTGCTCGCGGCCGGGCTGCTGGGCCTGGAAACCGGCATCGCCCGCTTCGCCCACGACCGCTTCGTGCGGCCCTACGTGGGTGATTTTCTGGCTACTATCCTGCTGTATTGTTTGCTGAAAAGCGGCTGGTCGGCCCCGGCGGGCCGGGTAGGAGCGGTGGCGCTGCTACTTTCCTACGCCATCGAATTGGCGCAGCTGGCGCACCTGCTCCGCTGGGTGGGCTGGCAGCAGTCGCCGGTGGCGCGGCTGGTGCTGGGCAGCCAGTTTGAGTGGGGCGATATGCTGGCTTACACGCTGGGGGCGGCTGTGGTGCTGGCCATAGAAGCCGCGCGGGCCCGCGCCCCGCGCCAGGCTTAAGCAACCCATGCGGCCCCGGCCTGGGGGCGGGTAACCCCGGCCGTTGGCGAGCCCGGAACAGTGCCCTGGGCGCCAGCACGCAGGCGCAGACGCATTCGTATTCTTGTGGAAATTACCCTGCCGCCAGCCGGTGGAGCGGCGCCAGCAGGCGCTGGTTTTGGCTGGTATCCACCCATTTCTCGCCTAGCTTTACCGGCCATGCCAACCCCAGACCAGCCAACTGCCGAGGCGCTGTTTGAGCGCAGCGCGGAGGCGGCTTTCGTCCTAGACCAGCGCGGTGTTTATCAGCGGGTTACTGACCAGTATGCCCACCTGCTGGGCCAGCCGGCCGCGCAGCTCACCGGCCGCCGCTTTGCCACCAGCCTGGCCCCGCGTGAGGCGGCGCAGCACCAGCACCAGCTGGACCGGGCGGCGGCCGGCGAGGTAGTGCGCTACCAGGCCACGGTGCCCCACCCCGCCGGCCCCCTGGGCGTAGAGTTTCAGCTGCTGCCTGCCCTGCCGGGGGCCGGCGGGGCGCTGCACGGCCTGGCGCAGCCGCTGGCCGAGCGCCTGCACCTGAGCACCACGCTGCTGGAGCGCGAGCGCCAGCTGAGCATCATTTTCAATAGCCTGGCCGACGTCACGTTTGTGCTGCTCGTGGAGCCGCCGGAGCGCTACCGGTTTGTCTTCGTCAATGATTCCTTTGAGCGCACGACCGGCCTGCGCATGAGCCAGGTAGTGGGGCACTACGTGGAAGAAGTTATTCCCGAGCCTTCGCTGAGCCTGGTGCTGGGCCACTACCGCCGGGCCGTGGCCAGCGGCGCGCGCGTGACGTGGCAGGAAACCTCCGATTATCCTACCGGCCGGGTCACGGGCGAAGTGAGCGTGACCCCCGTGTGCGACCAAACCGGCCGCTGCTACCAGCTCGTGGGCGTGGTGCACGACCTCACCAAGGAAACGCAGACTGCCGAAGCCCTGCGCCACAGCAACGAGCGCTTTCGCTACGCCCTGAAGGCCACCAGCGATGCCATCTACGACTGGAGCGTGGCCGACGATACCGTGCACTGGGGCGAAGGGTGGGCCGACTTGTTTGGCTACCCCCTCACCCCGCAGCCAACCCCGCGCAGCCAGTGGGCCCAGGCCGTGCACCCGGCCGATGCGGTGCGGGTGGTGCAGGGCCGGCAGCAGGCCGTGGCCCGGCCTGGCCCCGACTTCTGGCAGGAGGAGTACCGCTTTCGCCGGGCCGACGGCTCGTGGGCCACCGTGCTCGACCGGGGCTACCTGCTGCGCGATGCCCAGGGGCAGGGCATTCGGGTGCTGGGGGCCATGCAGGATGTAACGGAGCGCCAGCAGGCCGCCGCGCAGCAGCGGCAGCTCACGCAGCAGCTAAGCCGCCAGAATGCCGATTTGCAGCAGTTTACCTACATCGTCTCGCACGATTTGCGCTCGCCCCTGGCCAATGCCCTGGGCTACGCCGACCTGCTGCCGCGCCTCGACAAGCACGCGCCGGTGTTTGCGGAGGCCCTGCAGCGCCTGCACACCAGCCTGCGCCAGCTCGATGCGGTGGTCACCGACGTCACGGGTATTCTCTCGCTGCGCGACGAGCAGGCGGGCCAGCGCCCCGAGCCCGTGGCCGTGGCCGCGGTGTGCCGGCAGGCCCTGCTCGGCCTGCAGGAGCCCCTGCACGCGGGCGGCGGCCACCTGGTGAGTACCCTGCCCGAAGACCTGCGCCTCCGGGGCAGCCGCGCCTACTTCCACAGCATTTTCCACAACCTGATTTCCAACGCCATCAAGTACCGCTCCAACGCGCGGCCCCTGCGGATTGAGGTGGCGGGCCACACCGCCCCCGGCGGGGAGGTCACCCTCACGGTGCGCGACAACGGCCTGGGGTTTGACCAGCAGCGGGTGGGCAACGAGCTGTTTCAACTCTACCGGCGCTTTCACGCGGCGCCGGCCGGCCGGGGCATCGGTCTCTTCCTGGTGAAAGCCCACGTAGAAGCCATGAATGGCCACATCAGCGTGCAGAGCCAGGTGGAAGTCGGCACGCAGTTTATTCTCTGCTTTACGCCCCCCAGCGATGAAAATCTTCTTGATTGACGACGATGAGCTGGCCCTTTTCTTGGCCAATCATCTTATTCAGACCGAAGGCTTTGCCGATACTATCCGGTCGTTCACGTCGGCCGAAGCAGCCTTGGCTGCCCTGGACCCGCAGCGCAAGGAAGACCTGCCACGGGTCATTTTCCTGGATTTGAACATGCCAGTTATGAACGGCTGGCAGTTTCTGGAGGCCCTGGCCCCCTACGAAAACGACCTGCGCGGCCGCTGCCTCATCTACATCTTGACCTCCTCGCTGGCCCTCACCGACCTGGAAAAATCCCGGCGCTACCCCCTGGTTGAGGCCCTGCTGCACAAGCCCCTGGAGCGCGGCGAGCTGCAGGCCATCCGCAGCCGCCTGCCCACCCCACTCGTGGGCAGCTGAGCGCCGGGCCCGTGCCCGGAGGCCCCGCCAGGCACCTCCGCCGGCTGCTGCCCGGCCCGGCCTTCCAGCGCCGGTGCTACTTGCCAGCTGGCGGGCCACTGCCTGGCGGGCCACGCTGCGGCTGCTGAAGCAGCCCGCGTCACCGTGCCCGTAGGGGCGCCGCACGCCGCCCCGCAGCGCCTAGCCCAGGGTGCTTGGCACAAGTATTTTTACTAAAATATTTGCCAATAATTTTAGTATTTTTCCCTAACTTGCCCCATCTTTGCCAAACCAAAGCGGCTTATTCCCTACCCACCCATGTCGGACTTAACCTACGCCTACGCCCAGCCATCGGCCCTAGTGGCTACTTCTACTGGTAATTCGCTGCAACTGGCGGCCTACGCGGAGGATGCGCCGGCCAGCGGGGCAGCCTGCTTCTTTCAGGGGCAGCTGCGCGACGCGTGGCTGGCGGCGCGGGGGCTAAGCACGTTAGCCAAGGTGGTGGCCGCGCGGTTCGTGCCGCTGGGCGCGGTGCTGCGCGACCCCCTCGTCACGGCCGGCGCGGCGCGGTTGCGCTTCGAGGCATTTTCGTCGTGCAACGGCGTGTACGCCCGCCTCGACCTGGGGCCGGCCGCCCTGGATGGCGAATTTGTGGCCAGTGGCACCACCAACGTCGATTTCAACGAGCCGATGGTGAACGCGCTGGCCCGCATTGGCCGCCACGAGCCGGTGGGCCTCGCCGTGGGCCAGCAAGAAGTGACGCTGGCCCGCGCCGCCGGCACCGTGACGGAGCGCAAGGTGGCCCTGCCCCTGCGCTGGCTCAAGGGCCTCACCGCCGCCCAGAGCTACCTCGCCCAGATGGACGAGCAGCTGCGCCTCGGCCGCGCCCAGGTGGCGCAGCTGCTGCACAGCCTGCCGGCCGGCGCGGCCAAGGCCGACCTGTTTCTCACGCTGCGCGGGGCACGGCCGCATTTTGGGCTGGTGGCTGGGCCGGGGGCCGTGCGGGTGGGCGGCGCGCACCGCCTGCGCCTGCTCGATGGCCTGCTGCCGCTGGCCCAGGCCGCCCGCCTGTACGCTACCCCCTGCGGCCAGGCCAGCGCCGTGGTGCTGGAGCTGGGGGGCGGCCACGAGTTTCTGCTGGCGCTGTCGGCGGGGGCCAACCGGGGCTTTTCGGGCGAGGGCACCCAACTGGGCGAGCTGCTCGACGAGCTGCCCGCCGAGTGGCTGGCGGGGGCCAATGGTCTGTTTCGGGCCAACGAAGCCTTCAACCCGACCCTGTTCGGGCTGGCCCACGACCTGGCGCCCGGCACCGTGGCGCGGCTCTGCGCCAGCCTCTCGGCGATGGGCCTGCTGGGCTTCGACCTCACGGAAAATCAGTATTTCTACCGCCGCCTGCCCTTCCGCACCGACCGCATTCTGCAGCTTAACCCGCGCCTCAAAAATGCCCGCGCCCTGCTCGCCGCGCCCGACGAGGTGCGGCTGGTGGGCGTGGGCCCCGGCGGCCGCACCGAGGCCCGCGTGCGCGGCTCCGACGTGTGGCACACCGTGCTGGTGGGCGGCCCCGAGCCCCCGCGCTGCACCTGCCAGTGGTTCACCGCGCACCAGGGCCAGCGTGGATTGTGCAAGCACGTGCTGGCGGCGCAGCTGCGGTTTGGGTAGGAATCAAATCACAATCACATTTTACTGATAAACAGAACGTTATTAATTATAAAATGCTATCTACCGTCGAAATTTTTGAGCAAATCATTCTCCATCAAAGCGCAGCAGAGCTAGTACCCTTTCTGTTAGCGCTAGACAAACAGGGAATAGTAGCTATCCGCAAACGGGTTCAAACCTTGGCAAGCGAGCTAGAAAATATCAGGCAAAAAGGAGAACAACATTGGGAGAAAGGCCCAACCCAGTTACAGCAATCTTTATTTTTTTTAACACGCTTGGCGACTTACTCTAAAAAAGAAGCCTTGGCACCTCCCTTTGCCAACAGCTTATGGGTACTGAGTCAGCCATCGGTTTCTACGTCTACAAGTGGGTTCTTGTCATTCGATGAACTAACGGATTATGCTTGCCAACTGCTGGTTCGCCGGCGGCCCGAATGGCTGGATATTTGGCTAGGCAATACTGCAGATAGTCGCTCCTTAAGAAGCTTGAATTTTGACTTTTTACTGAAGCTAGAATCAAGTGCGCTCATAGTACCAACCGCCAAGCTGTTAGCCCTGTCAGGCGTTACTGAGTTATTCAATTACAGCAAAGAGGCCAACACACTTTGGCAATTACATAGCTACTTAAAAGCGGGGGTTAAGCTTACCAAGAGCCAGCTGACAGACCTAACTCAACTCACTAAATCTTTCCCCTGGCTCCGTGAAGGTGAATTATTACCTGCCGTTGAAGACCTTATTCTTGAGCGCATTAGGCGTAACAAGGACTTACTTGAACGAAGTATTCCGTATTTTTTTGAGTTCGACACGGAAATAAATTGGGGATTTGCCCAGACAGTAGACCATATAGATAGGAGATGGATTACATGGCACGAAATGCTTGCGCGCCTTATCGCCACCCACCACCTCGACCGCGACGACATTCTCGCGCGGTGCCTGCTGGCGCTGCGTCGCGACTTTCGCCGCCCGCTGCTGACGTGGTTTAAGGACCTGTTTCTGAGTCTAAAGCCCACGCGGGCCGAGCGCCTGGCCCGCCAAACTGAGTTGACGGAGCTGCTGGCTCACCCGCTGCCGCTGGTGGTCAATTTTGCCATCGAGCAATTGAAAGACGTGTGGCCAGAGCCGGGGTTTGCCCTGGCTCCGTTGCTGCAATCTGCCGATAACCTGCTGCTGCGGCCCGACCTCAAAACCGGCCTCAAAACCCTGCTCGCCTGCCTGGCTAAGCTACCCAGGCAGGATGCCGCCCACGCGCCCGCCGTGGCCCGGCTGCTGGCCGCTGCCCTCGCCCACCCCGACGCCACCGTGCAGGAGCGCGCCGCCAAGGGCCTGGCCGACCTGCTGGCCGCCAAAAAGCCCCTCCTACCCCCCGCCGACACGGCCGAAGCCCTCTCCACGCTCGCCGACCAGACCGAGTTGCTGGGCTCCGCCGCCCGCACTGCGCTGGCGCCCTGGCTGGCGGCCCCTACCCCCGCGCCCGCCGCCGAAGCCCCCGCCACCTACGCGCCGCGGACGCACTTTGTGCCGGATATCTCGCCCGCCACGGCCATCGCGCCGGTGGCCGACTGGCACGAATTGCTGTTCCTCACCGGCCAGGTGCTGCGCCACGACGACCCCGCCGCCCTGGAACGCTGGCTCGATGGCCTGCTGCGGCTGCACGGGCAGCTGCCCGCCGGCCACGCAGCGCAACTGGCGCCGTATGTGGCGCAGATGCTGCCATTTTTGCAAGGCAAAAGTGGGGCGCAAGCCGAGGCCATCTTGGCGGGTAATTCGACGCAGGGGCACGCTGGGTTAACGCAGGCCCTGTTGCTGAGCTGGCACGCCGGGTTTCGGCGGCTGCGCGTAGCCAAGGTACCGCTGCTCGGCCGCCACCAGGCCAGCGACCCGCTGGTGGCCCTGGAGCAACAGCGCCTGAGCTTTGCCGAAAGCCTGCTGCATCGTGGCCTCTCCCTACCCCTGCTCAGCACCCCGACGCACGCCCCATACTGGTTGGCTCCCAGCAGCTTGCTTAGCCGTCTGATAACCTATGAGCAAGCTCAGCAAGAGCCTAACCCCGCTGACCTGGTGCTCGCCCTGGCCCGCACGGCCCACGCGCACCCGGCCGAAGCGGCGGCGGCACGCGCCCTGTTGCCACAGCTAAGCCATGAGGGCTTGCGCGAGCTACTGGGCTGGCTGCTGAGCGCAGAACAGCAGCCTTTACCAGCTTCGGCCGAAAATCATCAGTCGCTGCTCCGGCAGGTTACGGCGCGGCTGGCCCAGTTGCTGCCGGGGGCCAGGGCGCTGCCCAGCACCGTATTGGAAGCCCTACCCTGGCTGTGGGCCGTAGCGGCCCGCACCAAATACCCCGCGGGCGAATTTGCGGAACTGGATAGACTGACCCCGGCGGAATGTCCCGGCGTGCGGCGGCCCTGGCAGCCCCGATGGGAGCTGCAGGCTCAGAGTAAATCGTACGTAGACAAGTGGAAACCCGGCCAGCCCACCATCACGGAGCGTTGGACGGAGCTACACCTGTTGCCGGATGGTGCCCCCGGCGCCCTGCCCAATAGCCTGCTGCTGTATTCGGCCCATGCCACGCAAGTGTTACCGCAGCAGCGCTATTGGCAGCAGCTGGCCTTGGCTACCGAATACCCTTTTTTGCAGGTGCTACTGCCCCACTACCCGGCCCCTTTGCAGTGGCACGCGCTGCGCGTGGCCGCCGCACGCAACGATGCCGATGCCACCAGCCGCGATGTGCTTACCCAAGCTTTGCACGGCCTGCTGTTGCCGGGGCCGGCGCTGGCTGAGCCGGCCTCCCTACTATTGGCCGTGGGCCTGATACACCAAACGCCCGTTTGCCGGGCACTGGCTCAGGAAGTGATGCTGCAAGCTATCGCCAGCCAGCGCCTCGTGCCAACAGCTCTGGGCCAAGTGCTGGGCCAGCTACTCGCGGCTGATTATGCGCCAGTAGCGCGCCTGGCCGACAACCTGGCCCCGCTCCGCGCCATCTCGCCCGCAACGGATGATGCCCTGCGCCAGATGCTCGACGCGCTGCTGCCCGAGCTGCCGGCCCTACCCCCCCGCAACCTGCGCAAACTACTCGAAGCCTATGCCGACCTCGTGGCCCGCACCGGCCGGGTGGTGCCGCCGGCCGTGCGGGGCCGCCTCGCGGAGTGGGGACAGACGGCCGCACTTAAGAAGCTGGTGGTCAGTTTACTTTAGGATTTATGAATCGGCAAATAAGTACACGCTAACCCTTGCTTAAAGCTGTCATTCCGAGCTTACCGAGGAATCTCGCGCAGGCCGTTCGGGTATCGCTCAACGAGGCGAGCGAGATTCCTCGGCAAGCTCGGAATGACGTTCTTGTTTGCCGCAGATACTCCCTATCCCTCGGCCAGGAAGCGGGCCAGGTAGGGCGCGGTGCGGCTTTGTTTGGCTTGCGCCACGGCGGCGGGCGGGCCGGCGGCCACGATGCGGCCGCCCTCGTCGCCGGCGCCGGGGCCCACGTCGATGACCCAGTCGGAGCCGGCCACTACGCGCATGTCGTGCTCCACCACCAGCACCGAGTGGCCGGCCTCGACCAGGCCGTTGAGCTGGGTGAGCAGGCGCTCGACGTCGGCGGGGTGCAGGCCGGTGGTGGGCTCATCGAGCACGTAGAGGGTGTGGGCGCGGGCCTGGCGCTGCAGCTCGGTGGCGAGCTTGATGCGCTGGGCCTCGCCACCGCTCAGCTCGGTGGCCGCCTGCCCGAGGCGCAGGTAGCCCAGGCCCACGTCGCGCAGCACCGTGAGGGCCCGGCGCACGCTGGGCTCATCGGCGAAGAATGCCCAGGCCTCGTCCACGGTCAGGTGCAGCACGTCGGCCACGCTCTTGCCCTGGTAGGTGATTTCGAGCGTTTTGGCGTTGTAGCGGGTGCCGTGGCAGGTGGGGCAGGGCGAGTACACGCTGGGCAGAAACAACAATTCCACCATCACGAAGCCCTCGCCCTGGCAGGTTTCGCAGCGGCCCTTGGCCACGTTGAAGGAGAAGCGGCCGGCGTCGTAGCGGCGCTTGCGGGCCTCGGGCGTGGCCGCGAAGAGCTTGCGCACGTGGTCAAACAGGCCGGTATAGGTAGCCATATTGGAGCGCGGCGTGCGGCCGATGGGCTGCTGGTCCACGCGCACGAGGCGCTTTACTACGTCCAGCCCGGCTGTGATTTTACCCTGCACCGTTTCGCCCTGGTCGGCCAGGTCCGGCAGCTCCTCGGCTGCTTCGGCCCCACTCGCCTCGGCTTCGGCCATTTTCAGGCCCAGCGCTTCGCTCACCAACTCCACCAGCACCTGGCTAACCAGGGTTGACTTACCCGAGCCCGACACGCCCGTCACAGTTGTAAACACCCCCAGCGGAAAGGCCGCGTCGAGGCCGCGCAGGTTGTGGCGGGTGGCGCCAGCCAGCCGCAGCCAGCCCACCGGCTCGCGTGCGGCGCGGGGGGGTAGGGCGCCGCGGTCGAGCAGGAACTTGCGGGTTTGCGACTGCGCCACGTCGGCCAGGCCGGCGGGCGGGCCGCTGTAAAGAATCTGACCGCCCTGCTCGCCGGCGGCGGGGCCCACGTCCACGAGCCAGTCGGCCTGGCGCACCACGTCGAGGTTGTGCTCGACTACGAAGAGCGAGTTACCAGCTTTTTTCAGCGTGGCCAGGGCCTTTAGTAGGGCTTGGGTATCGGAGGGGTGCAGGCCAGCCGAGGGCTCATCGAGCACGTACACCACCCCGAATAGGTTGGAATACAGCTGGGTAGCCAGCCGCAGGCGTTGCAGCTCACCGGGCGAGAGCGTGGGCGTGCCGCGCTCCAGGGCCAGGTAGCCGAGGCCCAGGTCGAGCAGCACCGCCAGGCGGGCGCAGAGGTCCTGCGTGATGCGGCGCGTCACTTCGGCCTGCTCGGGGTGGGCCGCGTCGTGCCGCTGGGCGGTAGCCGTGCCCTCGGCGTAGGGCCGCAGCCGGGTCGCCACCTGCTGGAGGGGTAGGCGCGCCAGGTCGGCAATGTCGAGGCCCGCGAAGGTGACGCTCAGCGACTCGGGCCGCAGGCGCTTGCCGTGGCAAAGCGGGCATTCCTGGCTGAGCATGTACTGGAGCACCCGTTTTTTCATGAGCGCGCTCTGGGTGTTGCCAAATGTGTGCAGCACGTGCCGCCGGGCGCTCGAAAACGTGCCCATGTAGTTGGGCGGCTCCTTGCGCTTGAGGGCGCGCTGCGTTTCGGCGGGCGAGTAGCCGGGATATACCGGCACTACGGGCTGCTCATCGGTGAAGAGAATCCAGTCGCGCTCCTGCTGGGGCAGTTCGCGCCAGGGCCGGTCCACGTCGTAACCCAGCGTCACGAGGATGTCGCGCTGGTTCTGGCCGCCCCAGGCCTGGGGCCAGGCCGCGATGGCCCGCTCGCGGATGGTGAGCGAGGGGTCGGGCACCATCGAGGCTTCGGTCACCTCATACACCCGGCCCAGGCCGTGGCAGCGCGGGCAGGCGCCCTCGGGGGTATTGGCCGAAAAGCCTTCGGCATAGATAATGCCCTGACCTTGAGGATAGTCGCCGGCCCGCGAGTAGAGCATCCTGACCAGGTTGGCGAGCGTCGTGACCGAGCCAACCGACGAGCGCGTGGTGGGCGCACCGCGCTGCTGCTGCAAGGCCACGGCCGGCGGCAGCCCGTCGATGCTATCGACCTCGGGCACTGATAATTGGTGAAACAGCCGCCGCGCGTAGGGCGACACCGACTCCAGGTAGCGCCGCTGGGCCTCGGCGTAGAGCGTGCCGAAGGCCAGGCTCGACTTGCCCGAGCCCGAGACGCCGGTGAACACGACGAGCGCATCGCGCGGAATATCGACGTCCACGTTTTGGAGGTTGTGCTCGCGGGCGCCGCGCACCCGCACAAAGCCGGGGAGAGGAAGGGGAAGATTAGTATCAGGCATAGACAGGAAAACAGCGCAACGCGCCGCTGGCCGGTAATACGCAATAACCAGGGGTAGCATCTACCGCTGCGTGCCTACCTACCGATACTCCTACCCCCCCGGCCGCCGCTGGGGGGGCACCAGCAGCCAGCCATCGGCCTACCGGATTATCAGCTCGCCGTTGCCAGTGGGCACCACCGGGATGTAGGGCAGCAGGTCGGCCTTGGTGAGCTGATAGGCGTTCAGCGAGTTCTGGCACTGGGCCAGCACCGCGCCCGCCCGTTGCCGGGCCAGCACGCCGGCCTCGTAGGGCTGGTCCTTTTTGAAGGCCACCGTGCCACCACTGAACACCACCAGCTCTAGCTTCAGCTTGCCCTTGAGAGCCGGGCAACGATGGCCCACCAAGCTACCGGTTTACTTTTGTTTCATGACCAACCCCGCCCCGCCCCTTTTCACCATTCTACTGCACGGCGGCTCGGGCCGGCTGCACCCCAGCGGGACGCCTTTTCCGCGGGAAGCCGCTTATAGCCAGGCGCTCACGCAGGCCACGGCGGCCGGCTACGCGGTGCTGGCCGCCGGGGGCAGCAGCCTGGCCGCCGTCGAAGCCAGCCTGCGTCTACTCGAAGACTGCCCGCTGTTCAACGCCGGGCGGGGCGCCGTTTTCTCCCACGCTGGCCTTAATGAGCTGGATGCGGCCCTCATGGACGGGGCCACGCGCCGCGCCGGCGCGGTGGCCGGCGTGCGCACCGTCAGAAACCCCATTTCGGCGGCGCGGGCCGTGCTGGAGCGCTCGCCCCACGTGCTGCTCACGGGCGCCGGGGCCGACGAGTTTGCCGCCGAAATAGGCCTGGAAATCGTGGCGCCCGCCTGGTTTCGCACCGAAGAGCGCTGGCGGCAATTTGAAGCGTTGCAAGCGGGAAACGCCGCCCGCCCCGGAACCAAGTACGGCACCGTGGGCGCGGTGGCCCTCGACCAGGCCGGGCGCCTGGCGGCCGGCACCTCCACGGGCGGCATGCTAAACAAACGCTACGGCCGGGTGGGTGATTCGCCCCTTATCGGGGCCGGCACCTACGCCAATGAGTTTTGCGCCGTGTCGGGCACCGGGCACGGCGAGTTTTTCATTCGCTACTGCGTGGCCCACGACATTGCCGCGCTCGTGGAGTACCGGGGCCTGTCGGTGCGGGCGGCGGCCGAGTTGGTCGTTCACCAGAAAGTTGCCCCGGCGGGTGGCCTGGGCGGCGTTATCGCCCTCGATGCGCAGGGCAACGTGGCCATGCCGCACAGCACCGAAGGCCTCTTCTGGAGCTACCGCCGCGCCGATGGGCGGGCGGCTACCAACGTATGCAATATGGTGATTGAGTAGGTCTAAAGTGGAGCGAACAGCGTCTTTTCACTTAGCTCCTGTCGAACCGGGAGAACGCAGCCGCTGCTTAGCTGCATCTTCCTTGAATTGCTGACGATACTCCGGCGTTTGCGCATGCCACCACGCCAGCAGTCGCTTACAGGCAGTCTGGGTAGAGCAAATAGTTAAGCCATCTTTATCAACAAAATAGTGAAGCCGGCTACCCGTTTGTAAGTAGTCAACCTCCGTCATCCGATATAGAAACTCCCTAATAGGGAGCTCGCGCTCAGACACGCTACCCGTGGAACCCGAAAGCGGCGCCTGCTCCAAGGAGTCTTCTACCGTAATATACACAGGCTGCAATTTCCTGATTCGACCGACGACCTGCTGCATCTGCTCATTAGCCGCCAGCCTAAAGTCAAGGCGCCAGTGGAATTTTGGCACTTTAATAAGCTCGGTGCCAATATCAGCCGGAATAGGCTGCTGGATTGGTAATTCCGTAACCCGATAGCGTACCAGACTATTAACCAACGCCCAATCATCAGTGCCCCTTTTTTCCAGAGCAGCCATTAAATAGGGCACATCGGACTGCCACGGGTCACGTATTAACAATTTGATTACCAGGTGCCGCAAATCGTCCTGAATTAGTAAATTCCGCAGAGCCTGCCGCGCCGTTAGACTCCGAAAATCCTCATGCATGCGGCCGGCTTCATTACTATGAATGCCAATCAAATGCAAGCAGTACACGGCGCCATATCGGGCTTTAAAGCTGGGCGTTGCCTGAATAAACTTCACCAGCGGACCTACTGCTGCCTCCCCATGCGCGGCAATGGAATACATATCATCGGTGTACCCAATCCAGTAGCCTTTAAAAGTTTCTACAAACTGCCAGTCACTTTTAAGCCGGTCAAGTAGTTTTGGCAGCGCCGTAACGGTGTCAAGGAGTACGGCACTACCCCCGCCCAATTGCGCGCGCCAAGCAACTTTGCCAGCGGCCGCATTAGTTTGGGCCAAGCCAGGTAGCGCGCACAGCCCCGCAACTACCAGGGCCAGCAGTTTACTGCGCATTTGTGAGAGCATCGTTATTCACCCAGCCGCCAGCCTCGCGCACCCTTTCCAACAGCGCCGCGTGGTGCGGCGCCCGCTGCAAAATCAGCTCATTGCCCAGCAGCACCAGCTGCTGGCGCGCGCGCGTCACGGCCACGTTGAGCTTCCGGTCGACCTGGCCGGTTTCGTCGGGCGACACCATGAGCTCCAGCTGGTGCTCGTGGTGGCAGCAGAAGCTCACGATGATGACCTCGCGCTGCGAGCCTTGGTAACGCTCCACGGTATCGACGCTGACCTGGGCCAGCGCGGGCAGCCCGTGCTCCTGGGCCAGCTGGGCCAGCCGGGCGCGGATGCGGGCCGCCTGGTTGCGGTAGCTGGCGATGATGCCCAGCGTGGCCTCGGGGTCGAAGGCCGGGCCGTAGCCCTGGGCCACTTGCAGGGCAGCGCGGGCGGCCAGCTCGGCTTCCTGGCTCGATTCTTTTTGCGAAAAGTCGTCGGGCTGGCGGCGGGTGGGCACGAACACCAGGCGCTGGCGGCGCAGCGCCGCGCCAAAGGCATCGGCCGGGTCGAGGGGCGCGGGCCAGGCGCTGGGGTTGAGACTGGCGTGCTGCCAGGGACTCGGGCTGCGCAGTTGGCCGCCGTAGAAGTCGTCGTTGACGAGCGCGGCCAGCGCGGCGTGGGCGCGGTACTGGTTGGCCAGCGTGCCGTGGGCATAGGGCCACTGCGCCTCGGCGCGGCGGAAAAGGCGCTCGAAGTACGAGTTGCGCAGGTTGGTGAGGCCGAGCTGCTCGCGCAGTAATTCGGCCACGGCGGGGGCCACGGCGCTGGTTTCGGCCTCCTGGGTTACCACGGCGGGCAGCTGGCGGTGGTCGCCGATGAGGATGAATTTCTTGGCCTTGGCCAGCAAGGCCAGCATCGGGCCTTCGAGCACTTGGCTGGCCTCGTCCACCACGGCCACGTCGAAATTCTTGAGCTGAAACAGTTCGGGCCGACCCAGCAGGCTGCTGATGGTGCCCACGTAGAGCGGCGTGCTGGTGAGGCGCGCCCGCACCATCTGGCGGGTGGGCAGGTCCCGAATCATATTATCGAGCAAGTACGGGCGGTAGGCGGGCGAGGTGCCCAGTCGCGAGCCGATGCGAATAAACGGCAGCCCGGCGTCAATCAGCTGCTCGCAGATTTCGTCCACCGCCCGGTTGGTGTAGGCGGCCAGCAGCGTGCTTTTATCCTCCGCCACGAGGCGGGTGGCCAGCTCGCGCAGCACCGAGCGGGTTTTGCCGGTGCCGGGCGGGCCGCAGAGCACAAACCAGTCGGGCGCGGCCAGGGCGCGGGCCACCACCTCGCCGGCCTCGGTGGCGGGGGTAGGGCGCGCGGCGTCCCAGCCTTCGGGCGGGCGCGGCGCGGTGCGGGCCAGCAGCTGGCGCCGGCGGGCGGGCGGCAGGCTCAAAAACGCGGTTAGCCCCGCCCACTCGCGCCGAAACGTGTCGTAGGTATCGGGCTCCAGGGCCCAGTGCGAGTGGCCGTGCAGGTAGCGCGGCGCCAGGCGGCGGTTGCGCACGGCCAGCACCACCCGGCCATCGGCGCCGAGGTCTTCGGCCAGGGTGGTCTTGACTACCTGCGCGTCGAGCACGGATAAGCTGTAGGGGCGGGGCTTGCCCCCGCCCGTCGTTGCTAGGTCCGTGGGGGTGGCATCCGGGGCCGTTTGTTCAGACGCTTGGGCGGGGGTAAGCCCCGCCCCTACCCGGCGCGGATATAAAATGAGCGTGTCGCCGGCCCGAAAATTCACCTCCCTACCCCCCTGCGGGCGCTGGAAGATGAGGTGCGGGCCCAGGCCGTCGCGGGCATCATCGGGGGCGTTGCTGTGGTCTTCGATTAATTCCAGCTCGTCGAGCAGGCTGAAATTCTGGTGCTTGCGGGCTTGTGGCAGCAGCCAGAGGCCGGCCTGGCCGCCGGCGTCGCCGGGGCGGCCCTCGTCGCCGAGCAGGGCCAGGCGCATTTCGCGGGCCGCGAAGCGGGTCAGCTCCAGGCAGTAGGCGCGCTCGGTGCGGTCGGCGCTGCTCCACACGTTGGCGGTTTTTTCGGCTTTTTCGCGGTTGAAGGGCGGCACGGCGGCCAGGTTGGGGCGCAGCACCGGGGCCAGCAGCGCAGCCACCTGGCCGGGGCCAGTGGCGCGGGCCAGCTGCAGTTCGAGGCCCACGAGCTGGTTGCGGGCGGCCAGCAGCTGGTCCACGAGGGCCAGGTTTTGGAGCACCGGGCGCACGGCGGGCTGGTCCTCGGCCGCATTCGAGTACAGGATGCTGGTGCGGCCCCGGCCGGCGGTTTCGCCATCGGCCCCGAACACCGACTCCAGGAGCAGGCGGTAGAGCTGGGCCTGGGCGGCGTGGTTGGTCCAGGGCTCGGCCACGGGCACTTTCACCGAGCTTTTCAGCTCCACCAGGTCGTAGCCGGTGGGGCTTTCGTGCAGCAGGTCGAGGCGGCCCTGCAGGCCGTAGGTGGCCGACAGAAAGGTGGGTTCGAGAAAGCAGTCGGCCAGGCGCAGGGGCTGCTGCTGGTAGCCGGTGCGCGAGCTGGCCGCGAAGCCCTGCCGCCGCGCCAGCCGCAGCGTGCGGTGGTGGCGGCGCAGGTCATCGAGCAGCTCGGGCACCCCGTTGCGAGTCTGAAACTCGGGCAAGGTGCTCAGCGTGAGCGGCTCGGCCCGAAACAGCTTTTTGGTGAGAAAGTGCTCGAGGTCGAAGTCGGCGCGTGGTGCCTGGGTTGCGGCGCCCGAGTCAGCAGCCGGCTCTTTCTCATCCCTAATTTCCTCACCGTTTGATAATTGATAATTGTTACCTGCTACTTGACCAGCCGCGTGGCTCACTTCCTCATCGAGCAGGCGGTTGACCAGGTTGCCGACCACCAGGGAGCGCGAGGTTTCGTCGGGTAAGAACGACTTCAGCAGCGCCAGCTCGCCGAAGGTGCCGTCGCGCTGGGCGCACTCGGCCAGGGTGGTCACGCTGATGAGGTAGTCGGGCTCGAGCACCACGCGGCGCGGGCGCACGCGGCCATCGGCCAGCAGCACGGGGCCGATGAGGTTGAGGGCCGGGTGCAGCGCGGCGGCGGGCAGCAGCAGGCCCTCGTAGGCTTCGGGCAGCTCCAGCTGAAATGGCCCGGCCGGGCGGCCGTCGGCGGGCACGCTCATTTCTACGGTAATCACGCCGCGGGCCAGGTCGGCGTGCACCACCTGCACGCGCCACACGGCACGCGGGTCGGCGGCTTCGGGCGCGGCGGGGGGGGTAG
>CAZZWL010000065.1:0-18970 GCA_964657755.1 uncultured Rhodanobacter sp.
TTTGGCGGTAGTGGCGGTGCTAATCGACGCGCATCAACTTCTTGGTTACAACGTTGGTGGCCGTCACCAGCCGCAGCAGGTACACACCAGGGGGTAGGCCCGTGCCCGTGAGCGTAAACTGCTGCCGCACGCCGGCTTCGGCCCGGCCATTGTAGAGCAGCCGCACGAGTTGGTTGCGGGTGTCAAAAACCGACAGCTTGACCGGGCCCGCGGTGGGCAGGCTGAACTCGACCGTGGTGTGGCCGGTGAACGGGTTGGGATAGGCTTGTAGCTCAAGCTGCGCGGTGGCGGGGGGGGTAGCCGCGTCGTCGTCGTCGGTGACCGCCGCCGCCGTAGCCGAGGCGACGGCCGAGCTACTGGCCGTGGTTTTGAGGCTGCCGGCCGTGCTGAATGGGATGAGGCGGCTGCCCGGGATGGGCGCCTCTTCCTGGCCCGAGGGCAGCGTCCAGGCCACGGATACGTTGTCGTCGCCTACCCCCTCTTTTTGCAGCACCTCAAAGTAGTAGCGATGGCCCGCCAGCAGGGCTATGGGGGCCGACTTCTGACTCCCAAACTTGTTCCACTCCCGGTAGCTGGTCCAGCCGCTTACGCTGGCAATCAACACTTTATTGGTAGTCACGTCGTCCGTACTCAGCCAGAGCTGCGAGTCATCGTCGCCGGCGATGTGAAAAACGTACGCCCCATCCTGGGGGACGCAGAGGTAGCCCCGGATGCGGGCCCCGTAGTTGTCGCCGATGTTGCGGCCGCTTTCCAGCTGCGTGAGCGTGGCCGTGGCGTTGGGGGGGGTGGCTACCGGAATGGCGGCCACGGTGGTGCCGCCCACGTTAGTCCACTGCTCCCACTGGAGCGCGCCGGTGCCCGTGCAGGCCGTAACCGGGGGGGTAGGCGTGGGGGCCGGGGCCGTAAACGGCAGGAGGTGGCTACCCGCGATGGGCAGCTCGGCCGTGCCGTCGGGCAGGTTCCAGCCCACGGCCACGAAGTCGTCGCCTACCCCCTCTTTTTGCAGCACTTCGAGGTAGTAGCGGCGGCCGGCCACCAGGGTGACGGGGGCCGAGCGCTGGCTGGCAAACTTGGTCCACTCGCCGGGGTAAGTCCAGCCGCTCACGCTGGCCATCAACACTTTAGTGGCCGGAGTATCATCTGAGCTCAGCCAAAGCTGCGAGTCGTCGTCGCCGGCAATCTGGAAGGTATAGCTGCCACTCAGGGGCGCGCAGAGGTAGCCCCGGATGCGCGCCCCGTAGTTGTCGCCGATGTTGTGGCTGGTTTCCAGCTTGGTCAGCACGGCCGTGTTGGTGGCCGCCGTGCCCACCGGAATGGCCGCCACGCTGGTGCCACCCACGTTGGTCCACTGCTCCCAGCCAATGGAGCCCGTGCCCGCGCAAGCGGTAGCAGCCGTCGTCGTCGTCGTCGTGCCCCCGCCGGCCGTCACAAATTGCGGCGTCTCGGTCACGGTGAGCGTTATTTTGCCGCCCTGGGTTTTCAGGCGGCTGGTCAGCATAGCAGAGCGGCCCTCCTGCGGCTGGTAGATGCGGGCCGAATCGGCGGTACCCAGGTCTAGGGTGTAGGTGGCGGTGCGGCCTTTCTCATCGGGCACCACCAGGGCATAAATGGTTTTGCCATTGGCCTCGTAGCGGTCCACGAGAGGGTCGCTGTTGAGCGTGCCCGTGTAGCTATAAGCGCCCAGCAACGCGTTGGCCTGCCGCAAGAAGGTAGCGGCCGGCCGGGGAGTCTGGTCGGCGTTGATAAGGCCCGACGAGCCAAACTGAATGGGATTGGTCGGGTTGTCGTCGTGCAGTTCGTAGAAGAACGTGCGGTCTACCCCCCAGCGGGCGTACAGCAGCGACGTACGCAAGGTCCAGTCGGCCTCCGTTTGCAGCACCGACCGGTTGCCGATGGCAATGGCCTTGAGCGGGCTGCCCTGGTTGACGTCGTAGCCGGTTTCGGTTACCCACACCGGCATATCGTTGGCATACTGGTGGGCCATCTTGATGAAAGACTGCGCTACCTGGCCGGCATTCGAGACTTCGGGCGCCGAGCCACGGGTAGAAGTGCCGTTTTGCGAGGTGCTGGCATCGTTCGAGTACAGGTGGTAATTAATCACATCCCAGCACAGGTTCACCGAGCCGTCGGCCCTGAGGCCGCGATTTTGGCGGCACCAGTCAATCATGCCGCGCACGTAGTCGGGGTTGGGCGAGGCCAGGCCCGCCATCACCACCTGCATGTTGGGGTCGGCATTCTTGACACCCACGCCCGCGCCCATCGTGTTCTTGTTGCCGTCGTAGAAAGCCGACAGGTTGGCCGCGTACTCGAAGCCGGTCTGGTAGGCTTTGCGGCCTTTCCACCACTTGTCGCGCTCGTTGTCGCACTCGATGTATTTGATGTAGCCCAGCCCGATTTTAACCTGGTTGGCCGGGTCGCCAAACCAGCGCACGCTCGTGTCGACGTGCAGCAGCGCCGGGTTCACGTTCAGGTTCGAGCCGTAGCGCGCCACGTACTGAAACGCCACCCGGGCTTGCTCGATGTATGAGTTGGGGTTGCTAAAATCGCGGCCGTAGCGCACGGGCACGTTTTCGGCGTCGCGGTCGGCGCTAGCGTACGAGGCCAGCATCCAGTCGGGCAGGGTTTTCAGGCAGGCCAGCACTTCGACACCCTCAGCTTTGAGGCGCTGGTACATCACGTCGTAGGTCCAGCCGCCGCTGTGCACGGGGTTGTAGGTAAAGCTCCCCTCCGTCGATTCCAGCTTGCCCCAATCGAGATAGTGCCGCATGCCGGTGAAGTTTTTCACGGCCGCCAGCCGGGTTTCGTCGACCACGCCGGGGTTGCTCGGGTTCTCCACGTCCCACTCAAACGCGTTCACGCCCATTTCCTGGCTCAGCTTGATTTTCTTCTGCACCGCAATACCCGTCTGGCTCGTAGTGGGCAGCGGCGTGCCCGGCACGTAGGTACCGTACAGCTCTATTTCGGTGGGGTAGCCCCAGGTAGCCGTAATAACCAGCGCCCGGATGTTGCTGATGGGCGTAGGCAGCTTGAAATTAGTGAGTTGGCTGGGGTCGGGGCCCTCCCACTGGTAGTTGTGGCCGCCCGTGTAGGTGCCAATGGCCACCCGCTGCCCCGCGTTGGTGATAACCGAGAGCGTCATCGGGTCGCCCATGTTGTTGCTACCCCCATCGTAGAAGCGCAGGCTCTCGATGCTCATCGCCTCGCCCGGCTGAAAGGTGTAGTAGGTATCGTAGCTCGGCATAATCTTGCCCCAGCCCGTTATCGAACCCGTGGTCAGTGAGCCATCAAACAGCGCCTGAATGTTGTTGGGCGCGTTGCTCAGCGCGTACCACCGCGTCGCATCAATCGGAATCTTGCCGCTGGTGGTGGCAGTGGTCGTTGTCGTAGGGGAGGTAGGCGCCGCCAGCACCAGCTGCGTCTGGCTGGTGCTGGCCGCCAGGTAGGTGGCGCTCGCTGCCTGGCTGGCCGTGATGGTAGCCGAGCCCGCGCCCACCACCGTGGCCAGCCACTGGCCCGTGGCCGCCGACACGCTCACCACCCCCGGCGCCGACGAGGCAAAGGTGAAGGCAGTAGCGGTGTTGGTGCTGCTGGCCGTCAGGGCAAACGGCGCGTCGCCCACCGTGCGGGTGGGTAGGGACCCAAACGTGAGCGCGGGCGCCACCGGCTGCGCCGTTGGCGTGGCCGCCGCAGTAACCTTGCCAAACACCTTCACCTTCACCGGAATGTTGTTGCTGAATTTGTGAATCACGATGGCATCGGCCGTCACGCTGCCGCTCACGGCCATGTTCACGTACTGGTAGTAGCTCTCGCCCGTGAAAGTGCCGATGAGCGTGCGCTTGGTACCGTACTGCGCATAAATCGTGGCCGGCGCCGAGGTAAATATCCCTTCGTAGTCGAAAAGCGACAGCCGGGTTAGCACCGTGGTCTGCTGCAGCTTCAGCATCACATCCGTGTACTGAAAATTGGTGGGCAACCAGCAGTTTTGCACGAGGTTACCGAGGTTATCATCGCGCCAGGGCGAGTAGTCCTGCCCGGTTGCCACGCTCTCCGTGATGGTCGTAATCGCGATTGCCTGCTCGCCGGCATTGGGCGCAATCTGGGCTCCCACGGAGCTAAGCTTCAGCAACCCGATTACTGGCAAAAGGTAGTTTTTGATAGTTGAATTTAACCTCATCTAGCTGGAATAAAAGGCACTTCTTAGCAGAAGGAGGATTAGTAGTTAAATCCTTTTCTTTCTTTTACTATAAATTCAAAATTCATTTTATAAAATACTTAACACACCAATTCGCGCATGTTACTATTTCAGAGCTGTTCAGCCATGAATTTTAAATGAACTTAATGTAGTGAATTACCTGTGGTTAATAAAAAATAGTTGGCTCAAAGCCACTCGTTGGTGAAGGTACACCTGCCAGCCACTACCAGCACAAAAAATAGCCTGGGTAACGCCATGTTATCCAGGCTATTAAAATAGTTAAAAAACTAAAGTGCAATTACTTATTTTTTATTATATAACAAACGCAAAAAACTAAGCCATTTACCGCTTTAGGCCGTGAAGAACATTCTTTTACCGGTGGACCCATCAGATAACCTGGCGGGCTAGCTGGCGGCGAAGCCGGCAGAAAAGCCCGCTACGTGGACAGTAAATCAAACCGATAAAAAATTCGGGCATTTTTCCGGCCGCTACTTAGCCCCGTGCTGCCATCGCAGCACTCCCACTGCGCTCGGCGGCGTACTGGGGCGCCTACCCCTCCCCGTTTTCGGTTTGCAACCAGTCGCGGCGCGGCCGTCACAACCGCCCGGTGGCAACTGCTCACTATGCACAAAAGAAAAGCCCCGTCTCCTAATCGGAAACGGGGCTCTCACGCAGAGGAGGAGGGATTCGAACCCCCGGACCTGTTACAGTCAGCGGTTTTCAAGACCGCCGCAATCGACCACTCTGCCACTCCTCTATTTTGCAAGGAACAATGAGTAATTGCTATTGAGCAAGGGAATATTGTTCAGTAGCAATTACTTATTGAGCGTAGAGAGGGGGGGATTCGAACCCCCGATACCGTTGCCGGTATAACGGTTTTCGAAACCGTCGCATTCGACCACTCTGCCACCTCTCTAAAGGTCCCAAATGAGTGGTTGGGGCTGCAAAAGTAGATAATTAATGACAAGTGACAAGTGACTGACGACTATTTTTTTTCAGGCTTACTTTAACTAATTAACTAGTAGTTACTTGGTAGTAGCCATTAAATTCAGCCGGCCCGTTACGGCGTCGATGCTCACGTTGACTTCAAAGCCGATAATGAGGGTCATGCACACAAATTCCAGCCACACCATAAAGCCCACCAGGGCCCCAATGGAGCCGTAGAAGTGGTTGTACGAGTTGAAGATGCGCACGTAGAGCGTAAACAGGAAAGACACCAGAAAAATGAGCAGCGTGGCCACCAGCGCGCCAGTGGAGATGAATGGCCATTTGTCGTGCACGGGCGGCACGAAGTAATAGATGACGCAAGTCGTAATTAAAAACAGCCCAATGAGGGAGCCGTACCGCAGCACCAGAATCATGAATTCGGTGGAGCTTTCGGGCACGACTTCGTAGAAAACCAGCGCATCGATGATGAAGGTGCCGAAGAAGATGCCAGCGATAGCTAGCACTAAAATCAGCGCGAGAATGAAAGTGAGTCCGGTGGCAATCAGTCTTTTGTGAAAGTATCCCCGGTGCTTGAACCACGGATATTTCTTCTCAAACGCGTCGAGCAGGGCCATAATACCGTTGCTGGAAAGCACCAGCGCCGATACAAAACCGAACGAGAGCAGCCCCCCGTGCGGAATGCGTACGATGTCCTCGATGGTGCCCGCCGTGGCCGAATACAACTCGTGGGGCATGATATCGGCCAAAAACTGCAGAATATCCACGTCCAGGTTCGGCACCGGGATGTAAGGAATGAGCGTGAACAGAAAGATGATGGTCGGAAACAGCGCCAGCGTGAGGTTGAACGCCATGTAGGCGGCGCGCTTTTCGAGCGAGTCGAGACGCAGCTCGTGCAGCACCCGCTCGCCCACGTCGTAGAGCGACACGTGGCCCCCGCGCAGCCGCCGGCGCTTGCCCCACGCCATGAGCGTGCGGTAGGCGCGGTGGCGGCGCACATCAGGCAGCGTGGCGCGACGGCGGGCAGGGGGAGCAAGCATATTAGTTGATGTGGTGAATGTGCTGGATGTGGAAGTGTAGAAATTGATTTTAGAAACGCTCAGAAAAGGGAAAAGCCCTTTCATCTTCTACCTCTCCACATGCAACACATTTTCATATCAGAAAAATCATTTGCCAAACGCGGCCGGGGCGGGCGCGTCGCCGGGAGTAGCGCGGCCGCTACCCAGTGGCAGGTCGGCCTCCGCTTCGGCAAAGTACGGCGCCAGCTTTTCGCGGACGCTGGCCGGAATAGCTACCGGCCGGCCAGTGGCCGTGCTCACAAATACCATCAGGGTGTAGCCTTCGGTGAGCAGCTCATCGGCTTCGTTGCGAATCTCATACTCAAACTTAACCCGCGAACCTTCGGCCAATTCGCGCAGCAGCACTTTGATAGTCAGTAAGTCATCATAGCGGGCGGGGCGGCGAAAGCGGGTTTGCAGCTCACCCACCGGCATCCCTACCCCCTGCCCTTCCAGGTCTTTATAGCGAATGCCCAGCTGGCGAAACGACTCGGTGCGCGCTACTTCAAAATAGGCCGCGTAGTTGCCGTGATAGACGTAACCCATCTGGTCGGTTTCGGCGTAGCGTACGCGAATTTGAATATCAGCTTGGTACATATTGGCAAGGAGGAAGGCAAGCTAAAGTTGCCGGACTGAGTGTTCAACTAGAAAAAGGCCTGATTCATCCATAAAATTCTTGGTTTAAACCAAGAATTTCTACCGGTCTAACGTAGCTGGTTAGCTTTGTGCACGTTAAGCTCTGCTTCATTTTTTACGCTCGTCAGCCATATGAACACTTCTCCTCATTTTCGCTACTACCTTGCTTTAGTGCTGCTTACGCTACTCGGCTTGGTGGTGCGCGTGCAAAACGATGCCGGGCCAGAAGGGGCAGCCCTAGTCAAGCATACCGTGGCAGTAGCACCGCTCGGCAACTCGCTGGCTCCGGCCAGGCACCTATAGCAGCCGAAGCTGGCCGAAGATGAGAAACGGGGTGGCACTTCCCTACCCCCCTTGCGGTTGGCGAGCCGCCGAGGCCAGGCGCGCCAACTGGCTGTTGCTCACATAATGCCCGCCCGGCTTAGCGCCGCCTGGTAGCGATGGGCGTTCACGAGGTGCTGCTGCTGGGTGGCGGCAAAAGCGTGGTAGCCGCTAAAGTCATCCTTGGCGCAGAAGTAGAGGTAGTCGTTTTGCTCGGGGTGCAGCACGGCGTCGATGCTGGCGATACTGGGCAGGTCGATGGGGCCGGGGGGTAGGCCAGCATATTTATACGTATTATAAGGGGAGTCTTTTTGCAGGTGCACATTGAGCACGCGCTTGAGGCTGAAATCGCCGTTGGCATACACCACGGTGGGGTCGGCCTGTAGCTTCATGCCACGCTTGAGGCGGTTGAGGTACACGCCCGCGATGCGGGGGCGCTCGTCGGCATGCTGCTGCTGCTCGGCTTCCACGATGCTGGCCAGGGTGCTCACCTGCACGCGGGTGAGGCCCAGCTTCTGGCGGGCCGCATCGCGGGGGGGCGTCCAGAATTTCTCATACTCCGACTTCATGCGCTGCATGAGGTTGGGGGCTGAAGTATTCCAATACAGCTCGTAAGTGTTCGGGATGAACATGGAGAGCACCGTGGTGGTGTCGAAACCCAGGCTTTTGGTGTAGCTGGGGCTGCTCAGCAGCGAGTCAATCTGCTGGGGGCGGGCGTCAATCTGCTTGCTGAGCTTGGTGGCCAGCTCGCGGCGCAGGCGCACGTTGGTGAAGGTGAGCTTGAGCGGCATCTGGCGGCCCGATTTTAGCAGGTTGATTACCTGGCGGTTGGTGGAGTTGTTCACCAGCTCGTAGCGGCCGGGCTTCACGGCGCCGGGCTTGTTATACCCCATCATCTTACCCACGAAATACAGCGACAGCCGGTCGATGACGGCCCCGCTTTTTTCGACTTGGGCCAGGGCCTTCTGCCAGTTATCACCGCGCCGGATGTAGACGTAGGTTGGCCGGTCCTGGGTATCGATGTTGGGATTGAAAAAAACCTGGTAGAAATAATAGGAGAAGCACACCAGTATCAGGCCGATTATCACGGTCACGGTGCCATAGCGGTTGCGGCGCTTGATGGACTCCGCCCGGTACTCGAAGGCAGACTTTTTGACAGGTTCAGACATAAATTGGAAAGTAAAGCGTGCAAAATTAACCCCCGGCTGGCCCTCCCACGGCGGGCGTCGCAAACAACTGGCACGTTGGGTGCTTGTAGCATCCCGCCACCGACCAGGGAAGCGGCCAAAACCGCCCGCCGTAGTACCTTGCCCACCCGAACGGGTTGCTTCGGCTGCCTGTTCCTTCTTTTATATAAAATCTCTTTTCTGCCCTATGGCCGCTACCCTGCTCCGCATCCACCCCGATAACCCGCCCCAAAATCGCATTCTGCAAGTGGTAGAAGTGCTGCGCAAGGGCGGGCTTATTATTTACCCCACCGATACGGTTTATGGCATTGGCTGCGATATCAATAACGCGAAAGCGGTTGAGAAACTCTGCCGCATCAAAGGCCTGAAGCCTGATAAAGCCAACCTTAGCTTTATTTGCCACGACTTGTCGCACATCAGCGACTACGCGCACGGCATCACTACCCCCGTCTTTAAGGTCATCAAGAAGGCCCTACCCGGTCCGTTTACCTTCATCTTCGAGGCCAGCCCCAACGCCCCGCGCTACGGCGGCGTGAAGCGGAGCACGGTGGGCATTCGGGTGCCCGATAACCAGATTGTGCGCCAGATTGTGAAGGAATTTGGCACGCCCATCGTGAGTACTTCGGTGCGCGAAAGCGAGGAGACGCTGGAAGAGTACGTGACCGACCCCGACCTGATTTTTGAGAAATACCGCTCGCTCGTGGACCTCGTTATCGACGGCGGCTTTGGCGGCAACGAGCCCAGCACCATCGTCGATTGCACCAACGACGACTTCGAGCTAGTGCGCCAGGGCTTAGGCGACATTGAGCAGTTTTTGTAATGGGTAATGGGAGTAATAGGTAATGGGTAATGACTTTAGTAGCAATTCGTTTATACTAAAGTTATTACCCATTACCTACTACTCCCATTACCCATTTCTTTTGTGCTTCCAGCGGCGGTGCGTCCAGAGATATTGCTCGGGGGCCGCGTGGATATCAGCGGCCAGCAGCCGCACGAAGGAGGCCGTAATCGGGTACTGGGCAGCCTCTGGGGGGAGGTCGGTGATGCCCTTATCATCGCCGGGCAACTCTGTGAAGGTGACAGTGTAGTAGCCACGCTTTACCCGCCGGGTACTGGCGCAGAGTACCACGGCGGAGAATTGCGGCGTTAGGCGGTCAACGCTGGTATAAAAGCCAGCGGGCCGATGCAAAAAGTCGGTCCAGTACGGGCGGTCGTCGGGGCCAGCGGCCTGGTCCGATACTAAGCTTAAAATCTGACCCTGGCCCCGGTGGGCTACCAGGTACCGCAGCGTACTGAGCATCGGGACTACCTCGGCTCCCAGGCGCGTGCGCAAGCGGCGCACAAAATACTCGAAAAACTTGTTGCTCAACGGTTTGTAAACTCCAGACACCTGCCCTGGGAACTCAACCGATGCCCCTGCCAGCACCCATTCCCAGTTGCCCATGTGTGAGCTGACGCCCAATACCTGTCGGCCCTGGGCGAGGTAGCCACCCAGCAATTCGGGGTTGGTGAAGCGCACGCGGCGCTGCAGTTCGGCGGCGCTGATGCTGGCTAGCTTGAGAATTTCGACCATTATCTGCGCGAAGTGCCAGTAGAATTGCCGGCTAATGCGCTGAATTTCAGCCGCCGACTTTTCGGGAAAAGCGTGACTCAGGTTATCCAGCACTACTTTTTGGCGGTAGCGAACCACGTAGGTCAGCAGCCAGTATACTACTCGGGCAAAGCCGTGCAGCACGCCCAGCGGCAAGTGGGCAATGCCCAGCAGCACCGCATTTAGCAGCCGGTAGTACCAGGGCAGCGGGGGGGTAGGGCTCATCGGGGCACGGCGGCCCCGGCCGGGGCATACTCGGTCAGGCTGCGCTGGCCGCTTTGGCGCTGGGTAGCCAGCACTTTTTTGGTCGTGGCGTCGCGGGCCTCAATGGTGAGCGTGAACGGGCCGGCCGGAATCGGGCCGAGCGGCAACTGGCCCACCACGGCCGTGGGCCGGCCCGCCTGCGTGGTCACGGGGGGCGCATCGGCATCGGCGGCGGTGCCGTCGGGGGCGGCCAGGTGGTAGTGCAGGCGCACTGAGCGGCCGGCGGGCACCTGGTTTAGCTCGGTGTAAAAGAAGACGTTATCGGCCCCCCGGCCGTAGTAACCGCTGGCCGCGCGCGTGAGTAAGTAGCCGCCACGGTTGAAGACGCTTTCGGCGCTGGCTTTGGCGGCGGGCCGGGCCAGAAAAACCAGGTCGCTGAAAGCCGGGGCTTTGGACTCGGCCAGCACCAGGGGCAGCTCGACGGTTGTTTCACCGTTGGCACTGCGGTATTGGTCGCGAATGTGCCCGCGCAGCGTGTAGGTACCGTCGGGCAGAGCCACGCGCTTGAGGAAGCTGAGCGGGTTTTTGATGGCAATGGTGGTGTCGCTCAGCACCGGCGGCTTCAGCGTTACGGTTTCTTGCCAGGCGGCGGTGCCATCGGCTTTTAAAATGGTCAACTCAACCACCGCCGCCGACTGAAACGACCTGGGCGCGCGCTGCCGGTAAGTGAGCGGCTGGGTCGGCACCGTCACCGAAATTTCGACTTCGCCGCCCTTCTGTACCTGGTCGAGGTTGCGAAACCTGGCCACTTGCAGTAGCAGCTGCGGCGGGCCAGCCTGGGCACCGAGGCTGGCGGCCAGGACCAGCGAAAGGGAGGGGGGTAGGACGCGCATAGAGGACAAAAATAAGCAATGAGTTCAGGCCGGGGCCATTATCATGCCGCAGCCACTGGCCAGGTGGCCCAGTGGCTGCGCCTCCCTACCCCCCGGCAGCGGGCCGAAGCCAACCTGCCACTTCTGGCGGCGCGGCTACCTTGCGGCCATGTCCGTCGTCCTCACCGAGCTGCATTACCTGCCCTCCATTCCGTTTTTCCAGCAGCTTTTGCGGGCTGATGGCCTGCTGCTCGACACTCACGAGCACTACTACAAGCAGACGTATCGCAACCGCTGCCTCGTGCTCACGGCGCAGGGCCCGCAGCCGCTTACCGTGCCGGTGGTAGATGGCGCCCGCGCCGCCAAGGTGCGCACCAGCGACATCGAGATTGATTACCGCCAGAACTGGCGGCACCGCCACTTTCGCACGCTGCAAACCGCCTACGGGGCTTCGCCGTACTTTGGCTACTACGCTGATTATTTGCAGGATATTTATGCCCAAAAGCCGGCGCGGCTCTGGGACCTGAACCTGGCTTTCTTGCAGTTGGCGTTGCGCTGCCTGCGCTGGCCGCTGCCCGTTGGTTTTACGACTGAGTACCTGCCCCCTACCCCCCTCCTGCCGGGCCAAGCGCTGCCGCCGGCCGTGCTCGACCGGCGCGACTTCCTGACACCCAAGGACCGGCTAAGCGAGCCGCAGCCTGACAGTCCGTCGCCCCGGCCCTACCCACAGGTATTTGGTACCGCATTTGTACCAAGTCTCAGCATCCTAGACTTGCTGTTTATGCAAGGGCCGGGCGCGGGGCAGTTTTTATAGGCCAGGCAAAAAGTCAATTTTATTTTGTCCGAACCTTCGCCCGCAGGCGCTTGTTTTTCAAATATTCCGCTTTCCTTTACGTATCTGTGTAGCGCAACTATTCGTGCCGGTTTCGGTACAGCTACTATCTGCGTCTTATTTATATCTTGCTTGCATGGAAGCTAAATTTTCAAACCGCGTCAAGGAGGTTATTTCCTTGAGCCGGGAGGAGGCCATCCGGCTGGGCCACGACTACATCGGCACCGAGCATTTGTTGCTGGGAATGATTCGTGAGGGCGAAGGCACGGCCTTGGGCCTGCTCAAAAAGCTCGGCGTGGCTACTGATGAGCTGAAGTTTGCCCTGGAGCAAGCCACGCGCAACACGGCCTCCACCCAGGGCACCAGCATTACCGGCTCGATTCCGCTCACCAAGCAGACCGAGAAGGTGCTGAAAATCACCTACCTCGAAGCCAAGATTTTCAAGTCGGAAATCATTGGCACCGAGCACCTCCTCCTCTCCATTCTGCGGGATGAGGACAATATTTCTTCTCAAATCCTTTCTAAATTCAACGTGAACTACGAAACCGTGCGCGACTCGCTCGACTACCACGGCGCGGCTCCGATTACCAGTCCTAAGGCTGGCCCGGAGGCCGACGACGATGACGACCGCCTCTTTGGCCAGGGCCAGGGCGGCGCTGGCCGCGGCCAGCAAGGTGGCCAAGGTGGTGCTGCCGGCACCCGTAAGGCCGGCGAAAAATCGCGCACCCCGGTGCTCGATAACTTTGGCCGCGACCTCACCAAGCTGGCGGAGGAAGACAAGCTCGACCCCATCGTGGGCCGTGAAAAGGAGATTGAGCGCGTGGCCCAGGTGCTGAGCCGCCGCAAAAAGAACAACCCGATTCTGATTGGTGAGCCGGGGGTAGGTAAAACGGCCATCGCCGAAGGCTTGGCCCTGCGCATCATCCAGAAGAAAGTGAGCCGCGTGCTCTTCAATAAGCGCGTAGTAACGCTGGACCTGGCCTCGCTGGTGGCGGGCACCAAGTACCGCGGCCAGTTCGAGGAGCGCATGAAGGCCGTAATGAACGAGTTGGAAAAGTCGCCCGACGTGATTCTGTTCATCGACGAGCTGCACACGATTGTGGGCGCCGGTGGTGCCTCGGGCTCGCTCGATGCCTCGAACATGTTCAAGCCGGCCCTGGCCCGTGGCGAGATTCAATGCATCGGCGCCACTACGCTGGATGAGTATCGCCAGTACATTGAGAAGGACGGTGCCTTGGCTCGTCGCTTCCAGATGGTGATGGTGGACCCCACTACCCCCGAGGAAACGATTGAGATTCTGCACAATATCAAGGATAAGTACCAGGACCACCACCACGTAGTGTACACGGACAAAGCCATTGAGCAGTGCGTGAAGCTGAGTGACCGCTACATGAGTGACCGCTTTCTGCCCGACAAGGCCATCGACATTTTGGACGAGGCCGGCGCCCGCGTGCACATCAACAACATCGTGGTACCGGAGGATATTCTTAAGCTTGAAGAGCAGATTGAGAACATCAAAGGCGAGAAAAACCGCGTGGTTAAATCGCAGCGCTACGAGGAAGCCGCTAAGCTTCGCGACACCGAAAAGAAGCTGTTGGAGCAGCTCGAATCGGCTAAGAAGAACTGGGAAGACGAAACCAAGAAGAAGCGCTACACGGTGAAAGAGGAAAACGTGGCCGAGGTAATCGCCATGATGACCGGCATTCCCGTTTCGCGCGTGGCCCAGAACGAAAGTCAGAAGCTGCTCAACATGGGTGAGGAGCTGCAAGGCAAGGTTATTGGCCAAGAAAAAGCCATTAAGCAGTTGGTGAAAGCCATTCAGCGCACCCGGGTGGGTCTGAAAGACCCGAAGAAGCCGATTGGCTCGTTCGTGTTCCTGGGCCCGACGGGGGTAGGCAAAACGGAATTGGCTAAAGTGCTGGCTACTTACCTCTTCGACAAGGAAGACGCGCTGGTGCGCGTGGATATGTCGGAGTACATGGAGAAGTTCAGCGTATCGCGCCTGGTGGGCGCGCCTCCCGGCTACGTGGGCTACGAAGAAGGCGGCCAGCTGACGGAGAAAATCCGCCGCAAGCCGTATTCGGTTATCCTGCTTGACGAGATTGAGAAGGCGCACCCGGATGTGTACAACCTGCTGCTGCAAGTGCTGGATGACGGTATTCTGACCGACGGCCTGGGCCGTAAGGTAGACTTCCGCAACACCATTATCATCATGACCTCGAACATCGGGGCGCGTGATTTGCAGGACTTCGGCGCGGGCATCGGTTTTGGTACCAAGTCGCGCAATGAGAACCTGGACGAGCTGACGAAGGGCACGATTACCAATGCCCTGAAAAAGACTTTCTCGCCCGAGTTCCTCAACCGTTTGGATGATGTGATTGTCTTCAACTCATTGGAGAAGAAAGACATCCACAAAATCATCGACATCAGCCTTGGCAAGCTGCTGAGCCGTGTGCTGTCGCTAGGCTATAAAGTGGAGTTAACGGATAAAGCCAAGGACTTCGTAGCTGAAAAAGGCTATGACCCCAAGTACGGTGCTCGTCCGCTGAACCGGGCCATCCAGAAGTACATCGAAGACCCGATTGCCGAGGAAATCCTGAAAGCGCAGCTACTGCACGGCGATGTCATCACGGCCGACCACGAGGAAGGCAAGGATGAGCTGTCGTTCAGCATCGCCAAGAGCGATGAGGCGCCCAACCTGCCCAGCGATGAGCGGCCCGCCGAGGCGCCCTCGGAGCCCGAGGCTGGTGAGGCAAAATAATAAAGCTGAGTTATCATAAAAATGGCCGGTTCCGCAGTGCGGGACCGGCCTTTTTTATGATAACTCAGCAAAGACTCATCTTATAAAGTCAATTTGCATCGCATCTGTAATAGGCTTTTTGACATGAATAAACAAATACTAGCCGAAGCTTTACTGGCAGTAGGGTTGGCTCTGGTACCACTATTGTATTTATATGGCATCTGGCCCACGGTACCAGCTTTTGTGCCGACGCACTATAGCCCGCCGGGCATGACGCCGGACCATTTTGTGGGTCGGCAGTGGCTTTGGAATATTGTCTGGCTTCCGGCAATTGCTTTTGTGATTTTTACCTTTTTGCCGCAGGTCCAGACCGGAGAAAGCACCTTCTGGAGTAGCCAGCGACAAAGGCGTGCACGCTTAGCTGTGGTGGGTGTGTTGGCTTTGTATGTTACGTTCAGCATCCATTATGGCGCTCAATTGGGCCGGGGGCCAACCAGAACCAGCGTTTTGAGCCAGCGCAAGCACTAGCCGCCCTGCTTGCTACCCCCGCCTTTGGTATCGTCGTTGTTGATGCTCTTGCGCTGCTTGGTCTGGCCGGCCTGGCCGAAGCGGTAGCTGAAGCTGAACCGGAAGGCGCGCTGGTAGGAGCGCGACTCATTGTGCTCGGTAAAGTACTGGGTAGTAGTGGTAGTGCGATAGGGCCAGTAGGAGTTGAACGGGCTACCGAAATTGAGCACGAGGTCCGCTTTTTCCTTTAGTAAGCTCTTTTTCACGCCCATCTGGTAGTAGAGGTTGGCGGGGCCGGTGCCCTGAATCTCGGGGGTGGGTAGGGACGCGTACATGAACCCCTGCAACGTAAACCCTTTATTCAGCTTGTAAGAAGTATTAGCATTGATGCTCGCCGTAAAACCCTGACGCTCCGCGTTGAGGGCCACGCTGCGGCGCACGATGTACTGCACGTCGGGGCCGGCGCTGAGGTCCCACTTGGGCAGCGGCTTGGCCGAGAGGTACACGTTGAACTGGTAGTAAGTATTGGCTGCCACATTGGCAAAGGTCTGGACCGTGACGCTGGGGTCGGGCACGATGCTTTCGGGCAACGCCACGAGTGGGTTGGTAGTCAGAAAGCGTACTTGCTCGATGGCATTGCCGGTGTGGCGCACCGACAGCGAGGCATTGAGGGTCGTGGTTTTGATATTGGTATTGTAGCTCAGCTCGTAGGAATCCGTGAGCTCGGGGTCGAGGCCGGGATTACCGTAGGAGATATTCTTGGCATCGGAGCGGTCGATAAACGGGTTGAGGTAGTCGATATAGGGCCGGGTGATGCGGCGGCTGTAGGCAAAGCGCAGGCTGGTGGCATCGCTGAAAGCGTAGCGCGCATTACCATTGGGCAGCGGCGTCACGTAGCTGCGCGTGAAGCCGGGGTTATTCACGAAATCGGCCGCGAGGCTGGTGCGTTCTACCCTACCACCCAGGCTGGCGCTGAGCTTTTTACCCACCCCAAAACCATAGGTGGCGTAGGCCGCCTGCACATCCTGCGCGTAGCTAAAGTTGGTAGAGCGGCGGGCCGAGCGGGTAAAATCGGACGAGAGAGCCGGGTATAGCGTATCGACATCGGCGATGGAGCCCGTGCGGCGAAAGATGGCCTTGAGGCCCAGCTCCAGGGTTTTCTTGTCGCCGAAAGGCTGCGTAAAGTCCGTCTGAAACGTGAAGGTGTGGCCCGGCGTGCGGCCCCGGCTGCGCTCGCGGTAGCTGGCCTGGCTTTGCTCCAGCGGAATCGTCGAATTGGAATACTGGTCAAAGTCGTAGCCAAACGTGCCGGTATTGAGCGCGTACTGGGCCAGGGCGCTCCACTCCTTGCGGGCCTGCTTGAAGGTGCGGGTGTAAGTGCCGGTACCCTCCACGTTGAGGCCACTAAAAATACTCTTGGTGGCGCGCGTATACAGCGGATTGCTCACCGGAAATGCGGCGCGGTCCTGGCTAAACAGGCTCTGCGTGGTATTGCCGCCGTAGTGGTTCAAGGAGCCGGCCAGCGAAAAGCTATGGTGCTCGGCGGGGTCGTAGTCGAGGCCTATCGTGCCGTATTGCCAGGCTCCTTTATTATAGGAGGCCCCACTCTGACGCAGGGTATCGTTGCCCAAGGACGTGTAGTTGACGCGCTCCAGGTTGAAAGTGCCAGGGCCGTACCACCCGCCCGCGTTGGCCGACGAGGTGAAGCCAATTTTACCCTTGCGAAAATTCAGCGCGGAGTTGAAGTTGCTGTTGCGGTTGCCGGCGCTGGCCCCGATGCGGCCGTTCACGCCCTGGTCCACGCCTTTTTTGAGCACGATATTGATAATGCCCGCCGTGCCCTCGCCATCATACTTGGCCGAGGGGGTAGTGATGACTTCCACGCTCTTTATCTGGTCGGCCGGAATGCTCTTGAGGGCTTCGGCCAGGTTGCTGGCCAGCGTGGGCGAGGGCTTATTATTAACGAGCACCTTAAAGTTGGCCGAGCCGCGCATTTTCACGTTGCCGTCGCCATCCACGGCCAGCAGCGGGGCCTTGCGCAGCACGTCCTGGGCGGTACCGCCGGCGTTGCTCACGTCCTGGTCGGCATTGTAGATGAGGCGGTCAGGGCGCACCTCCACCACCGGCTTCTGGCCCACTATCACGGCCTCGCCGAGCGCCTGGGCGGCGGTGGGCAGCAAGAACGTGCCGACCGCCTTGGCCCCTACCCCCACCGTGACGGGCCGGGTGCGGGTGCCGTAGCCCACGTAGCTGGCCCGCAGCCGGAACGCCCCCGCCGCCAGCTTGGTGAAGCTGAAGTGCCCCTGGTCGTCGGCGGCCACGCCGGTGAGGGGCTTATCGCCGGTGGGCGGCAGCAGCACCACCGTGGCGTAGGCCACCGGCTGGCGGCTCAGCGAGTCGAGCACCGTGCCGGTGAGCGCGCCAGTGGCGGCCGGAGGGGGGGTAGGGGCCTGGGCGGCGGCCGGGCTAGCCAAGCCCACGAGTAGCAGCAGGGTGGCCAGTAGTCCGCAAGTAGTTGTTTTCACGAGTAAAAAGTAGAAAGCGTAGTATGGCGATATGGATGCCACGGACTACTGGTTGGTTGCGTGGGGCGACGTTGTTTTTTCAGCGGCCAGCCCCGGCTACCGGGGCTGGCCGCGTTTTGTTACCGGGCGGGCGGCTATTTTTTCAGCCCCTCGTAGACCATGCCTAGGCCGGAAGTACTGCCGGTAATCCGAAAGTCCAGCCGGGCTTGGCGCTCGCCCAGGTTGCGCACCAGCGCCGCCGACCCAGCTGCAAAAGCCAGCTCCGTGCGCTGGCCCGGCTCCAGGCGGCCGCGCTCCTGCACCGTGCCGTCGGCCCGGCGCTCGGCCACGCTCACCAGCACGGGGCCGACATTGTGGGCCGCTACCCGGAAAGCCCCGCGCTGCTGGCCGCCCAGCACAAACTGCTTGCCGGCGTCAATAATGGTTTGGGAAGTGATGGGCCCGCAGTTGGCGAGCAGCGTTATGCCCGACAGGAGGGCGGTAATAAGCAGGGTTCGCATGCGATTGGGTTGGGAGTTGGTGAAACGATGGCCCAAAGGTCCCCTACCCCCCTCACGCCGGCGCTCCAGGTCATTATCTGGGCCGCCCCAACTTATGATTTGGGCCGCGCTACCTCGCTGGGCGCCTGGCCCAGCAGCTTCTTAAACACGCGGTTAAACGTTGATTTTGAGTTAAATCCGCTTTCCAGCGCCACGCCCACCAGCGAGTAGTGGCCAAAGCGCGGGTCGGCCAGCTTGCGGCGCGCCTCCGCCACCCGGTAGGTATTCACAAAGTCGTTGAAGTTTTGCCCGCACCCCGCATTAATGACTTTAGAGAGCAAGCCAGGGTTGGTGCGCAGGCGCTGGGCCAGCTCCGTGAGGGTGAGCTCGGGCTCCAGCCAGGGCTGCTCGGCGGCCATGAGCGCCAGTAGTTTTTCGCGCCAGAGCAGCAGCTCGGGCGGTAGGGCGGCGGGTGGCCCGGCGGCTTCGGCCGCGGCAGGGGGGGTAGGCGGACCGGGGGCAGCCGCCGGCGGCCAGGCAGCGGGGCTCGTGGCTTGCCCTGCGGCCGTTGCTTCGGGCAATGCCCAGGCCGGGCCGGGTGGGGGCGCGGCCCCAAAGCGCAGCGGTGTGGTGGCGGCGGCGTAGTTAGCCTGAATACCCACCACTATTAACCCATAGATGAGCACGCCACGCAGCGCGAAGAAGTACCAGGAAGCATCGTAGTTGAGCTCAAACAAGTAGTTGAGGACCGTAAAAACGAAGCCCACGGTCAGCACCAGCGCCTGCAGCACCAGCAGCTGCCGCAACCCGGCAAAGCGCAGGCGCTCGGGGTCCGAGAAGTTGTCGTCGAGGTAGCGGCGGTAGCGGCGGTAGTCGGCCAG
>CAZZWL010000065.1:18980-30978 GCA_964657755.1 uncultured Rhodanobacter sp.
GCGTAGCCCAGCAGCGCCTCGGGCAGATACACCACTTCGAGCGCGGCGGCGGCGGCGCCTTTCGTCCCAAAAAAATAGGGTAGCACCTGGCTTCGTAGGCCTCGGCACCACCAGAGGTCGTAGAGCGCGGCGGCGGCAAACAAGCCCAGTTCCAGCACGCCGGGCACCAAGTGCCCAGCCAGCGGCCACCAGCGAAACTCCTGATTGGTAAGGCTACGGAAATACAGGTAGTAGGCGGGCCCCAGCAGCATAATGGCCCGCCAGGGCACGTAAAACATAATGGTTGAGTGCCCATCGTGGCTATCAAACCAGCCGGCGTAGCCCAGCATCCACTGGCTTACGCCGAGGGTGGGCAGGGCGATGAGCAGCGCCAGCAGCGCATCGGCGGCGACTCCGCGCCGGGCCGCCCGGCCCAGTAGCCACAGCGTAGCCACCGCGCCCGGCACCACAAAAGGCAGCAGCAAGGCGCTGCGCGGACCAAACTGAAACAGCATAGCCGCGAAAGTACGCCACCGGCCGTAAGGCCTTATTGCTATTTCCCGTAGCTTTGAGCTAACTCCCCCGCCTTTCTGGCCGCCCTATGCACATCCTGCGCCACGTTGATTTAACGCGTGTTTTCTTCGTCGATATCGAAACCGTGCCGGGCTTCGCTACCCACGCCGAACTGCCCGAAGCTCACCAGCCGCTGTGGCAGAAATTTTGTGAGAAGCGCCACGCCCGCGAGCTGGCCGAGGGCCAAACCCACGAGGAGCTATTCCGCAACGGCGGCCTCTACGCCGAGTTTGGCAAGGTGGTGTGCATCTCGGTGGGCTTCTTCCGGCCGCTGAAGGACGAGACGCTGGAATTTCGCACCAAGTCCTTCGCCGCCGACGACGAGTGTGAGGTGCTACGCAGCTTCGGGCAGTTTTTGCAGCGCTACGCCCCCTACGGCGGCCGCTACGCCAAGCTCGATACGGCGGGGCCCGATGGCCACTTCCTGTGCGCCCACAACGGCCGCGAGTTCGACTACGGCTACCTGGGCCGGCGCATGCTCATCTGCGGGCAGCCCATTCCGCCCATGCTCGACGTGGCCGGCCACAAAGCCTGGGACCTCCCCCACCTGCTCGACACGATGGAGCTGTGGAAGTTTGGCGACAATAAGGGGCACATTTCCCTACCCCTGCTGGCGGGCGTGTTCAACATCCCCTCGCCCAAAGACGATATCGACGGCTCGCAGGTAGCCCGCGTGTATTGGGAAGAAAAGAACCTGGGCCGCATCGTGGGCTACTGCGAGAAGGACGTTATCACCACGGCCCGCATCTACCTCCACTACGCCGGCCAGCAGGCTCTCTGGCCCGAGGTGCAGCTGACCCAGGTGCCGTGGGAGGCAGCGCAAGCGGCCACCTGATTACGGGGTCAAGATTAGCTCACCCAGCGGAGGTCGCCCAATGGCGACCTCTTTTGCATTTACCCCGATTCGATTCGCCATCTGAACAAACGGCCTAACCACCTTAATACAATTTGTATTTTTTCTTTTTATAATTTAAACTATCAATTTCGACTTTCTCTAGTCATTCATTATCTTTATTTAATTCAATTATATTAAAAATATTTTTGCGTTTCCTTATAAATTGAGGCTATTTATAAAATTTTTTCTTACATTTACTCCCGCTTAGCTAGCATTTAAAACAAAGCAATTGCGAATTATTAAGTGAGTATTTTTATCGGAATAATTATAATTATTTTATCGAACAAATTATTGTTAGGAAATTACTATTTGGTTAAACCTTTAACCCTTACTCAATGCGTTTACAGCTATCATTATTAGGTTTATTATTAGTGGCTTTACTACGCAACTACACCGCCCTGGCCCAGGTAGTAGCTCCCAGCCAGGGCGGTGAGGTTGGATTAGTGTTGGTAACCTCTACTACTATGGAGTTGACATTCGGTACTACCGGCAATGGCCAAGGCCGGGTAGTGGCGATGGCACCTACCTCTAGCGGGATGCCAGTACCATTATCTGCTACCGACGGTAATTTTTACTCTGCCAGCCCGGCTTACGGCAAAGGAAATATTTTAGGCAGTGGGTACGCGGTTTACAGCGGAGCGGGTCATTCAGTCACAGTCACTGGCCTGAAACCCAGCACGTACTATTACATTTCTAGTGCAGAATATAACACAGACGGTTCCGCTATCGCTTACAATAACCGGAGTAGCAGTATCTCCACCTCTACTCATGCTGCTGCGGCAACCGCTACGCCGTTACCCGTTGAATTGATATCTTTTACTGGAACTCTTGACACCCGTAACATGGCTACCCTCCGTTGGAGCACGGCTACCGAACATAATACCGCTTATTTTGCGCTGGAGCGCTCCTTTAATGGGGTATCTTTTACTGAGGTAGGCCAAGTGCAAGCTGCGGGAACCAGTGGGCAAACTCTAGCCTATCGTTGGTCCGATAGCCACCCCCTTTCCGTAGCCACCTACTATCGGTTACGGCAGGTTGACCGCGATAGCTCACTTCATTATAGTTCCCCTATAATATTGACTCCCCTATCGCAAGCAACCCGTACTATCGAAGTATACCCTAATCCTGGCACGAGCACTACCATCAACCTACTTATGCAAGGCTACGAAAAAGAGGTGGTTAAGCTACTCTTGACCAATACGCTCGGCCAGCTTGTATCAACCCAAACCTTGATGCCGCCGACTACTTACTACGCAGCACCGTTGACATTACCTAATGGCTTGGCAACTGGCACCTATTTTCTTACACTCATTGATAATAATCGGTCGTTTCAAAAGCGCATTACTATAGAGTAGTATTTCTTTTCTTAAACTATTATTTTAAAAATAACATTCTGACGAAAATTACCTTCAATATTTCTTCATCATATTTTATTTTTATAACACCCCTCTAAGTCTCCTTAAATTAATCCACTTAATACATTATTTTTTAGAACTTTAAAACAAGCCTCTCGCAAAGGGAGGCTTGTTTTATTTATATCAGACTCTAAGATTTCTAGTGACAAGAAAAATATGTGATATAATATAATGGAGCAAAATTTTTAGCACTTTACTGCTATGCATATGCAGAAAAAGCAGTTAGAAAGCAATTTAATTGCATAAAATGTATAAACTTAATATTTTATTGTACTAAACCAGTTTCTAAGCTTGGTTTTCGTATATTTGTTTGGGGATTCAAAAATGTGTTCCCGGCACTGTCATGAAAACAACTTTTTACAAAATACAAAGAGCTTCACATTTCTTGCAGTTGCAACTGGCCAGCTTTCACAAGTTGTGGCTTTTTGCAAGCGTGGCACTACTGCTACTTACTGGTCTTGTAAACCCAGCTCAAGCCACGGGCTTTTACAAAGATTTTGTTATTGCTAATAATACTTATTATTATACCAATAACAATATTGGTTACGGTATCCAAAATTTTCAGGGTAAGGACCTAGGTACTTTTGACCGGGGAAATGGTACACTTACTCTAGGAGGTGAGGCAGCAACATACAGCGATAATGGGGATAATGTGCAACCTCCCCAGATGTTCTACCGAGTCTATCTACAGGGTAGCACCACAAACGTACCGTTCACTCCGCTTAACCTAAAGTTTTTACGTTCGGGAGATGACGGAGTAGCCACCAATCAAACTTGGGACAACAGAACCACAAATCCGAACTTAGTAGCGAGTACTAACGGTCCCGGCACCTATGTATTGGAAATTTATTATATATCGCAGGCAACGTATAATAATAACGGATACGGCGGCAATTTCTTCCTATATGACAGTAATAGCGGTCAGAACTACAAAGCTTACTTTACAGTAACTGGCAATGTGCCCGCGCAGTGGAATGGTAGCCAAGGCGATTCGGATAATAGCTGGTTTGTAGCAGCGAACTGGACTCCCAATGGTGTTCCTAATTATGCTACAGATATTACTATTCCTTATATCACAGGCGGTGTTATTCCTAAAATCTCCGGCACTAGTCCCGTTCCGGCCCAAGCTCGCACACTCAATATTATTGGTAGCACAGATACACCTGGCGCCATCAACCTGAGCCAAAGTGGTGGCGAACTACAAGTTTTTGGTGACCTTATCAATGCGAATAATAGCTACCAGCAAACTGGCGGGGCGCTCACCTTGGCTGGTTCTACTCAGACCTTTGATGGTGGGGCTTTCTTTAACGTCAATGTTCAAGGCGGAGGCAGGAAAACATTACGGGGCCGCATGGATATTCTTACCAATCTTAATTTTAGTGCTGGTGTCATTGCCACTCGTACTGATAATACCGGCCTCTACAATATTGAGTTAGGAGTTAACGCTACTATTAGTGGCGAATCAGAGAGCAACTATGTTTTGGGTATACTGCGTAGCCGCGACCGAGTAGTGACCCAAGGACAGCCTAATTCATTCGGCAACATCGGTATCCAGTTGACAACACAAGGTGGTGACCCAGGTAAAACATTAGTAACACGTATCACTGGGCCCGATGGATTTTCTTACAAAGGAGCTGGTACCAGCCAAAGTATTCGGCGTGGTTTCATATTTCAACCGGATAACCCTAATGGCTACAACTTCGACCTAGCTTTAAGCTACCTCGGCAATGAGTTGAACGGCATTCAAGAGTCCAATCTGCGGCTTTTCCGTTCACTGAATGGCACAACTCCTTTTTTGAATTTAGGTATAACCGCGCTTAATCAAACTACCAATCCGCACTCACTTACTCGGACTGGTCTCAACGGCACCTTGGCTGCCACGTTCACGCTAGGGGACGCAGCAAATCCCCTTCCCGTTACGCTCACCAGCTTCACGGCTACCCCTACGGCACAAGGTGCAGCGTTGCTACGCTGGACCACAGCAACGGAAAGCAATAACCGTGGCTTTGGTATCGAGCGTCAACTTGGCAGCAACGAAGCTTGGCAATCGGTAGGCTTCGTGGCTGCTGGTGCTACTACGGGCAGCACGTATGAGTTTACCGATAAAAGTCTGGCAACTGCGGTAGCTTCTAAGCAAGCTTATTATCGCCTGCGCCAAGAGGACCTGACTGGCACAGCCACTTACTCGCCGGTAGCCGTTATCAACCGCATGGCCGTCGTGGCGGCTATAGAGCTGACCTTGAGTCCTGTGCCAGTTAGCGGTAGCGATAACCTGTCGGTTGGGCTAGCGGAGGCTGGGCAGGCAGGCATCGCCATCGCCATTACCAACGCCCAGGGCCAGCGCATGCTGAGCTTCACCACGCAGGCCAGCACCGATGCCGCCCTGAGCTTGTCCGTAACCAACCTGGCAGCCGGTGTTTACATCGTGACCGTGCAAGTGCCGGGGCAGGCCGCCCGCCACGCCCGCTTCGTGAAGATTTAAACGTCACTACCACACTAGCACTAGAAAGACCAGTCGGGATAGCCTCGGCTGGTCTTTCTGCTTTTAGCCTAGGTATAAAGGACTTGATTTATCTGTATTCGTGTCGTTGCTTTGCTAACCCACTATAACCCGTGGAGTTATTGGCTGCATGAGGACTGTACTGTTTCGTTGGGTGCCGCTGGTGGGACTAGTGCTTTTTGCCGGACTGGTGCTAGCACTTATGCGGCCGCCGCGTCCGGAGCCGGCCACAGCGCCAGCCGGTGACTTTGCCGCTCACCGGGCGCTACGCGATGTGGCGGTGATAGCCAACCAGCCGCACCCGATGGGTTCGCCGGCCAATGCCCACGTGCGCGACTATTTGGTAAAGCGTTGCCGGGCCTTGGGCTTAGCGGTTTTTGTGCAGGATACCAGCATGGTAGTGGCCCAGAAAGGCCAGCTGCTCGCCGGCCGGGTGCAGAATATTATCGCCCGGCTACCGGGCCGGCAGCCGGGTGGCCGGGCGGTGCTGGTGCTGGCGCACTACGACTCGCAGCCCCACGCGCCCGGCGCGGGCGATGATGGCGCGGGCGTGGCCGCCATGCTCGAAACCATTCGGGCGCTCCGGGCCGGACCGCCGCTGCTGCACGATATTATCTGGCTCTTTAGCGATGGCGAAGAGGCGGGGCTGCTTGGGGCCCGCGCCTACGTGGCCGACACGGCCCGCTTGCGGCGCGAGGTGGGGGTAGCGCTCAACTTTGAGGGCCGGGGCAATGCGGGCCCCAGCCTGACCTTTGAAGTCAGCACCCAGAATGGCTGGGTGATGCGCGAATATGCCCGGGCCGCCCCCTACCCCATTGCTTCGTCGCTATTTTACGACGCCTACCGGCACTTGCCGAATGATACGGACTTTACGCCGCTGCGCGCCGCCGGCGTAACGGGCCTCAACTTTGCCTTCGTGGGGGGCTACCCCTATTACCACAGCCCAGCCGATACGCCGGCCCACCTCGACCTGAGCTCGCTGCAACACCACGGCTCATACATGCTGAGCCTGGTGCGGCATTTCGGCACTAGCACCTTGGTTCAGACCAAGGCGCCCGATGAGACATTCTTTAACCCGCTAGGCCACTGGCTAGTGCATTACCCGGCCGCCTGGAACCTTTACCTGACGCTGGCGGCCGTTTGCCTACTGGTGCTGGCTACCGGGCTGGCGTATCAGCGGGGGCGGCTGTGCCTGAGCAGCTTATTGGGCGGGGCGCTGGTCTGGCTGGGTGGGCTCGGGCTAATGCTGGGCGGCGGTTGGGGCCTGCTCAGGCTCCTTACCAGGCTTTACCCGCAGTATGGCGCGTTCTACGACCAGGCCGCGTATAATGCGCCGGCCTACCAGGCGGCGCTGCTGGCGCTGGGGGTGGGCATATTCGCGGCGTACTACGGGTGGCTGAGCCGCCACTTGCGGCCGGGCGCGCTGGTGGGCGGTGCGCTGCTCATGGTGGCTATTCTGGCGGGGCTGCTCCAGTGGCAGGCAGCCTCTTCGGCCTTCCTGCTAACGCTGCCGCTGCTGGCCGCCACCGTGGCCTGGGGCCTGCGCCTGAGCCAGGCGGCCCGCCCTACCCGCCAACCCAACGTTGGACCGGGGCAATGGCTGCTGGCCCTACCCGCGGTGGCGCTGCTGAGCCAGGTGATAGCCCTGCTTTTTGTGGTGTTTGGGCTGGGCCTGCTGGCGCTGGCGCCGCTGCTGACGAGCGCGGTACTGCTGGGCCTGCTGCTGCCCGTGCTGCTGCCCATCGTCAGCTCGCCCACGGGGCCTAACCGACCGGCGGCTACCAGCTGGGCCTTGCCAGCAGTGGCTTTTGCCGCGATGCTGGTGGCCCTGGGGGTAGGGCACGCTACCCGCCAGCCGACGGCCGACCAGCCGCAGCAGACGCAGCTTTTTTATACCCTCGACGCGACCCACCACCAAGCCTACTGGCTGTCGGCGGCAACCCGACCCGATGCCTGGACCAGCCGCGTACTAACCCGGCCAACGTACCAGCCCCTGCCGGCGCTTTTTCCGCAACTAGCGGCGCCGGTGCTGCAACAGGCGGCGCCGCTAGTTGCTCTGGCCCCGCCTACCCTCACCGTTTTGGCTCATGCGCTAGTAAATGGCCAGCCGCGGCTACGCTTGCGGCTGGTACCGGGCCGGGCCGAAGTGAGCAGCTTATCACTAGACCTTATGCCCACCGCTGCCTTGCGGGCGCTGTGGGTGGCGGGCCACCGGGTGGCGGCTACCGCTCTGCCACCCACGGCGGGCACGGTGCACTTCACCTTCTTTGCCCCCAAGGCAACGGGTGAGCTTATCGAGCTGGAAACGGCCAGCCAAGGGCCGCTGCGGGTGGCCGTTACGACGCGCAGCCTGGGCTTGCCAGCCGGGCTGGGCCTCCTGGCCCTACCCCCCACCGTGGTGCCGGCGCCCGGCTACAACAGCTTTACTACGCAGGTGCGGCAGGAGTTCCGGCTGTGAGCTGGTGGGCAGCGCGGAGGCTGCCTTTACCAGTTGTCGTCGGCTACTTTGCCGCTCACGCGCTGGCGAATGCTGCTGGCCTGCTGGCGGCCACTGCGGTAGATGGCGTCAATGGTGGATTGCAGCACGGGCCGGGGGTAGCCGCTGGCATCGAAGGTTAAGGCATTGGGCACCAAGTAATTCTCGATGGGCGTGACGGCTCCCTGACCCTGGCCGCTGTCGAAGGCAAAGTCGGTGATAATGTAGCGGAAACGGCCGGGCTTGACCTGAATAGTGATAGTGCGCCAGAGCGGTACCTGCACGTTGGCGCCCAGCAGGTTTTGCATCACCAGCTCGCTGGCTTTGCCGCTGAGGGTGCCGCTAGCCTCATCGGCCTGGCTGAGGGTAGGCTTCACGGGGCCCGGCGCGGTGGCAAACCACTCCTTGGCCCGCGCATACAGCGCGGCCTGGGTGGCGCCCGGCACCTGCACCACCGCCCGAAACGATACCTTGGCGGTAGTTGAGTCCACGGGTAGCGGGTTGACCCAGCCGCGCTGCCTGGGTAGTTTCAGCTGAGTTTGCGCGGTGGCGGGCAGGCCCGCACCAAGCAGCGCGAGCAGTAGAAGGGCATATTTCATAAGGTGAGTTTACGCAAAGCGGTTGCGATGAGGTTTTTGCGGCCCGGCCGGCAACTGGCTATTTGACCGTGGCGGCGCGGCCAGCCGCCAGCTAGCTGGCAACTATCTTTCCAATTCAAAACGCGGCGGCGCCAGAACTATTTTACCACCAAAAAAGCCCGCCAGACACGGGGTCCGGCGGGCTTTTTTGCACTGGGCGGTGCGCCAGCTTAGTTGAGCGAGGCCACGTCAATGACGAAGCGGTACTTCACGTCGCCTTTCAGCATGCGCTCGTAGGCTTCGTTGATGTGCTGAATATCAATCAGCTCAATATCCGACATGATGTTGTGCTCGGCGCAGAAGTCGAGCATCTCCTGCGTTTCGGCGATGCCGCCGATGAGCGAGCCAGCCACGCGGCGCCGCTTGGCAATGAGGTTGAAGGCGTGCAGGTGCGGGGCCTCGGAGGGCACGCCCAGCAGAATCATGGTACCGTCGAGGCGCAGCAGGTTCACGTAGGCCCCGAGGTCGAGCTGGGCCGACACGGTGTTGATAATGAAGTCGAAGTAGTTGGTCACCGCCTTCAGTTGCTCCGCATCCTTGGTTACCACAAACTTGTGGGCACCCAGGGCTTTGGCATCGGCTTCTTTGCCGGCCGAGGTACTGAGAACCGTTACTTCGGCGCCGAGAGCGGCGGCAAACTTCACGGCCATGTGGCCCAGGCCGCCCAGGCCCATCACGGCTACGCGGTGGCCGGGGCCCACTTTCCACTGGCGCAGGGGCGAGTAGGTGGTGATGCCGGCGCACAGCAGCGGGGCCACGCGGGCCAGGTCGAGCTTGTCGCTCACCTTGAGGGTGTATTTCTCATCCACCACAATCTGCTGCGAGTAGCCGCCGTAGGTGGGCTGGCCCGTGGTGATTTCGCGGCTGTTGTAGGTACCTACCATGCCGGTGGTTTCGCAGTACTGCTCCAGGCCTTCCTGGCACGACGAGCACTCGCGGCACGAGTCGACCATGCAGCCCACGCCGGCCAGGTCACCCACTTTAAAGTTCTTAACGTGGTCGCCCACGGCCGATACGCGGCCCACGATTTCGTGGCCGGGTACCATCGGAAAAATCGAGCCGCCCCACTCGTCGCGAATCTGGTGCAAATCGGAGTGGCACACGCCGCAGAACAGAATATCAATCTGCACGTCGTGGGCGCCGGGCGCGCGGCGCTCCAGCTGGAAGGGTTCGAGGGGAATATTAGCGGCGGGGGCCGCGTAAGCTTTAGTGGCAGACATTAAGGACTGGTTTTAATAAGAAAATGCCTACAAAAACGCCGCGACGGCCCGGTGGGCAGCGGCGGCGCTTGGTGTAAGTACCCGGTTAACCAGCCGGGGCGGCCAAAGGTTGGGGCCGGGCCAGGGCTTCGGCCACCAGCCCGCGCATTCGCACCAGCGACTGCCGGGCAAAGCGCCGCTGCAACATGCGCCCGAATACCTTGAACCCCAGCCAGTAGAATGGGTTGCGAATCGTACCCTTCTGCGACATGGCGTGAATGCGAAACTGCACCGCACCAGTCGCCAGGTTTTTGTGCACCGAAAAGTTAATCTGGCCGCGCTCGAAGTGGCCTTCCAGGGTGCGGTAGCCGTAGCCCCACACCCGCTCGGGGCCCTGGGGGGAGGGTAGGGCGGCCGCATCCACCACGTCCACGATGCGCACGCCGAAGTAGAAATTGAATACCAGAAAGTGCGCCCGCAGCACCATCACGCGCTCGGCCAGGGGCTGGTTAGGGTCGAAGTAGCCGGTGATGAGGTCGGGCGGCGGAAAGGCATAGCGGCGCATACTATCCTGAGCCGCCGCAAACGAGCCGGCCGGCGCGGGCGGGCCGGGCGCCTCGGCGGGCAGGTCGGTGGCATAGTCGTCGAGGCGCCAGCCGGCGGCGGCCGGGTAGGCGTGCTGGCCCGCCACGTCGTAGTTGACTTTGGTGTGCGCATACACGGCGAGCCGGTCGCGGTATTGCTCCCAGGTTTGGGGGGGGGTAGGGCGGGGGCTACTCATGCGCTACGTGCTGACTGGTAGCACCATCGGGGGCGCGGCGCACGGTTTCGACCACCACGGGGCCCAGCGCCTGGCCGCCGCTGGCCTGGCCCACGCGCTGGCAAAACTCGACCCAGGTGGCTTCCTGCATCAGCCGGCCGCCGCCCAGCGTGTCGTAGGCGAAAGCCACCAGCCCGTCGCGCGAGCGGGCCAGCGAGTGAATCTCGAAGCGCAGCGCATCGGGGTAGTTGTCGAGGGCGTGCACCTCAAAGCGGATGCGCCCGGCTTCGGGGTGGCCCTCCAAGGTCACAAACTCGAAAAACGTGGCGCCCACCTGGGTCACGCGCACGCTGCCATTCCAGGGACCCAGAATTTTGATGTGGAACTCGTCGCCCACCCGCAGCTGGCCGCGCTCGCCCTGCGTTTGCTCAAAATCGGCGAGCAGGCCCGGCGAAAAGTGCGGCAGGTCGGCCTGCACCAGCGCCATCAGCTGCGCGGGCGCGTGGTGCGGCCGCGCCACGTCGAGGTAGTAGCGGCGCTCCAGCTCGGGGCCGTCGCCGCGGGCGGCCGGCTGCTCAGGATGAGACATTTCTTTGGGGTTATGAGTTAAAAGTTATGAGTTATGAATTGATATTACGCATTAGGCGACTTTACCCGCGCCGCGCTTCGTTTACGTAGCGCAGACCAAAAAGAAACGGCTATTCCAACGTCGAAACCCCAATTCATAACTCATAATTTTTAACTCATAACTCCCCCAAATGGCCTATTACCGCCCTCCCGGCCCGGCGCCCGACCCGGCGCTGGTGCGCAGCCTCACCGCGCAGCAGCACGAGCTGCGCCAGCGGGTGCGCGCCGAGCCCCTACCCCACCCGCCGCGCCTGATTGCGGGCTGCGACTCATCGTTTCCGACGCCCGACACGATTATTTCGGTGTTCGTGGTGCTGCATTTTCCGTCGCTGGAAGTGGTGGAGAAAGTGTACAGCCACGGCCCGGTGCCGCTGCCCTACATCCCCGGCTTACTGTCGTTTCGGGAGGCGCCTAATGTTATTCAGGCCTTTGCCAAGCTCACGCACAAGCCCGACGTCATCATGGTGGATGGCCACGGCATTGCGCACCCGCGCCGGGTGGGCATTGCCGCGCACCTGGGCGTGCTGCTCGACATGCCCACCTTCGGCGTGGCCAAGCAGAAACTAACCGGCACTTTCCAGGAGCCCGCGCCCGAAAAAGGCAGCCTTACCCCCTTGCTCGACGCCAAAACCGGCGAGCTGATTGGCGAGGTAATCCGCAGTAAAGACAAGGTGCTGCCGCTATTCGTGAGCCCCGGCCACCGCTGCGACCAGGCCACCGCCACGCGCCTCACGCTGGCCTGCCTGCGCGGCTACAAGCTGCCCGAGCCCACCCGCCTGGCCGACTACTGGGCCGAGGAATTCAAGAAAGAAGTGCGGTAGGGTGGTGGGTAACGGGCAGTGGGTAATGAGTAATGGGTAAAAGAACGTCATTCCGAGCTTGCCGAGGAATCTCGCTCGCGTCGTTGAACGAAACCCGAACGACGCGAGCGAGATT
>CAZZWL010000066.1:0-30717 GCA_964657755.1 uncultured Rhodanobacter sp.
GTGCCCCGCATTAAACTCCAGCGCTTCGCCGACAATGCCACCCGCCCCGATATCGTGGAGCCGGGCAAACCCAGCTTTGGCCACTTAGCGGGCCACTGGCGGGGCGATTTCTTTCACAACGACCACCCGCTGGTGCTCGAAGTGGGCTGCGGCAAGGGCGAATACACCGTGGGCCTGGCCCAGCGGCAGCCCGGCCAGAATTTTCTGGGCCTCGACATCAAGGGCGAGCGCATTTGGCGGGGTAGCACCCGCGCCGAGGCGCTGGGCCTGACCAACGTGGGCTTTCTGCGCCTCATGGCCCACCAACTCACCGAGCATTTCGCGCCCGGCGAGCTGAGCGAAATCTGGATAACCTTCCCCGACCCGCGCCCCCGCGACCGCGACATTAAGCGCCGCCTCACGTCGCCGCGCTTTCTGAATATGTACCAGACCTTGCTGGCCGCCGGGGGGGTAGCCCAGCTCAAAACCGACAGCGAAGGTCTATTTGAGTACACGCTGGAAGTGCTGGCCGCCCGGCCCGGCGCCCACATCGAGGTCATGACCCGCGACCTCTACGCCGAAACCGACTCCGCCTTTGCCGCCGCCCAGGCCATCCAAACGCACTTCGAGGGCAAGTACCGCGCCGTGGGCGTGCCCATCAAATACGTGCGGTTTTCGCTCGCAGGCGCGTAGTTCCTGGTTGGGCGAACCAGGAAATTGCGCGCTTACTTCATATCGCGCAGGATATCCTTGGCATTCAGCACGTGGCTGGTGGCTTCGTTGAGGGAGTTGAACACGTAGCGAACGCGGCCTTCGCCGTCGAGCACGTAGGTGACGCGGCCCGGCAGGAGGCCCAGCACGGCGCGGGGCACGGCGTATTGCTTGCGCAGCTGGCCGTTGGCGTCGCTCAGCAGGGGGAAGGGCAACTGGTACTGTTGGGTGAACTGCTGGTGCGAATGCTCATCGTCGGAGCTGATGCCGATAACCTCCGCCCCGAGGTCGGTAAAATCCTGGTACTGGTCGCGAAACGAGCAGGCCTCTTTGGTGCAGCCCGAGGAGCCGTCCTTCGGATAAAAATACAGCACCACCGGGTGGCCCCGGTGTTCGCTGAGCTTGAAAATGCTGCCCGTAGTGGTGGGCAGGGCAAAATCGGGGGCCAGGTCGCCGGTTTGCAGGCCGCGCGTCGCGCCCTTGGCCGCTTTGGGGGCGTAGGCCGAAGCCGGGTGTAGGGTCACGCTGAGCGCCGCCTGGTTGGGCGTGAGCTTGAGAATTTGGTCGGCGTAGCCAGCGTAGCCCGCCACCAGGATATTGGCAGTTTTGGCGGGCAGCTCGAGCGTAAAGCGGCCGTTTTCATCGGTGCTTACCGTGGTGGCCACTACCCCCTGCACGGCGAGCGTAGCGCCCGGCAGCGGGCGGCCCAGGGGGCCGAATACGCGGCCCGTGAGGTGATACACGTTGGGCGCGGCCGGGCCCGCCGGGGGCAGCTGCATGGCCAGCAGGGAGGTCGTCTTGCCCGGCTTGGGGGCTTGGGCCTGCCCGGCCAGGGTAGCCACGCAGGGCAGCAGCAGCGTAATCAAATAGCGCATAAGTAGCGCAGGCTTGCCAGCGGAAAGGTGACCTTATTGGCAAGAATGCCGCCGACCTACGGCGGGCGTTCGGCCGGCGGTTTGTCCCTACCCCCCTTAACTGGCCCGGCGCTCTCCCAACGGGCCCCAGCGCCGGGTGAACTGAGCGAAAGGCTATTTGAAAGAAACCGTAGCTCAGCTAGTTATGAATCGATTGCTCGATTTTTTGGATTCGGTCAATCGAAAAATACCAGGACTTAACCCGGAAAATTTTATCCGAATTTAAGCGCGGCTTTCCAAGCAAGTAAATGTAAATCAAAGGGGTACGGTGGCTGGCCGCTCCTTTTTTACGCCTCTTCCAGGGCCTCAAACACGGCTTCCAGCTCGGTGAAGTCGCGCAGGCCGGGCTTTATTTCGTCGCCGCCGGCCAGAATGAGGCCGGCCGGGTGCACCTGCTGGGCCAGGTCGGCGGCCTCGGTGGGGTCGGGGGGGCCGGCCAGCCACAGCGGCGCCTGGCGCGCCAGGTTGTGCCAGTAGGCGTAGTCGGCGGGGTAGGGGCGGGGGTGCAGGGTAAAGAGCGCAAACCCCTGCGGAAAAGCCGCCGTGAGGTCGGCAATAGCATTTGCGTAGTGGGCTTGGTTGATAACCACGGTTTGCGGCACTTCCACCAGCGCGGGCACGGCCAGGCCCTCGGGCCAGGCCTGGCGGTCGCGGTCGAGGCGCAGCAGCACGCCCGTCAGGCCGCATTCTTCGACCAGGCGGTTAATTTCGGGCCCGGCCACGTGGCCAAACTCGCCGATGATATCGACGCCGGCCACCCAGCCGGCCAGCTCGCGGGCGGTGGCCGCGTCCACGGCGCCGGGCAGGTTGGCGTCGAGTGTAAAAATGAGGCCCTGGGCGCCCATGCCGGCGCAGTAGCGGGCGTCGGACAAGTTATTGATGCCGCGCACGAGCACGGGAAGAGCTAACATCAGAAATTTTGAATTTAGAATGGGGAATGAGGAATTGGGGCAAAGGTCGTACTTGAAGCGGGAGCGCAGGCTTGTCAAATGGCATAAAGTATCAAGACAGTCTGGTGCTCGCCTCACAAGTAATTCCTCATTCTAAATTCTTCATTCGTAATTTTGCAGAAGGCACCAGCCGGAACATTCACTTCCCTGGGTGGTATGCCGCTCTAATGAACCCTACCCCAACCAAAGGCCGCGTCCTCGTGGCCATGAGTGGCGGCATCGACTCGTCGGTGGCCGCCGTGCTGCTGCACGAAGCCGGCTACGAAGTCGTCGGCATGACGATGAAAACCTGGGACTACGCCACGGCCGGCGGCTCCAAAAAAGAAACCGGCTGCTGCTCCCTGGACAGCATCAACGATGCCCGCGACATTGCCGTGCGCCTGGGCTTCCCGCACTATATTATTGATATCCGGGAAGAGTTCGGCGATTTTGTCATCGACAATTTCACCGACGAATACCTGGCCGGCCGCACCCCCAACCCCTGCGTGCTCTGCAACACCCACATCAAGTGGGACGCCCTGCTGCGCCGCGCCGACCAGCTCGGCTGCGAGTTTATCGCCACCGGCCACTACGCCCAAATCCGCCAGGATGCCGACACCGGCCGCTTTATAGTGAGCAAAGGCCTCGACGAAAACAAGGACCAGAGCTACGCGCTGTGGGGCGTGACGCAGCAGAGCCTGAGCCGCACGCTGTTTCCGCTGGGCGCCATGCGCAAAACCGAGATTTACGACGAGGCGCGGCGCCGGGGCTTCACGGCCCTCGTCAACAAGCCCGAGAGCTACGAAATCTGCTTCATCCCCGACAACGATTACCGGGGCTTCCTGCGGCGGCGCGTGCCGGGCCTGGAGGCGCGCGTGGCCGGCGGCCGCTTCGTGGATAAAGACGGCCACGACTTGGGCGCGCACGAGGGCTACCCCTTCTACACGATTGGGCAGCGCAAGGGGCTGGGCATCGCGCTGGGTTTCCCGGCCTACGTGACCAATATCCGGCCCGATACCAACGAAGTAGTATTAGGAAATTACGACGAGCTGGCTAGCACCCGCACCACCGTGCACAAGCTCAACATGGGCAAGCGCGCCAGCCTCGCCGGCCGGGGCCTGGTGCCGGCCGTGGTGAAAGTGCGCTACCACCACGCCGGCTCGCCGGCCTTTCTGGAGCAGGACGGCGACACGATTAACATCTACTTCACCGAGCCGGTGCACGCCATCACGCCGGGCCAGGCGGCCGTGTTCTACGATGGCGACGACGTGCTGGGCGGCGGCTGGATTACGCGCCACGTTATCGGCGAAGTGCCGGAGCCGGCCCTGGCCACGGCCGCGGTGTAAGCCCGCATACCGGGCAATTATCCTTGACCGTTAGTACCTTGCTGGCAGCCGCGCCGCGCTGCCGGCAAGGTAGTTGTATGGCTGGTTTTTCTTGTATGAATCTACGTTTTCGCCCCCTGGAGTTTGGAAAAAGCCCCCGGAGCTTCGCCGTAGCGGGTGGGGTAGGGCTACTGCTTTTGGCGGGCTGCCGCCACGATTCGGTGGTGCCGGTGCCCCTCACTGATTATTATCCGGTAGTCGTAGGCACGTACCGCACCTATGCCGTGGCCGACTCGGTCTGGAAAAACAGGGTAGTGACGGTAAGCAACTACCAGTTTCGGGAGCGCGTGACGGAGCAGTATACCGATGCGGCGGGCCAACCGGCCTACCGCCTCGTGCGCTCCAAGCGTGCGGATGCCAGTGCTGCTTGGGTTGATGATAGCGTGCTGGTGGTGCAGGTCCTGCCCCAGGCGGTGCTGCAAACGGCCAGTAACCTGCGCACGGTGGAGCTGATTTATCCGCCTCGGGCTAATAAGGGCTGGAATAAAAACGCCTTCAACGCTTCTCCCGACACAATTATCAGCCTCTCGCGTTTCTATACCAGCAGCGTAGGCACGCCCTATACTACTGCCCCCGCCGGCGGCCAGGCGGCCAAAACGTACCCTGCCACGGTGGGGGCTTACGATATATTCTCGGCTCAGGATAATGATGGCCGGCTGCGCCAAAGCGGCTACCTGCAAGTGTATGCGCAGGGGGTAGGCCGAATATTGCGGCGGCGCTACAGCTACTATACATTCATCACTAACCCCGATGGCTCGCAAACGCAGACGCGTGACACTATTCAGATGGGCGCTTCCCGCCGCGAAACGCTCATCGAAACGGGCACGATTTAGCCGCTTCCCGCGTACTGGGGACAAGTCGCTGGCTGGTGCACTCTTCTTGGCCGTTCGCCGCCCGGCAGGGGGGTAGGGTCCGTCCTGCCGCCACTCGCCATCGCCGCCCTTGATTTTACCCAATGAAACTACTCTTCTGGCCGGCTGCCGCGCTGCTGGCCTTGCTATTAGGCGCCGCGCCAACGGCCCAGGCCCAAACGGCCGCCGTGCACCGCTACTTCATTTTTTTCAAGGATAAGGCCGGCACGCCCTACACCGTGGCCCAGCCGCAGCAGTTTTTGTCGGCGCGGGCGCTGGCCCGGCGCACGCGCCAGGGCATTGCCGTGCGCCCCCGCGACCTGCCCGTAAGCCCCACCTACCTGGCCCAGGTGCGCGCCGTGAGCGGTAGTCCGCAGGTGCTGCAAACCTCGCGCTGGCTCAACGGCGCCGTGCTGGCCTGTGACTCGCTCACCCTGGCGCGGGTGCAGCTGCTGCCCGCCGTGGCCAGCGCCCAGCTGCTGAGCCTGGTGCCGCCCCAGGCCCCGGCGGCGGCCGGCGCGGTGGCCACTATCGCTACGCCGCCTACCCCCCTCACGCCCCGCGCCACCTACGGCCCGGCCTACGCCCAAAACCAGCTCATCGGGGCCGTGGCCATGCACGACGCCGGCTACCGCGGCGAGGGCATGCAGATTGCCGTATTCGACGCCGGCTTTCCGGGGGCCGACCGGCTGGCGGCTTTGCAAGCCGTGCAGCAGCAGGGCCGCGTGGCCAGCACCCGCAATTTTGTGGATGGGGGTAGTAGCGTGTACCTGCGCAACGGCCACGGCACGGCCTGCCTGGGCCTTATCGGGGGCGAGCTGCCGGGCTACTACGTGGGCACGGCCCCGCACGCCACCTTTCACCTCTGCATCACGGAGGACGTGAGCAGCGAGTCGCCGATGGAGGAGGCCAACTGGCTGGCCGCCGCCGAGTACGCCGACTCGGTGGGAGTCGATGTTATCAGCTCCTCGCTGGGCTACAATACGTTCGATGATGCCGCCCTCTCGCACACCTACGCCGACCTCAACGGGCGCACGGCTATCAGCAGCCGGGCCGCGCTCGGCGCCGCCCGCGCGGGCATGGTGGTCGTGAACTCGGCCGGCAACGACGGCAACAACAGCTGGCACTACATCGGCGTGCCGGCCGATGCCGACAGCATTATCGCGGTCGGGGCCGTCGATTCGCTGCGCAACCACGCGGGCTTCAGCTCCTACGGCCCCACCGCCGACGGCCGCCTCAAGCCCACGCTCGCGGCGATGGGGGTAGCCGCGGCCGTGCTCACGCCGGCCGGGGTGGTGGTGCGCGGCAGCGGTACTTCCTACGCCTGCCCCGAGCTGGCGGGCCTGGTGGCCGGCTTCTGGCAGGCCAACCCCACGCTGAGCGCCCAGCAGGTTATCGCGGCGCTCCGCAATGGCGCCTCCCAGGCCCAAAACCCCGATAATACGCTCGGCTACGGCATTGTCAGCTTCGTGGCGGCTTATAATCTGCTGCACCCCGGCCTACCGCTGGTCGCCGTGCCCGCCGGCGCGGCCGACGCGGACCTGGCTGTTTTCCCCAACCCCAGCCACCTCGACGAATTGATGCTGGCCCTACCCCCCCGCCTGCGGGGGCAAGCGCTGCGCGTGCGCCTGCTCGATGTGCGCGGCGCCACGCTCAGCGAGCAGCTGGTGCCCGCCAGTGCGGCGGCCACGGTGGCCTTGCGGCTGCCCGCCGCGCGCCTGGCGCCCGGCGCCTACCTGTGCCGCGTGCAGCCGGTGGCCGGGGGCGCGGCGCAAACCGTGCGCTTCGTGCGGCAATAACTAGTACTAAAATATTTGGCCAAAAAGACTAATTAAATTGGGTATCTGATGCCGTGGTCGTACCTTTAAGACGTCAACCAGACGCTTTTTTATATGTTACAGATGATGACCACCAAGCGCATCGGGCGCCGCCAGTTTCATTTCACGGTGCAGGGAAGCAACCTGCACGAAACCGTGGCCGAGTACGACCGCCTGAGCTTTCCCGACGTGGCCGCCTGCGGCCTCTGCGGCTCCGACAACCTCGACCTGACCAGCCGCGTGGCCCAGGGCAAGTTCAAGTACACCTCCGTCAAGTGCCTCTCGTGCCGGGGCGACCTCACGTTTGGCAAAAACAAGGACGATGACCAAAGCTACTTCCTGCGCCGCAAAGACACCGGGGAATTGGATTGGCGGCCCTTCGAGAAAAAGGCCGAGTAATATTTTTCCTGCAAATAGTAAGAAAGCTAGTGAATAGCCTTTTAGTTGGCCTATTAATTGTATTATTACCGCCACACGCAATCGGGACAGGCCGGTTAAGCATGGCTCACTATGATTTCTCCTACCGATGACGTGCTGGAACTGAACCCGACGGCTTGGCTTCGTACTTTTGCCAAGATGAGTTCTTCTATGCCTACTTCCTATTCGGCGGCCGGGGCGGCCCGCCACGAACCCCTGTTGGCTCCCTCGCTGCTGGCCAGCGACCTGGCCAACCTGCAAGCCACGGCCGAGCTGCTGTCGACGGCGGAAGCCGACTGGCTACACTTTGATGTAATGGACGGGCGCTTCGTGCCCAATATCTCCTTTGGCCTGCCGGTGCTGGAGGCCCTGCGTCCCCACGCCCGGCAGCCCATCGACGTGCACCTCATGATTGAGGAGCCCGAACGCTACCTCACGGCTTTCCGCGAGGCCGGTGCGACCAACATCACCGTGCACTACGAGGCCTGCCGACACCTGCACCGGGTAGTGGAGCAGATTCGCAGCCTGGGCTGCACGGCGGGGGTAGCCCTGAACCCAGCCACGCCAATAAGCCTGCTCCAGGACATTATTACCGAGCTTGACGTAGTGCTGGTGATGTCCGTTAACCCTGGTTTTGGGGGGCAGTCCTTCATCCCGCACACGCTGCAGAAAGTGGCTGACCTCAAAGCCATGCTGGTCGATACGGGCTCGGCCGCCCTGATTGAGGTCGACGGCGGCGTGAGCCAGGCCAACGCCGGCCCGCTGGTGGAAGCCGGCGCCGACGTGCTGGTGGCGGGCAGCTTCGTGTTTAAGTCGCCCGGCGGACCGGTGGCGGCGCTGGCCGGCCTGCGGGCGCAGCTGCGCGGGCCGGGGCAGGAGAAAGAGAAAAAGGCCAAAAAATAGCCCCGGCCGAATACTGCAACCGCGCCCCGAAGAGTTGAAAAGCTACGCCCCGCCCCGCCGGTGGCGTAGCTTTAACTTTTGTTTCCGCCGCCTTTGCCTTTGAAGCCTCTACCACTACTCCTGGTCTTAAGTATTCTGCCGCTGGGGCGGCCCGTGGTGGCCCAGTCGGTGCCCGGCTCGCCGGTGGCTGCCGCGCTGCCCGCCGGGCTCAGCGGTACCGTGCGCGATGCCCAGGGCCAGCCCCTGGAGCTGGTGGTGGTGAGCCTGGAGGGCCAGCCCGGCGGCGCCACCACCACCGCGCAGGGCGCCTTCACGCTGCGCCTACCCCCCCCGTTGCGGGCCAACGCTACCGTGACGCTGGTGGCCCGCCGCCTGGGCTACCAGCCCCTGCGGCAGGTGGTGCAGTTGCCCGCCGCCGGGCCGCTCAGCCTGGTCTTGCAGGCCGATACCAAGGCGCTGGGCGGCGTGACGGTGCGGGGCCGCGCCGCCGGGGCCGACCAGCGCGAGCAGGCCAGCCTTATTCAACTCGACCCGCAAGCGGCCAAGGTCATCCCGTCGCCCTTCGGCGACTTCAACGCCATCCTGAAGACGCTGCCGGGGGTAGTGAGCAACAACGAGCTCACGAGCACCTACAACGTGCGCGGCGGCAACTACGACGAGAACCTGCTCTACGTCAATGGCTTCGAGGTGTACCGGCCATTTTTGGTGACGCAGGCGCAGCAGGAAGGCCTGAGCTTCATCAACCCCGATTTGGTGCAGAAGGTCGATTTCAGCACTGGTGGCTGGCAGCCTAAGTACGGCGATAAGCTCTCCTCCGTACTCGATATTCAGTACAAGGAGCCGGCCAAGTTTGCGGCTTCGGCCACGGCCAGCCTGGTGGGCGGCGCGGCCCACGTGGAGGCGCGCTCGGCGAACGAGCGGGTGAGCTACCTGGCCGGCGTGCGCTACAAGAACGCGCAGTACGTCTTCAACGCCCTCAAGCAAAACCAGGGCAATTACAACCCGACCTTCTACGATGGCCAGGCCTACGTGAATATTGGGCTGGGTAGGAAGGGCGGCGACCTGCAAAAAACCAGCCTCGGCCTGCTGGGTGTGGTGGCCCACAACGACTACCGCTTCGTGCCGGTGAGCGGGCAGGTGACGTTTTCGACGGCCACCAACCAGTTTTCGCGGGTCAATATCTACTACGATGGGCGCGAGCGCATGCAGTACGACACCTACCAGGCGGGGCTCGATTTGCGGCATAACTTCCACCCCGGCCTGCAAATTGACCTCTTAGCCTCGGCGCTGAGCACCCGCGAGTTTGAGTTTCGGGACGTGGAGGCGGCCTACACGTTTGCCGACGTTAACCGCGACCCCAACAGCCCCGATTTCAACCAGCCGGTGCGCCAGCGCAACATCGGCTCCAGCTTCAACCACGCCCGCAACGACCTCACGGCCCGCGTGTTCACGGCTGAGCTGCGCGGCCGCTGGAACCCCGGTGGCGACCCGCTGGGCCCGCACCAGATTCGGTGGGGCGTGAAGATGGGCCGCGAAAGCATTCACGACCAGCTCGATGAGTACAGCTTTGCCGACTCGGCCGACTACGTGCCCGATGCCCGGCGCACCCGCCTGGCCGCCGACCTGAGCCTACTCACGACCCGCACCCAAGGCTACGTGCAGCACACCTGGCAAATCGACAGCCTCACGACCCTCACCTACGGCCTGCGCGGCCACTACTGGACCGAAAACCGGCAGTTCGTGCTCAGCCCGCGGGCGCAATTTGCCACCCGCAGCCGCCGCCACCCCGAGCGCGTGTGGAAGGCCGCTGCGGGCCTCTACGCCCAGCCGCCCTTCTACCGCGAGCTGCGCGACATGCGCGGCCAGCTCAACCCGGAGCTGCGGGCCCAGAAGTCGCTGCACTTCGTGGTGGGCCGCGAAATCCAGGTGCACCTCATGAACCGGCCCTTCCGGCTCAACACCGAGGCGTATTATAAGTACCTCACCGATGTGGTGCCCTATGAGGTTGATAACGTGCGCCTGCGCTACTACGCCACCAACAGCGCCACGGCCTACGCCGCCGGCTTCGAGACGCGCCTGAGCGGTGAGTTTGTGAAAGGCGTGGAGTCGTGGCTGAGCATTGGCCTGCTCACGACCCAGGAAAAGGGCGACACTACTGCCACGTACGACGCCAACGGCAAGCGCACGGGCTTCGAAACGCTGGGCTACATCCGCCGCCCGCAGGACCAGCGCCTCACGGCCAGCATCTTTTTTCAGGACCATCTGCCCGATAATCCCTCGGTACGCGGCTATGTGAACTTGGTGTTCGGCACCGGCCTGCCCTTCAGCCCGCCCGGCTTACCCCAGTACCGCGGGGCGGGTGCGCTTACCACGGCCTACCAGCGCGTCGATATCGGCTTCTCCAAAGTCGTGAGCCTGCGCGCTACCCCCAAGCCGCACCTGAGCTCGCTCGAAAGCCTGTGGCTGAGCCTGGAGATTCTCAACATCCTGGGGGCCAATAACGTGGCCAGCTACAGCTACCTGCAGGACGTGAGCGGCCGCACCTACGCCGTGCCCAGCTACCTCTCGCAGCGCGTGGTGAATGTGCGGGCCATCGCCCGGTTTTGAGTGATTATTTACTAATATAATTAGTAAATAATGCTAAAAAAATGCGTTTCCTACTGCCAGCCCATACCTTTGCTCTAAGCGCGTTGGGTTATGCCCCACGACCAAAACGGGTTTCCTGAAAAGACGAAACCCCAGCTGCCTAGGAACAGCCGGGGTTTCCGAAGTGTGGGGTTATGGTACAACCTCTACTTCATTCTGGAAACATGAATAGGGAAAACGCGAACAAACTACTGCAAAAGTGGTGTAAGCCGGTTTTGCTGGAAGTTTTGAAAGGTGCGGCTAAAGCCATTGGCTTTTACCTCATCGCTCATTTCCTCCGGTAGTTGAGAAGGGTGTTGGCCAGCAGGCCGGCACCCTTTTTTTACTACTCGGCAAAGATAGTGTACTTAACGCAAGTACGCTTTGGTTTGTTAGCTAGGCGCCAACTTTTGCCTTTGCTACCGTTTGCTCATGCCGCCTACCACCTTGCGTAGCTGGTGGCCCGCTGCCGATTTGCCCATGACCCGCCTGCTGCTGCTTCACGGCTACACCGAAGCCCCGACCATCTTCGACCCCTTGCTACCGCTGCTACCCCCCTTTGCGGAGGTCATCGCCCTGGAGCTGGAGGAAGAGTTTGCCCACTGGCAGCCGCGTGGCCCGGTCAACGTGGTAACGCTGGCCCGGCACCTGGCCGCGCGCCACCGCATCGGGCCCGCCGACGTGCTGCTGGGCCACTCAATGGGCGGCTGGATTGCCGCCCACCTGCAGGAGCAAACCGGGGCTGCGGCCATCCTGCTCAGTTCGTTTACCGACCAAGCCAAGGTGGTTTCCCGCCTGCGCAGTCCGCGCCTGCTGGCGCTCGCCGCCCACCTGGGCCTGGTGCAGAGCCGCTGGCTCAACGAGTACTTCCGCCGCCGCTACCCCCACGACGAGTCGCGGGCGCTGCACGGGCGGCTGGTGGCGGGCATGGGCCGCTTTGGCCGCCGCTACGTGGCCCAGCAGCTGCGGGTGCTGTTTGCGCCGGTGCCGCCGCTCACGATAGAGCCCGTGCTGCGCGTGCATGCCCTGGCCGACCGCGTAGTGCGCCCGCCCGATGAGCCATTTGTGGAAATTCCCGGCGACCATTTCGCGCACTATTTCTACCCGCAGCTGGTGGCGGCGGCCATTAAAGGAATTAAAAATTGGTAATACAGCCTTTTTTAATTCCACATTTTTAATTTTTAATTTCCTGCTTGATGCGCGGGTCGAACACAAAATCCTCCGTGCTCACCAGCGTAAGCTGCCCGAAGTCAGGATGATTAGTGTTTAGCAGGTAATTAGCCTCCGTGGCGATAATGGCCGACGGCACCTTGAGCACGGCGCTGCGGCGCAGCTGGTACCAGGCCGCGCCGATTTCCTGGCACTGTGCGTAGCTCGTGACCTGCTGCCAGCCGGCGGGTAGCATTGCGGTGGGCACTTCCTCAATGAGTACCTGGTCGGGAATATCGAGCCGCATCAGCTTAAACGGCGCTTGCAGGCCCTCGGCCCCCCGGTGCACCACGTTTTCGAGGCAGGCGAGCGAGGCGGAAGCCGCCGTGTAGATAACGTATTGCCCGGCGGTATTCCAGCGGTTGGCCACGCCCGAGGCCGTTAGGCTTTGGGCATACCGGGGCGCGGAGATGCGGAAAACCTCCATCCCTACGCCAAATCGCCGTAGGCAATGCGGGTTAGCTCGTCGGCCACCAGGTCGATGCCGCCCCCGGTATAAAACAGGTCGAGCGGCAGCTTGCCGGCCAGGCCGTAGGCTGGTTTTTGCAGCCAGCGGGTAAAGGATTCGGCGTCGCCGAACACCTCCCGGCCCAGCTCCGCCACCTGCGCCAGCTTCAGCAGCTGCTCGCTCTTAGGGGCATCCAGTACCTTGTCTTCCTGCTGATAGTGGCGGAAGGTCTTGGTGGTAATGCCCAGAATATCGGCCATTTGCGTCGCATCCAGCCCCAGGCTGCTGCTCACGGCCTGAGCTTTGACGGCGGGCAGCCCCTGCTGTGCCAGCAGCACCAGGCGCAGGGCATCATGGGAGGCCTCCCGCGACCCGAATAACTCGAGGATGAAAGCCGAAACGGTTTCGGGCTTCTGCGTTTTGAAGGCGAACGGTACGACGTGCATGGCGAAGAGGAATATTATGGGAAACCAAAGAAAGGGAAATTTTTCCTTTAAACCAAGAAATATTTCTTTTGGTTTGCGATGAAACTACTCGTTAGATGCTAGAAGGCGTTCAGCGCGCGGTAGGGGGGTAGGGTCCGCTACGGCTGAGCAGTTACTAAACGCGCCCTTAGCGCCCCTTGAAAAAAGCAGCTAGCCGGCCTCAGCGGGCCGCTAGGTGCGCGGGCGGCAAGAAAATGGGGTGTGGAGGCGCAGGCAGCCACCCACTCGGTTTTTGCGTAAGGGGCTTTGTAATTCCGCCTGCCTGCCTACCTTTGCCCCACGATGACCCCCGTTTGCTGCCTCACGTCTGCCCTTAGCCCCGCGCTCACGGCCCCTGCTATGGGGCTGGCGACGGTGTGGCGGGCGGTGCAGCCCGTCGGTGCCGCGCCCCAGCATCACCACCACCATCTGTAGGAGACCGGGCAACCGGGCTGGCCGCTACCCCGTAGCCTATGGTGCCAGCCGCTCGCGTCTCCGCCACCGCCCCGCCTTCGGGCCGGGAATAACTTTTTCTTCGTTTGGGTATTTACGGATGAGTTTCCGGCTGGCCAGGGGCCACCGGGGCACCGTCCAGTTTGGCCGTTCGCCCGCTCCCGGGTCGTCGGCGCTCTTTTTCTCATGCTGCGTTTAGCCATTCAAAAGTCCGGCCGCCTCTCGGAGGACTCCCTTCAGCTCATCCGCGAGTGCGGCATCAGCTTCGTCTCGTCATCCTATAAGCTCAAGGTCGAGGCCAGCAACTTCCCGCTGGAAATCCTCTACCTGCGCGACGACGACATTCCCGGCTACGTGCAGGACGGCGTGGCCGACCTGGGCATCGTGGGCCAGAACGTGCTCGTCGAGGCCGGCTGCGCCGCCCTCGAAGTCGAAGCCTTGGGCTTCAGCAAGTGCCGCCTGAGCCTGGCCGTGCCCCGCGGGGCCGAGTACAACTCGGTGGCTGACTTGCAGGGTAAGAGTATTGCCACGTCCTACCCCAAGCTGCTGGGCGACTACCTGGCCGGCCAGGGCGTGCGGGCCCACCTGCACACCATCAGCGGCTCGGTCGAAATTGCGCCCAGCATCGGGCTGGCCGAAGCCATCTGCGACATCGTGAGCAGCGGCTCCACGCTGCTGGGCAACGGCCTGCGCGAGGTCGAAACCATCTTCCGCTCCGAGGCCGTGCTCATCGCCGCGCCCAATCTGAGCCCCGAAAAACAGGAGTTGCTCGACCAGCTGCGCTTCCGGATGCAGGCCGTGCGCCGGGCCCAGCGCTCGAAGTACATTGTGCTCAACGCGCCCACTTCGGCCCTGGCGGCGGTGAAGGCCTTGCTACCCGGCATTAAGTCGCCCACCGTGACGCCGCTGGCCGAAGAGGGCTGGGTATCGGTGCAATCGGTAGTGGAAGAGGATAAGTTCTGGCACATTGCCGGCGAGCTGGAGGCCATCGGAGCCGAAGGTATTCTGGTAATGGCCATTGAGAAGCGGGTAGGGTGAGTTGTCAGTTGCCTGTTGTCAGTTTTTGAAAATTGAAAAACGGCATCAGACTACGCTTCAAACTGACAATGACCAACGAACAACTAGTTGCCATGCAGATTTTCCACAACCCCGCCCGCGCCGAGTGGCCCGCCCTTCAGCAGCGCCCACTGGCCGAGAGCAACGCCGCCGTGCTCACCCGCGCCGGCGGGATTTTCGATGCCGTAGCCCGGCGCGGCGACGAGGCCCTGCGCGACTACGCCGCCCAGTTCGACGGCGTGCCCGCCCTCACCAACCTGCGCGTGAGCGCCCAGGAGTTGGCCGAAGGTGCCGCCCAAGTGCCGGCCGAATTACAAGCTGCCATCCGCCAGGCCATTCAAAATATCACCACCTTTCACGCTGCCCAGCGCCCCGCCGCCGTGGAGGCCGAAGTGGAAACCATGCCCGGCGTGCGCTGCTGGCGCCGCAGCGTGGCCGTGCCGCGGGTGGGCCTGTACGTGCCCGGCGGCTCGGCGCCGCTGTTCTCGACCTTATTAATGCTGGGCATCCCGGCCAAGCTGGCGGGCTGCCGCGAGATTGTGCTGTGCACGCCGCCCGGCCGGGGCGCGGGCCGCATTGCGCCGGCTATCCTGTTCGCCGCCCAGGAGCTGGGGCTGACCACGATTATTAAAGCCGGGGGGGCGCAGGCCATCGCGGCCCTCACCGTGGGTACGGCCTCGGTGCCGGCCGTGGATAAGATTTTTGGCCCCGGTAACCGCTACGTCACGGCCGCTAAGCAATTGGCCGCCCAGCGGGGGGTAGCGATTGACATGCCTGCCGGCCCGAGTGAAGTGCTCGTCATCGCCGATGCCAGCGCCAACCCGGCCTTCGTGGCCGCCGATTTGCTTTCACAAGCTGAGCACGGCCCCGATTCGCAGGTGGTACTGCTCACCGATTCGGAAACGATGCTGAACCAGGTCGTGACGGAGCTGGAGCGCCAGCTGCCGCTGCTGCCCCGCGCCGAAATTGCCCGCCAGGCCCTCATCGAAAGCCGGGGCCTGCTGCTGCCCGATGTGGCTACCATGCTGGAATTCAGCAACCAGTACGCCCCCGAGCACCTTATCCTGGCCGTGGCCGCGCCCGAGACGCTGGCCGCCGACATCTACAACGCGGGCTCGGTCTTCATGGGCCACCTCACGCCCGAGGCGGTGGGCGACTACGCCTCCGGCACCAACCACACCCTGCCGACCGGCGGCTACGCCCGCGCCTACAGCGGTGTGTCGCTCGACTCGTTTTATAAGAAAATCACCTTCCAGCAGCTCGCCCCGGCCGGCCTGCTCGCCCTGGCCCCCGTGGTAGAGCCGATGGCCGCCGCCGAGGGCCTGCACGCCCACGCCCACGCCGTGGCGTTGCGCCGGGAGGCGTTAAGCCAGTTGTAAAACGGAGTGGCACTCCGTCTCCGCCTGCCTTAGCTCGTTCAATGACAAACGGAGTACCACTCCGTTTTACAGCTTCCAAGAAATGCCTTTCAATCTAGAATCCCTCATCCGCCCCAACATCCGGGCCATGAAGCCCTACTCGTCGGCCCGCGACGAGTTTACGGGCGAGGCCCAGGTGATGCTCGATGCCAACGAGAACAGCCTCGGCAGCGCCGGCCCCGCGCAGTTCAACCGCTACCCCGACCCCCAGCAGCGCGCCGTGAAGGCCGAGTTGGCGCAATTGAAGGGGGTAGGGGCTGACCAGATTTTTCTGGGCAACGGCTCCGATGAGGCTATCGACCTGCTGGTACGCCTCACCTGCACGCCCGGCGGCCAGGACAGCATCCTGCTGCTGCCCCCCACCTACGGCATGTACGAAGTGGCCGCCAACCTGAATGACGTGCGCATCGAGCGCCTCCCGCTTACCGCCGATTTCCAGCTCTCGCCCGAAATCGTGGCCGATGTGCTGGCCTCCCCAGCCAAGCTGGTGTTCCTGTGCTCGCCCAACAACCCGACTGGCAACCTGCTGCACGCCGGGGCCATCGAGGAAATTCTGCGCGGCTTCCCCGGCCTGGTGGTCGTGGATGAGGCCTACGCCGACTTTGCCGCCGCCCCCAGCTGGACGACCCGTCTGGCCGAGTTCCCCAACCTGGTGGTGCTCCAGACCTTCTCCAAGGCCTGGGGCCTGGCGGGGTTGCGCCTGGGCATGGCCTTCGCCTCGCCCGCCATCATCGGCTACCTCAACAAAATCAAGCCGCCCTATAATATATCGGAGGCTACCCAGCAGCACGCGCTGGCGGCCCTGGCGGCGGCCCCGCACTTCGAGCGTTTGCGGCAGCTGCTGCTCACCGGCCGCGACTGGCTGGCCGAGCGCCTGCCCACGCTGCCCATCGTAGCCGAGGTTTTTCCTTCGGATGCCAACTTCCTGCTGGTGCGCTTCCACCCCGACGCCACGGCCGTGTACGACTACCTGCTGAGTCGCGGTATCGTGGTGCGCAACCGCACCACCCAGCCCGGCTGCGCCGGTACGCTTCGCCTCACGGTGGGCTCGCCCGAGGAAAATGAGCGGCTGCTGGCGGCGCTGGGGGAGTTTTCGGCTGCCTAGCCTGCTAGTGGATATGGAGTTAGTTGTTTTCTGCGGTATTCAGGCCACTGGTAAATCCACGTTTTACCAGCAGCGCTTCTTCCATTCGCACGTGCGCCTCAGCCTCGATTTGCTGCGCACGCGCCACCGTGAGCAACGCTTGCTCCAAGTGTGCCTGGAAACGCAGATGCGGTGCGTAGTCGATAATACCAATCCGACCCGCGCCGAGCGGGCGACCTACATTGCCCCGGCGCGGGCGGCGGGCTTCGGGGTGGTGGGGTATTTTTTTCAATCGGTGGCAACCGAGGCGCTAGTGCGCAACCGCCAGCGGCCCGCCGAGCGGCAGATACCCGATAAAGGTATCCGGGCCACCCGCAATCGGCTGGAAATTCCCAGCCGGGCCGAAGGCTTCGACCAGCTGTACTTTGTGCGGGTGCTCGGCAACCAGGAATTTGAGCTAACCGACTGGCAAGATGAAATTTGACGACCTCGACGCTCGCCTGCGCATCTTCGAAACGGCGCACGACCACTGCGCGCTGCCGGGCCTCTACCTGGTGGCCCGGCTCGACGGCCGCGGCTTCACGCGCCTGACCAAGGAAGTCCACGCCTTCGAAGCGCCCTTTGATGAGCGCATGCGCGACTACATGGCCGCCACCACGTGCCACCTGCTCGACTGCGGTTTTCGCATGGTGTACGGCTACACGCAGAGCGACGAAATATCGCTGTTGCTGCACCCCGATGAGGATTCGTTCGGCCGCAAGCTGCGCAAATACACGTCCGTACTGGCGGGGGAAGCTTCGGCTGCTTTCTCGTTGCAGCTCGGCGCAATTGGGGTGTTCGATTGTCGCATCTCCCAGCTGCCCCGCCAAGCCGACGTAGTCGATTATTTCCGGTGGCGGCAGGAAGACGCGGGCCGCAACTCGCTCAACGCCCATTGCTATTGGCTGCTGCGCAAGCTGGGTCACTCAGTAGCCGAGGCCACGAGCCAGGTCAAAGGCCTGCGCACTGCTGCCAAGCACGATTTGCTGTTTGCGCAGGGTATTAACTATAACGACCTGCCTGCCTGGCAAAAGCGAGGGGTAGGCTTCTATTGGGAGGACTACCAGAAAACGAGCCTTAACCCCCTCACCCAGCAGCCCGTCGAAACCACCCGCCGCCGGCTGGTCACTAACCAGGAATTACCTCTAGGTCTCCCTTACGAAACCTTTATCCAGTCACTACTGCATAGCCAGCCGCGCAGCGGCGTATCTGTGAAATCCGTTTAATCCGTTTGAATTTGCGATGAAAGTTTTGTTTATTGACCGCGACGGCACCATTCTTATCGAGCCGCCGACTGACTACCAGATTGATGCCTGGCATAAATTCGACTTCGTGCCCGGCGCCATTACGGCCCTGGCCCAGCTGGCCCGCGACGGCGAGTACGAGTTGGTGCTGGTCACCAACCAGGACGGCCTCGGCACCGCGAGCTACCCCGAAGACACCTTCTGGCCCTACCAGCAAAAAATGCTGGACATCCTGAAAGGGGAGGGGGTCGAGTTCAGCGAGATTCTCATTGACCGCAGCTTTGCCCACGACCCGGCTCCGACGCGCAAGCCCGGCACCGCCCTGCTCACTCGCTACCTCGACCCGGCCAGCGGCTACGACCTGGCGCATTCCTACGTTATCGGCGACCGCCTGACCGATGTGCAGCTGGCCGAGAACCTGGGTTGCCGCGCCATCTTGCTCCACGCCGAGGCCGATGAGCGCGCCGCGCTCAGCACTACCGACTGGGCGGCCGTATATGAGCACCTGCGCCGCCCGCCGCGCCGGGCCCACATCATGCGCAATACCAACGAGACGCGCATCGAAGTTATTCTCAACCTCGACGGCACGGGCCACACCGATTGCAAAACCGGCCTGGGTTTTTACGACCACATGCTTGACCAATTGGGCAAGCACAGCGGCTGCGACCTCTACGTGCGCACCCACGGCGACCTGCACATTGATGAACATCACACGGTGGAAGACACGGCTATTGCCATCGGTGCGGCCTACAACGAAGCCCTCGGCGACAAGCGCGGCGTGAACCGCTACGGCTTCTTGCTGCCTATGGATGATGCCCTGGCTCAGGCGGCCATCGATTTTTCGGGCCGGCCCTGGCTGGTGTGGGCCGCTGACTTTAAGCGCGAGCGGGTGGGTGACGTACCCACGGAGCTGTTTTATCATTTCTTTAAAAGCTTCTCCGACGCGGCCCGCTGCAACCTCAATATCAAGTGCGAGGGTGACAACGAGCACCACAAAATCGAGGCGATTTTCAAGGCCGTGGCCAAGTCCATCAAGCTTGCCCTGGTACGCGACCCGGCCGGTCAGCACGTGATACCCAGCACGAAAGGCATTCTGTAAGCCGTATTTATCATTTGGGTAAACTCGGAGAAGTTACCTGATTAACCAAATGTTTTAACATGAACATCGCCGTTATCGATTACCAGGGCGGCAACGTGCAGTCCGTGCTGTTTGCTCTGGAGCGCTTGGGTGTTACCAACGCTGTGCTGACCTCCGACCCCGACGTAATCCGCGGGGCCGACCGGGTGCTGTTTCCGGGGGAGGGTGAGGCCAGCTCGGCCATGCGGGCGCTGCGCGCCGCCGGCCTCGATAAGGTGCTGCCCACGCTCACGCAGCCGTTCCTGGGCATCTGCCTGGGGATGCAACTGCTGGGCCGTCATAGTCAGGAAGGCCCGGCCGGTGGCACCGAGTTGCTGGGGATGCTGCCCTTCGATGTGGTGCGCTTCACCCCGCCCGATGCTGCCCACAAAGTGCCCCACATGGGCTGGAACAACCTCCATGACCTGCAAACGCCCTTGTTTGCGGGGCTTGGTCCGGCTCCCCAGCTAGCCGCCAGCCCACAACCAGCCCCCACAACCCAGGCACCAGGCACTAGGTACCAGGCACCAGCAGAAGACTACGTGTACTTCGTGCACAGCTACTATGCGCCGGTGGGCGACTACACCATTGCCCAGGCCAGCTATCCGGCGGCCGTGCCGTTTAGCGCCGGGGTGCGGTACCGTAACTTCTACGGCGTGCAATTTCACGTGGAGAAAAGCGGCCCGGTAGGCGAGCGTATTCTCCACAATTTCCTGGCGGGTGACCTCGGCTAGTTGACTTACTCAAATGTTATAAAACGGGTATTTGCCCCGCGCTACTACTATTGCTCAAATGAATATTATCCCCGCCATTGACCTCATTAACGGGGCGTGCGTGCGCCTGACGGGCGGCGACTTTGCTCGCCAGACCACCTACGCCGCCGACCCGCTGGCCCAGGCCCAGTACTTCGAGCAGCTCGGCGCTACCCACCTGCACTTGGTGGACCTCGACGGGGCCCGCGCCCGCGCGCCGCGCCAGCTGCCGGTTCTGGAGCGCATTGCCCGCCATACCAAGCTGCACATTGACTTTGGTGGCGGCATCCAGACCACGGCGGCGGCCGAGGCGGCGTTTGCGGCCGGGGCGGCGCAGCTTACGGCGGGCAGCATCGCGGCCCGCGAGCCGGCGCTGGTGGGGGAGTGGCTGGCCCGCTTCGGGGCCGACCGTATCATCATCGGGGCCGATTTTAAGGGCGACTTCATTGCCGTGAGCGCCTGGACCGAGCAGAGCACCCAGCGCCTGCCCGACTTTATCGGGGCCTACTTGGCGGCCGGGGCCACCACCTTCATCTGCACCGACGTGAGCCGCGACGGCCAGCTGCAAGGCCCCGCCACCGATACCTACGCCGCGCTGCGGCAGCAGTTTCCGGCCGCGCAGTTCGTGGCCAGCGGCGGCGTGACGACGGTGGCCGATGTGGCCGCCATGCGGGAAATCGGCATGAGTGGGGCCATTATCGGCAAGGCTATTTACGAGGGGACTATTACGGAAGCGGAGCTGCGGGCCGAGCTGGCTAAGTAAGCGAATCGGCACTGGGAAGAAGGGGAGCCGTGCTGCGTATCGCCTCCTACCCCCATTCAGTGGCGTAGCGGCCACAACTGCTACCTGCTCGGGCCAGCCTTTGTCATAAAAGCCACTTTCTTCCCTTTGTTAGTACTTCCTGATACTCACCGATGAAATTCCTTCGTACTGCGGCTTGCCTGCTGCTCTGCACCCCTGCGTTCGCGCAGGATATCCGCGCCTACGTAGCGACGCAGACGGTGCCGGTTGCCACACTCACTGCCACCGCCGCCGACTATGCGGATTTGGCGCCCGTGGGGCAGGCCATCGGCGAGGCCCGGGTCGTGATGCTGGGCGAGCAGGACCACGGGGATGGCTCGACGTTTCAGGCCAAAACGCGCCTGATAAAATACTTGCACGAGCAAAAAGGCTTTACGGTGCTGGCCTTCGAGAGTGATTTCTACGGCCTGACGGCGGGCTGGAACCAGCTAGTCAAGCAGTCTGATTCCATCCGGCACTTTTTGCAACGCAATGTCTCGTTCCCCTGGGCGCGTAGTTCGGATTGTCGCTACCTGTTTGAGCAGTACATCCCGCAAAGCTTTCAAACGAGCAGCCCGCTCCAGGTGACTGGCTTCGACTCGCAGCTGAACTACCCCTACAGCCGCGCGCATCTCCAGCAGGAATTGGCTAGCTACCTGGTTAGTCAGGGGCTGGCAAGTAAATTTCCTTCGCCGGCGGCCTATCAAGCGTTTTTGGAGGCGATAAACGGGCTGGTAGGCCAGGATTTTGAGCCGAAAATGTTTCGCTCGGACATGCGCCAGACGCTGGAGAATGGCTTCCGCCTCGTCAACCCAGCCTTGCTGGCGGCCGGCGATACGTCGGGCTGGCCGCGGGTGCTAGCCAGCTTGCAGGCGTATTTGAACACCACCTGGGACACGCAACAGGTCCGGGACAAGGCTATGGCCGACAACCTGACGTTTTTGCTGAGTCAGCAGTACGGAGAGGCCAAAATCATTGTCTGGGCCGCCAATATCCATATCATGAAGCATACCGACCAGATAGCCGGCAAGGGAAAGAACTTCAACCGGGTGATATGGCATAATATGGGCACGTATTTCGTGCAGGACCCACTTCGGGCCAAGCAAACCTACGTGCTGGGTTTTGCTTCGTATCAGGGCACCGCCGGCCGGTTGGGTACGGCCCCGTATCCGGTGCAGGCGCCCGATAGGCAGGGCCTGGAAACCTGGGTGCCGGCGAGCATCGCCTACGGCTTTCTGGACTTTACTCCCTATAACAAGCAGTTCAACTACCCGGCGACCCCGTTCCTGCTGAAAAGCCCCTTTCATTACACGATTCCGGCGCGGGTCGCGCCCATTGCGTGGAATCTGGTCTACGATGGCCTGTTCTTTATCCGCGATACGCAGGCCACGAAAAAAAGCGAGTAGACTTCGGCATTTTGGTCTGCGCCGGGCCATTTGCCTTCTGCAAAAATTTTGGGCCGCCCTGTGGTAAGCCTTGTTAACCTGATTTATAGTAAGCGTATTTCATATCGCTCCCTTTCTTGGCCATCACCACCATCCTCTTCGACCTCGACGATACCCTCTTCGACCACGCGGCCACGGCGCGGGCGGCCCTGGCCGCCACGGCAGCCGCCCGGCCCAGCCTGCAAGCCGTGCCGGTGGAAGCGCTGTACCAGCGCTACAGCGAGCGCCTGGAAGCGCTGCACCCCTTAGTAATGACCGGCCAGCTGAGCTACCTGGCGGCGCGGGAGCAGCGCTTCCAGCAGCTGCTGGAACCGTATGAGCCGATGGTTTCGGCGGCCGAGAGTCAGCGGGTGGCCGAGCAGCACTACGGCCACTACCAGCGGCTGCGCCGGCCGGTGGCCGGGGCGCTGGCCCTGCTGCAACGCCTCAAGCCCACGTATAAGCTGGGCATTGTCACCAACAACCGCACCGCCGAGCAGCAGGAGAAGCTGCGTTTCCTGGGTATGGCGGCGCTGGTCGATGCCCTCATTACCTCGGAGGAGGTGGGTGTGCTCAAGCCCGACCCGCGCATCTACGAGGTGGCGCTGGCGCGCCTGGGGGCTAGCCCCGCCGAAACCGTGATGGTGGGCGACAACTGGTCGGCCGACGTGCTGGGGGCGCTGGGGGCGGGCATCCGGCCCGTCTGGCTGAACCGCACCGGGGCCGCCCGGTTGCTACCCCACGTAGCGGAGCTGACCAGCCTGGAGTCCGTGGGGGAAGTCATTCAACGCCTTACTACCCCTTCGCCGGTCGGTTCTTAGCCCCCGCTGAGGCCCCCGCCGGCCCGCCACCCTTACTTGTTCTTATCCTTATGCTGACCAAACGCCTCATTGCCTGCCTCGACGTGCAGAACGGCCGCACCGTAAAAGGCACCAACTTCGTGAACCTGCGCGACGCCGGCGACCCCGTGGCCCTGGCCGCGCGCTACGCCCAGGAGGGCATCGACGAGCTGGTGCTGCTCGACATCACGGCCACCGTGGAGAAGCGCCGCACCCTTATTGAGCTGGTGCGCCACGTGGCCCGCGAGGTCAATATCCCCTTCACCGTGGGCGGGGGCATCGGGGCGGTGGCCGACGTGGAGGCCCTGCTCCTAAACGGGGCCGACAAGGTCAGCCTCAACTCCTCGGTGCTGCGCGAGCCCGGCCTCATCGACGAGCTGGCCCGGCGCTTTGGCTCGCAGGCCATCGTGGTGGCCGTGGACGCCCGCCAGACCAATGACGCGGCGGCTACTCCCGCTGACGAAGTCTGGGAGGTATTCACCCACGGTGGCCGCCACCCCGCCGGCCGCGAGGCGATTGCCTGGTGCCGCGAGGCGGCCGCGCGCGGCGCGGGCGAAATTCTGCTCACCAGCATGAGCCACGACGGGACCCGCGACGGGTATGCCCTGGGCCTGACGTGCGGCGTGGCGGCGGGGGTAGGGATACCGGTCATCGCTTCGGGCGGGGCCGGGGTGGCCTCACACTTTCGCGACGTGCTGCGGCCCGGCGGGGCCGATGCCGCGCTGGCGGCCAGCGTCTTTCACTTCGGCGACCTCTCGGTGGCTGGTCTCAAAAATTACCTCCTGACCGAGGGCGTTGCCATGCGCCCGGTGGGGTAGGGGTATTGCCACCAAATTTTATCTTATGCACCAGCAACTAGCCCACGTGACCCTGGTAGTGCGTGACTACGACGAGGCCATTCACTTTTATACCCAGCAGCTGGGGTTTCAACTGCTGGCCGACACGCCGCTTGGCGCCGGCAAGCGCTGGGTGCTGGTGGCCCCGCCCGGTCCGGGTAGTGGCAGTGCCCTGCTGCTGGCCCGCGCCGACGGCCCCGAGCAGCTGCGCTACGTGGGCAACCAGACCGGCGGCCGGGTGTTCTTATTTCTGACGACCGACGATTTCTGGCGCGACTACCACCGGCTGGTGGCCCAGGGCGTGCAGTTTCAGGAAACGCCCCGCGAGGAAGTCTACGCTACGGTGGCCGTCTTTGCCGACCTCTACGGCAACCTCTGGGACCTGCTGCAACCCAAACCCGCGCCCACGGCCTGAACTGGCCCAGCGCTTATCTCTCACCGGTGGCCCGCCCGCCGCTTTGCCTTTTCAAATGAATACGGAGTTAGATTTTCACAAAATGCCCGACCAGCTCGTTCCCGCCATCGTGCAGGATGCGGCCACGGGCCAGGTGCTGATGCTGGGCTATTTCAACGCCGAAGCCTGGCAGCGTACCCAGGCCGAGGGCCGGGTTACGTTCTTTTCGCGCTCCAAGCAACGCCTCTGGACCAAGGGGGAAACCAGCGGCAACTTCCTGCAGGTCGTGAGCCTGCACATCGACTGTGACCAGGATACGGTATTAGTGATGGCTCGCCCCGACGGCCCCACCTGCCACCGGGGTACCACTAGCTGCTTCGAGGCTCCGCTGGCCGAAAACAGGGGGGTAGGGGCGGGCCCTGGCGGTGCGTTGCCTACCCCCCCAGTTGGCTTCTTGGCCGAGCTGGACCGCTTAATTGAGCGTCGGCGGCAGTTTCCACTGGAAGAGCCGGGCTCCTATACCGCCCGGTTATTCGAGAAAGGACTGGCCCGCATTGCCCAGAAAGTGGGTGAAGAGGCCGTTGAGACAGTTATCGATGCAATGGCCGGTAACCGCGCTGGGCTAGCCGGTGAGGCCGCTGATTTAGTATACCACCTGCTGGTGCTGTTACGGGTCAGTGGCTCGTCGTTGGAGCAGATGCTGGCCGTGTTGCGTGAGCGCCACCAAACCATTGGGGCTGGTCAACGGCGGCCATTACCCGAGTAATGTAAGTTTATAATGGGGTTCGGGCCAATCCAGGTTGGCCCGAACCCTTCGGCAGTGAGCGAGCGAGAATGTAGATTCAACTTAACATAATTATTAACCAGCCAAGTTGAGAGCTGATTGTCAACGAGTTATTTTCTCAACTGGCGCTCTATCTTATCTAGTAAGGCTCTAATCAGGTTAAGGTCTTCTACTTCCGTCACGTCGAGTTGGGTATTAAGTCCCGGACCGGATAGTTCGACGTGGAAGAGGGTGGGGCCGCCTACGGAAACGGGTAGTCCTGATGGGCTATCCGGCGTACGGGTCTGGGGCTTCGCAGCTGCCTCAGGAGCAGGCTGAATGCCTGGGCGCTGGGGTACTCCAGTAGCTATGGCAGTTGGTAACGGGTGGCTGTCCGTGCTGTCGAAACCAAAGAGACTGGCAATAGCGTCGGCAGTAGCTGCTGGGGCGGAACGAGAAGTTGGTAAAGGTCTTTCTGCCCTGCTGCTGGGGGGTAGGCCCGCTGGTTGGGTCCCGACCGTGTTATTCTTCCCATCAGTTCCATCAGCCTCTAGTTCACTAGCCTCTGGAGCAATGTCAGTACTTCCTCTGTCTGGAGGCAGTTGGCGGAAGACGTTCGTAGATAAGCCAGGGCTCGCTAATTCGCGTCGCGGGCCCTGTTGAGCCGCCAACTGGTCAATATCCGCTACGATATTGTGCTCGTCGAGTAGATTGACCATACGCGCTCCGTCTACGAAGGCTTTGGAAACGCCCTGGGCATTTATTTCCTCTACATCGAATTCCCGAGTCAGCAAGACGTCGAGCATGGCCACGGGTAACTCGCGGGCGCGGAATTTGCGGCAGAGCTGCGTAAACAAGGGCGGTGTAAGAAAGGCTTCCCGGTGAAACAGGAGTTCCTCTTGCTTATCGTAGGCATGTTTTATACGGCGGAAGAGTGTTGTAGTGGTAAGTATTTCGCGCTTACTAGTGAGTAATCCAAACTTAACTGCGGAGCCGACGATGGCCTTAAAGGAGCCACTAACCTTGCGATTAAGCTTACGAGCACACGTTTCAAGGGCGCATTTACCACCCGTATCATCTACTACTTCAGCTACTTCCCACGCCCCGCTGTAGCTAGTGCGGGGGTAATCAATTAATTTGGGCATATGAGGTATGAACTAAGGTAAGTACAAATGTAACGCAAGTATAAACAAACCTATAAAGTATAAAAAAGCATAAAATTTTTATTATTTTTGGACTTTTTTATACTTTTAGTATATCATTAGTCTGCTTACTGCTTACATTCTTGCCTGGTGGGAGAGTAGTACATTTTATACTTTATAGTTAGCGGTTTACGGGTAACCCAGTATTACAAAGGGATAAGGCTATTAATCAGATATCGGCTGACCTGCATCCCAGGCCTACTAAAGGCCCTGGCCACGCTCAAGCAGGAAACCTGAAATAAGTGCGCCAAGGGTCACTTCCGGATTTCCTCACAGGATTTACAACGCAGCGAGGTAAGACACCACTCAACACTAGGTCACAAATACTAAGTGACCCGACCTTGTAGGACTAGATTCCCAAGACTTTCCCAAACAACACAATCAGAAGCAACTCCCATATTCCGTCACCCACACACGTTGGTTACTCAGCAGGTTTGCACGTATATAACGCAAGAGTTCATACGCTAGGAACAAGTTCTTACTAATGCGGTTGATTGTCTTATAATTTATATTATGTTAAACTGAGTTTTCATAACCTGACCCACCGTTCCTATTTATGTGAGCTCTCCTCTCTCCTGGGTCACAAAAAAAACTACCCCGGTTTATCACCGGGGTAGCTTTTTCTTTTAACGGTGTCCAAGAGAACGCTTATTTCTTCAGCGCTTGCAGACGGTCTTCCATGCGCTTGGAATCAGCATTACGACCCAGACGGAAATACACTTTTTGCAACGCGCTGAGCGACCCGGCGTCATTAGGCTGAATTTCCAGGGCTTTCTCAAAATACGGCACTGAAGCCTCAAAATATTTTTTCCCCTGCGCTTCCAGCGGCTTACCCTTCAACTGGTACGTTTTCAGGTCCAGCTTACTGGCCTTCGTGTACAAGTTGGCAGCCTGGTTGAAGTTGTAAATGCCCATGTTGAACTGAGAATCAAAATTGTTCGGGTCCAACTCGATTGACTTTTTATAGTCAGCCTGCGCGAGGTCAGATTTCTTTTGCTGGTCGTATATACCAGCTCGCACAGCGTACAGATTGGCATTGGTGGGGTCAGCGGCAATGGTTTTATTTATCTTTTCCAGCGCCGCCTCACTATTACCACCGCTCATGGACATGTTCAAGTCCTCAATCAGAAACGACTTATTGTTGGGATACGCTGCCAGACCGGCTTTCAGCACCTTTTGGGCTTCGGCATCATTTTTCTCCTGCCGCGCTATTTGCAGCAAGCGCGTGTAGACCGACACCGGAGCGGGCTTGGTCTTGTAAGCATCCATGCCCAGGAGCTGGTTATAATTGGCTTTGGCACCGGCGTAATCCTGCTTCGCCTCCAGCGCGTAGGCACCGTATAAAACCGCCGTCGTATCGGCAGGACTCAGCTGGGAGGCCAGCTTGTAGCTAGCAATGGCCTTGTCGTAATCCTTATCGTTGTAGCTTTTTACCCCCGCGTTGAAGGCCAGCGCGTACAGATTCTGGAGCCGGGCCGGCACTTGCTTACCGAATTCACCCGCTGGGCCATCGAGCTGCAAAGCTTTGTTATACGACTCAGTAGCTTTCTGCAGGGCCTCGCCGGGCTGCATGTCCTTGGTGTACTTGGCAAACAGCGCCTGGGTGTTGGGGTCCAGCAGCTGGTTGTAAATTTCGCCGCGCGTGAACCAGGTTTTGGCTTTATCCTTGGTTTTTTCGTTGACGATGGCCTCGTTGATGCTGGTCAGGGCCTTATCCATCTGGCCAGCTTTTTGGCTAAGAATGGCATTCGTAACCGCCGAGTTCTGGGCCTGGACCGGCGTGCTAAGGCCCAGGGCGGCCGTGAACGCGGCAGCGGCGGCTAGCTTCAGAAAGGTGTTGCTCATGGGAAAATGGGAGGGAAAGAAGAAAAATGTTGACAGGACAAAGCTACGTCCGCCCGGCAAATGAACGAGCGGGATTTTCATCTTTACGATAGGATACGGGGGGTGGTTGGCCTGAGCCAGGGGGGTAGGGCCGGCGGGGGTAACCAAAAAAAAAAGGGGTAGCCCGACCAGCAGACTACCCCCTCTCCTACTACCAGTGGCTTATTCCTGGTCGTCGGCTTCGTCTTCCGGCTGGTCCAGGTCGTCGTCCTCCGCCTCGAGCGGGACCAGCTCGTCCTCAGGCTCGGCATCGGTGATGAGAAAGCCTACCCCCTCGCTGGCGAGCGGGTCCAACTCCACCTCGTCGACTTCGGCGGCGGCCACTTTGGCCACCGAGGAAATCTCATCGTTGGCCGCCACTTTAAACAGGCGCACGCCCTGGGTGGCCCGGCCAATGGTCCGCAGCTCACTCATGCTCAGGCGAATAGTAAGGCCCGAGCGGTTGATAATCATCAAGTCATCCGCATCGTTCACGGCCTGAATACTTACCAGCTTGCCGGTTTTCTCGGTCAGCATCATGGCGCGCACGCCCTTGCCACCCCGGTTCGTCACGCGGTACTCATCCAGCGCCGAGCGCTTGCCGTAGCCGTTTTCACTCACTACCAGCAACTCCTGGCTGGGGTCGGCGATGCAGACCATACCCACCACCCGGTCGCCAGTTTCTTCGCCCAGCGTAATGCCGCGCACCCCGGCAGCGGTGCGGCCCATCGGGCGCACCTTGTCTTCGGGGAAGCGCACGGCCCGGCCGGAGCGCAGGGCCAGCACTACTTCCGCGTTGCCGGCAAGTAGCTGCACGTCGAGCAGGCGGTCGCCTTCGTTGATGGTGATGGCGTTGATGCCGGCGGCACGGGGGCGCGAATAGGCTTCGAGCGGCGTCTTTTTTACCGTGCCCTGGGCGGTGCAGAACATCAGGAACGTGTTCTCCAGGTAGTCGGGCGAGCGCAGGTTGCGCACGTTGAGCACCGAGCGCACGGCATCTTCCTTGGGCTTGTCAATGAGGTTTTGCAGCGGCGTGCCCTTGCTGGTTTTGGCCGTTTCGGGTACTTCGTAGGCGCGCAGCCAGAACATGCGGCCCTGCTCGGTGAAGATGAGCAGGTACTCGTGGGTGGTGGCCACGAACAGGTGCTCCGTGAAATCATCCTGCTTGGAGCCGGCGCCGCGGGTCCCTACCCCCCCCCGGCCCTGGGTACGGTACTCGTCGAGGCTGGTGCGCTTGATGTAGCCCTCGCGGCTGACGGTAATCACCATCGCCTCGTCGGCAATCATGTCTTCCATCGAGAAGTCGCCGCCCACTTGGTTGATGCTCGTGCGGCGGGCATCGCCGTAGCGCTCACGCATCTCCAGCAGCTCGGTCTTGATAAGCTCGCGCTGCTCAATGGGCGAGGCCAAAATAGCTTTCAGTCGGTCCACCAGGCGCATCAACTCCTCAAACTCGGCCACGAGCTTGTCGCGCTCCAGGCCGGTGAGGCGCTGCAGACGCATATCCAGAATAGCGCGGGCCTGCACCTCGCTCAGGGCGAAGCGCTCGATGAGGCCCGTGCGGGCTACCTCGGGGTCACGCGACTCGCGAATCAACTTTATCACCTCGTCCAGGTGGTCGAGGGCGATGAGCAGGCCTTCCAGGATGTGGGCCCGCTTCTGGGCTTCGGCCAGCTCGTAGCGCGTGCGGCGCACGATGACTTCCTCGCGGTGCTCCACGAAGTGCACGATGAGGTCGCGCAGGTTCAGCGTCATCGGGCGGCCTTTCACCAGGGCCACGTTGTTGACGCCGAACGAGCTTTGCAGCTGGGTGTACTTGAACAGGTTGTTGAGCACCACCGTGTTGAGGGCGTCGCGCTTGAGTTCGTACACCACCCGCATGCCGTCGCGGTCACTCTCGTCACGCAGGGCGGCGATGCCCTCGATTTTCTTGTCGTTGATAAGCGCGGCCGTCTTCTCAATCATCGAGGCCTTGTTCACCTGGTAGGGAATCTCGGTCACGATAATCTGCTCCTTGCCGTTGGGCAGGATTTCGAAGTGCGTCTTGGCCCGCATCACGATGCGGCCGCGGCCGGTTTCGAAGGCCTGCTTCACACCCTCGTAGCCGTAAATGATGCCGCCCGTGGGGAAGTCGGGCGCTGTGATATGCTCCATTAATTCCGGAATGGTGATGTCCGGATTGGCGAGGTAGGCCACGATGCCGTTCACGACTTCCGTCATGTTGTGGGGCGCCATGTTGGTGGCCATGCCCACGGCAATGCCGCTGGTGCCATTCACGAGCAGGTTCGGGAACTTGGCCGGCAGCACGCTCGGCTCTTCGAGCGAGTCGTCGAAGTTGGGCTGGAAGTCTACCGTATCCTTGTCGAGGTCACCGAGCAGCTCGTCGGCGATGCGCTTGAGGCGGGCCTCGGTGTAGCGCATGGCGGCCGGCGAGTCGCCATCCACGGAGCCGAAGTTACCCTGGCCGTCCACGAGGGGGTAGCGCAGGCTCCAGTCCTGGGCCATGCGCACCATAGTATCGTACACCGAGCTGTCGCCGTGGGGGTGGTACTTACCCAGCACCTCGCCCACGATACGGGCCGATTTCTTGTGGCTTTTGGTGTAAGAAACACCCAGCTCGCTCATGCCGTAGAGCACGCGTCGGTGCACGGGCTTGAGGCCGTCGCGCACGTCGGGCAGCGCCCGCGAGATGATAACCGACATCGAGTAGTCGATGTAGGCCCCGCGCATCTCGTCTTCAATATTAATCGGGATTATTTTTTCGCCTTCGGCCATTCTTGGGGAGAGTTATGAGTTAGAA
>CAZZWL010000067.1:0-7652 GCA_964657755.1 uncultured Rhodanobacter sp.
CCCAGCACAAGTCGTTCGGGTATCGTGCTGGAGCGATTGCCGCGCTGCGCTCGCAATGACAAAGTAGCCTTACCGCCTAACGGGCCCGGCCGCTATCCACCACCTTTTGCAGCTGCGCCTGCGTATCGGGGGGTAGGGCGCTGAGAATATCGAGGCCCGAGGCGGCTTCAATCGCATCGACGGTGGTCAGGTACTGGTTCCACTGCGGGCTGATGCTGTTGTCGTTGGGCGTGTCGATGGCCACCACGCGGCCCTGGCCGGCGATGATGCGCTGGAGGTCGTTGTTGCCTTCGGGTAGGAACACCACCACTTTCCAGATGTGGGCCGGTACCGTCACGCGGCCCTGGTCGAGGGTTTGGGCGGGGCCATTTTTGCCGGTGCCGCCGCGGCCGTAGCTACCCATGAGCACGTAGGCTTCCTGGCCGTTTTCGACTTGGGCGCGGGTATATTCTTCGAGGTGCGCCCAGGTTTGCTGGTTGTTTTGGGGCGCCTGGGGCACCATATTGCTCATCAGAAACGTGGCCGAATTATCGTCGAGCGTGGCCGTGCGGTCGCCGCTGGGGCAGTTGTGGCCCTTGTCGAAGCCCGAGCCCGAGTAGCTCTGCGGCGCCACCGCGTAAAACTGCCGGGGTAGGCCGGGGTCGGCCCGGAAGTCGTTCTGCCGCGGGAAGTTCTTGGTAATATCCAGCCGGCCCACGTGCCAGCTCGTCCACACCGGAATGCCGCGCTGGGCGTTGTAGCCCGTCACGTACTGCGGGTGCGTGTAGAGGTAGTTGGTCGTATTGCTCGGGTCCGAAGTCGCGCCGCTGGGGTTGCCGAGCAGCAGGTTGTCGTTGTCGGCCGCCGTGCCGGGCACTTGGCGCGGGGGCGCGGGGGTAGGGGCGCTGGTAGTCGGCGCGTTGCGGTTCTTGAAGTAGTCGTCGGCCGGCGCGGGGGGGGTAGGGGCGGGCACGGCCACCGGCGCCGGCCGGCTGGTGGGCATGGCCGCCACGGCGCCGCCGGCGGTTTCGAGGCTGATGTCATCGAGGTTGAGCCGGGTTTTGCCCGCGTCGGTCTTGCGGATTTCCAGGCGCAGCGCTTCCGTGGCTAGGCCCGCAAATACCACCGAGCGCAGGGCGGGGCCGCTGGCGGTTTGGGGCTGGCCGTTGCGCTGCCAGCTGCGGCCGTGGTCGCGGCTCACCCACAGCTCCCAGGTGCTGGGGCCATCCTGGCCGTAGGCCGCCGCCAGAATGCTGATTTTGCGAATGCCGGCCGGCGCGTCAAACTGCATGGTGAGCTTGCCCCCGGCGCGCAGGCGAGCGGCGTGGGCGCCGTCTTTGTGGTCTTGCTCAGTGCTGCCAATTAGGCCGTTAGTGAAAAGCCACGGCCCGGTGCCCAGGGCCACGTCGGCGGTTTCGTAGGCGCCCTTGCTGCCGGCCTCGAAGGTTTCGGGGAAGGCGCCGGCCGGGGCCTGGCCAGGGGCGCCCGCGCGGGCGGTTTCGGTAGCGGGGCCCGAGCAGGCAAACAGGAGCGCGGTGGCCAGAAAAGCAGCTGATACTTGCATGGCACGAAACTACGTAGGGGCGAGCCCCGCCCCTACATTCGTGAGATGAAACTCCGCTACTTGCCTTTGCTGGCGCTGGCCTTGCCGGCCTGCACCAGCAACCCGCCCAAAACCAGCGCCGACCAAACGGCCGCTACCCCTGCCGATGCGCGCTTCGACCGCTTCAAGAGCCGGTTTATCCTGGATTTGTGGCGGCAAAACCCGGAGGCGGCCGCATCGGCGGGCTTTCATAAATACGACTCGCTGCTGGTGATTCCCAGCGATGCGCAGCGCCGGCGCGATGCCGCGTTCGTGGACCAAAACCTGGGCGCGCTGGGCGGCTTCACGCTCGACAGCCTCTCGCCCAACAACCAGATTGACTTGCACCTGCTCACCAATGAGCTGCGCTCGGCGCGCTGGTACGCCGACACGCTGAAAAGCTGGCAGTGGAACCCCGCCAGCTACAACCTCGGCGCCAGCGTGGGCGACCTGCTCAACGGCCACCACTACCCCCTCGACCGCCGCCTGCGCAACATCTCCGACAAGCTGGCCCAGGCCGGCGCCTACTACGCCGCCGCCAAGGCCAACATCAGCCGGCCCACCCGCGAGCACGCCGCGCTGGGCGTGCAGCAGAACGAGGGTGGCCTGGCCGTGCTGGGCGCGGCCCTGGCCGACTCGGTGCGCCGCTCGGGCCTGAGCGCGGCCGAAAAGCAGCTGCTGCGCCAGCGCATGGCGGGGGCGCAGGCGGCCGTGCGGGGCTACGTCGATTTTCTGAAGCAGGACGTGCTGGCCAAGGGCATGGACTTCCGCTCGTTTCGCCTCGGCAAGGCACTTTTTGACCGAAAATTCGCGCTCGATATTCAGTCGCGCTACTCGGCCGCGGAGGTGCTTGGCCTGGCCCGACAGCACCAGGCCGCGCTGCTGCACGACATGGGCCGGCGGGCGGCGCGGCTCTTCCCCAGGTACTGCGCCGGCCAGCCCCTGCCGGAAGACACCCTGCGGCTCATCCGCCAGGTTATCGACCAGCTGACCCTGAAGCACGCCCCGCGCGATGGCTTCGTGGACGCGGTGAAGCGCCAGATTCCGACCCTCACCAAGTTCGTGAACGACCATAAGCTCTTGACCCAGGACCCCAGCAAGCCGCTGGTGGTGCGCGAAACGCCGGGCTACATGCGCGGCAGCGGCGCGGGCGCCAGCGTATCGGCCCCCGGCCCCTACGACACCAAGGCCAACACCTACTACAACGTGGAGCCCCTACCCCCCTCCCTGACGCCGGCCCAGGCCGAGAGCTACCTGCGCGAGTACAACGACTACACCCTGCAGATTCTCAACATCCACGAGGCCATTCCGGGGCACTACACCCAGCTCGTGTACGCCAACCGCTCGCCCTCGCTGGTGAAGAGCATTTTTGGCAACGGGGCCATGATTGAGGGCTGGGCCGTGTACACGGAGCAGATGATGCTGGAAAGCGGCTACGGCGACAACTCGGACGAAATCTGGCTGCTGTGGGACAAGTGGAACATGCGCTCGACCCTGAACGCGGTGGTCGATAACCTCATCCAGACCCAGAACGCCAGCGAGGCCGACGTGGTGGCGCTGCTCACCGGCGCGGGCTTTCAGGAGGAGGCCGAGGCCCGCAACAAGTGGCACCGCGCCACCCTCAGCCAGGTGCAGCTCAGCTCCTACTTCACGGGCTACACCGAGATTGTGGCCCTGCGCGCGGAAATCAAAAAGCGGGAGGGTAGTAAATTCAACCTCAAGAACTTCAACGAGCAATTCCTGAGCTACGGTAGTGCCCCGGTCCGCTACATTCGCCAGCTCATGCTCCGGCGCTAGGCGTAGCTTTACGCCGCGAACTTTTGGGCCGAGCCGCCAGTTTAGCGCCCACCAGTTCCTACCCCCTCCCTTATGACTGAAGAAGCCCGCCAGCACGTCGTGGACACCGACGACGACCACCTGCGCCGCCTCACCCACGAGCACCTCAAGGTGTTTGCCAAGTTTACGTCGCCCGACTGCGCCATTTGCGCCGCGCTGAGCCCCCCGTTTGCCAAGTTTGTGGATGCGCCCGAAAACGTGGGCATTCTGTTCGTGCGCCTCGACACCGACCAAAACCCGGTGGCTAAGAAGCTGATGGACCAGAAAGCCGCCCCCTTTTTCGTGAGCTACTGCCAGGGCCGCCTCATCGAGTGCGACGCTCTCACCGAGGAAAGCCAGGTAGTAGCCCAGCTCGACCGCCTGCGGGCCTTCGTGCCCGCGAGGGGGTAGGGAGCCGGTTTAAGACGGGCGCGCTTTCGGAGAATGGGCGCAGGAAAGCGCCCTGCTAACCGATAGCCGAGCGCCCCCGCCACCCTGTCCGCAGCCGATGGCCGCTATTCCGTTTTGGTTGGTTCGGGCGGCGCGGCTTTGGCAAGCCAGATGGACTTTTGGTTCACAAACTCCCGGATGCCCAGGTACGACAGCTCGCGGCCGTGCCCCGATTTCTTGACCCCGCCAAAGGGCAGCTCGGGCATCGATTTCACCATCCCGTTGACGAATACGGCCCCGCAGTCCAGGTCGCGGGCCATTGCCTCGCCCTGGGCCACGTCGCGCGTCCACACGGCCGCGCCCAGGCCAAAGGGCGAATCGTTGGCCAGCTGCACGGCGTGGGCCGCGTCGCGGGCGGTGAGCACCAGCGCCACCGGCCCAAAAAACTCCTCCAAATAGGCCCGCTGGCCTTTTTTGATATTGGTGAGAATGACCGGGTCAAACTGCGCGGTGCCGGGCCGGGGCTGCCCGCCGGCCAGCGCCACCCGCGCGCCCTGCGCCACGGAGTCGGCCACCTGCCGGCTCAGCTCATCGGCCAGGTCGGGGCGGGCCAGCGGGCCGTAGTCGGTGGTGTCGGCCAGCGGGTCGCCGTAGCGCAGCTGCGCCAGGTGGCCTTTCAGAAGCTTGATAAACTCGGGCTGTACCGATTTTTCCACGATAAAGCGCTTGGCCGCGATGCAGCTCTGGCCGGCGTTAAGCATGCGGGCCTGGGCGGCGGTGCGGGCCGCCAGCGGCAGGTCGGCGTCGGCCAGCACGATAAACGGGTCGGAGCCGCCCAGCTCCAGCACGGTTTTCTTGATGGCGCGGCCCGCGGCGGTGCCCACGGCCACGCCCGCCCGCTCCGAGCCGGTGAGCGTCACGGCCCGCACCCGGTCGTCGGCAATCAGCGGCGCCACCAACTCCGTTTCAATGAGCAGCGTGCGGAACGCGGCGGGGGGTAGGCCGGCATCGTGGAAAATCTTTTCCAGGGCCAGCGCGCACTGCGGCACGTTGGGCGCGTGCTTGAGCAGGCCCACGTTGCCGGCCATCAGGGCCGGCGCCGCGAAGCGCACCACCTGCCACAGCGGGAAGTTCCAGGGCATCACGGCCAGCACCACGCCCAGCGGCGCGTGGCTGATAAAGCTGCGGCCGGCGTCGGTTGGCACCACTTCGTCGGCCAAAAAACCGGCGGCGTGGGTGGCATAGTACTCGCAGCAGGTGGCGCACTTCTGGGCTTCGGCGCGGCCGTCGCGCAGGGGCTTGCCCATCTCCACGGCCATGAGGTGGGCCAGCGCCTCCTGGCGCTCGCGCAGCAGCGCGGCGGCGCGGCGCAGCACGGCGGCCCGCTCATCAAAGGAAGTGGCGCGCCAACTAGCCGCCGCGTGGTGAGCTTGGCCCAGCAGGCGCGCCGTCTTGGTCCAGGAAAAAGCCGGGAAGCGGCGCAGCCGCTGGCCGGTGTAGGGGTTTACAGATTCAATAGCCATAGCAGGGGGGGTAGGAAAAGCGCGTTGGGCCGCCGCCGGCCCGCGCCTAATCAAACCACCCTGGTGCCCGGCGGTTTATGGCTCACACCCATGCCGAAGCTTTATCCGTACTGCTGGGTGAAAGATGTTGTAGCCCGAATGCGGGTTACATTCGCTGCGCGCAACCGGAACTTTTGGCTGGTTCGGTTGGTGTGTTCTTATGCCTTATTTTACCCGTGTCTGACTTATCCCTAATATCCACCCCAACTGCCGCTGAAGCGGCACTGGTCGACCGCCTCCGCGACCGCGACCAGTCGGCCATGACCGAGTTCTACGACCGCTACTCAGCGGCGCTCTACGGCGTCATCAACCGCATCGTCAAAGATGAGGAAGAAGCCGAGGATGTTTTGCAGGAAGCGCTGGTCAAAATCTGGCATTCTATGGCGAGCTACGACACTAGCCGGGGGCGCTTGTTTACCTGGGTAGTGAATATCAGCCGAAATTTAGCCATCGATAAAATCCGCTCGCGGCAGCACCGCGTAGGTTCTCGCACCCAGGGCCTCGACGATAGTCTGGCTGCTCAACGCCAAGCTGCCCCGGATACCTTTCGCCCTGAGCACGTTGGCTTGCAGGAAATAACCCGCAAGCTCGTGCCCGAACAGCGCCAGATTATCGACCTGCTCTATTTCGGCGGCTTCACCCAGAGTGAGGCGGCCGAAGAATTAAACCTGCCGCTGGGCACGGTGAAAACCCGCGCCCGCACCGCTCTGAAAGTACTAGCCAAACTTATTCGTTAAAATAGTTACGTCAGTGGAAGATTTTCAAATTTATATCGAATCAGGACGCCTGGAGCAGTATGCACTGGGTGAGCTAGCCCCGGCCGAACAGGCCGAGGTAGAAGCGTGGGCGGCGCGCTCCCCCGAGGTGCGCCAGGAGTTAGACGAATTGCTCACCGGCCTCGGCGTGTATGCCGAAGCGCACTCCGCAGCCCCCCGCGCCGGGGCTCGTGAGCGCATTCTGGGCCGCGTGATGGCCGAAATAGCGGTTGCAGAGGCGCCAGTTGCCGCTACCCCCGCGCCGTTTGCCGCACCCCCCACCATGCGGGTATCGGCCTCCAATCCGCAGGCTGCCGAAACTTATGCTCCGGCTCCCGTGGCGCAGCGTAGCAGTGGCTGGGCCATTGCCGCCTCAGTAGCACTGCTCCTAAGCCTGGCCGCTAACGCACTGCTGTACAGCCGCTGGCAGAATGTGAACTCTGAGTTGGTAGCCGCCCAAAGCAGTCAGGCCCGGTTTGCCCAAACCTCGCAGGTAGTGGAGCACCGCCTCCAGAATACCCAAAGTCAGCTCCAGGTTTTCCGGTCGCCGCAGTTCAAGACGGTCGCCCTGGCCGGCACGCCGGCTCACCCCTCGGCCCACGCCCGCGTGCTGTTCAACCGGGTCAACCACCGCGTATACTTGGATGTGCAGGAGCTGCCGCCCCTGCCCGCCGGCAAGCAGTACCAGCTCTGGGCCCTCGACAAAGGCAAGCCGATTGATGCGGGCGTATTGGCCGCTACCACGGCCACCGGCGGCGACCTTCAGCAGATGAAAGATATTGCCAGCGCCCAAACTTTCGCCATGACTGTGGAGCCCACGGGTGGTAGCGCCGGCCCTACCCTTACTACGATGACCGTGATTGGAAATATCTAGCGTGATGTAGTAACTAGCATAAAAAAGCGCCCGCTTCTTAAAGTGGGCGCTTTTTTTGCACTGGCCAGGCCGCTCAACTTTTCGGCAGGCCGTGCGTTGTAGCCCATAAGCAGCATTTTTTATTTCGTTATGCACGGCACCATTTTTACCCTGCTCAAACGCTACGTTCAGACGCAATATGACCACAGCACGTGGTTGAAGCTGGTGGAAGTGGCCGGGCTGGAATCGGGCGATTTCAGCCACCGCGAAGTATATCCCGATGCGCACATGTACGCCCTGATTGGGAAGGCCGCCGACATGACCGGCATGTCGGCTGGTGAGCTGCACGAAAAATTCGGCGAATACCTCGTGCCCGACCTCATGTATATGTACCAAAAATACGTGAACCCCGATTGGCGCACGCTCGAAATGCTGGAGCACACCGAGCACAGCCTGCACAACCAGGTGCGGCGGGAGCACCCCGAAAATTCGCCGCCCGTGCTCCAGGTCAAGCGCCTGAACGAAAGCGAATTGTTGATTAATTACGTGTCGCCGCGCCGCATGGGAGGGCTAGCCGTTGGCATCGTGCGCGGCCTGGCGGTTTACTACGACGAGGCCGACCGCATCGACGTAATGCCGACCACCAGCGAAGACGGCGAGCGCGTACAAATTCACGTGCGCCGAAACTAAAAAAGGAAGTTGTAAAATAGGGAAGG
>CAZZWL010000067.1:7662-30342 GCA_964657755.1 uncultured Rhodanobacter sp.
CGCGGCCTTCCCTATTTTACAACTTCCTTTTTGCCTGCTTAAAATAGCCGTGGGGAAGTTGGCCGGCCTGGTCCACCGGGCTGGTAGTCATCAGTGTCATCCTCTTCTTCTTCCGGCGTAGTATCTTCTTGGTCAGTGTCTTCTGCTTCCTCCGCGGCTTCCTCATCGAGCGAGTCAAATACGCGGTCGAGGGAAGTTTCGGCGTGGCGCAATTTGTGGCGGCACAGGCGAATTAATTCCGCCGAGCGCTCGGCGCGGGCCGTGAGGTCGTCCACGTCTACCTGGTCGGTTTCGAGGCTGCGCAAAATGGTTTCTAATTCCTGAATGGCTTCGTTGTAGGTCACGGGGGTAGGGAAATTAAAATTAAATTATTTTGAAAATTCGTAAAAATTATGAGCGGCGGCGCAATAATTTATTTTCTTGCCGCAACATATTCACCTCATAATTCACGGTTTTTAATTCGTAGTTTTTAATCAATAATTCGAATTTCCACCGCGTAGTCAGCCGCTGGCGGAGCAGCTGCTCGCGGCGGCGCTGGTGGTGGCGCGCGAAGCGCTGGAGCACGGTGCGCGAGCGGCGGCGCAGGCGCTGGGCCTCGTGGGCTACGGCCTGGCGGGCGGCGCGGGGCAGGGTGTAGCGGAAGCTTTCGAGGTGCTGGCCCAGCTGGCGCAGGTGTTGGCGCGGGGCCTGGGTGGCCTGGCGGCTGCGCTGGCCCAGTTGGTCGGTGGCGCGGCGCAGCTGCTGGCGGGCGGCCTCGCGGGAGTGGTCGGCCAGGCGCTGCACCTGGGCGTGGTGGCGGGCCAGGTGCTGGCGGCTGCGGTCAGCCACGCGCTCGGCCAGGTCGAGCAGCAGGCTTTCGAGCCGGGCCAGGCGCTCGACCAGAAACGCGGCCACCGCCGTGGGCGTTTTGAGCGCCTTGTGGGCCACCAGGTCCACCACCGCCTCGTCGCGCTCGTGGCCGATGCCAGTGAGCACGGGCAGCGGAAATGCCGCCACCGCCGCCGCCAGGCCATATTCATCAAAGGCCAGCAAATCCGTTTTGGCCCCGCCGCCGCGAATGAGAATGACGACCTCAAACTGCCCCCGGCGCGGCCGAATGGCATCGAGGGCCGCCCGGATGCTGGCCGGCGCGCCCTCGCCCTGCATGAGGGCCGGAAACAGCGTGAGGGCAAAGTCGTAGGGCGCTTCTTCGAGCTGGCGCACAAAGTCCTGGAAGCCCGCCGCGGTGGGCGAGGAGATAACCGCCAGCCGCTGCGGGGCGAGGGGTAGGGCCAGCTCCTGCTGGCGCTCCAGCAGGTCTTTTTCTTGCAGTTTGCGCAGCGTGGCCAAGCGCTGGCGGGCCAGCTCGCCCACGGTGTAGCTGGGGTCGAGGGCCAGCACGTCGAGCGAAAAGCCGTATTGCTCATGAAAAGTCACCTTCACGCGCAGCAGCAGGCGCAGGCCGGGCCGCAGCTCCTGGCCGGTGGCCTCGGCAAAAGCCGGCGCCAGCTGCTGGTAGCGGCTGCCCCAGAGCGTGGCCCGCGCCTGCGCCACAAAGCCCAGTGCCTCGGCCCCGGCGGCGGGCTCGGTGAGGGTGAGGTAGCAGTGGCCGCCGGCCTGGCGCGGGCGCGTCATTTCGGCCACCTCAGCTACTACCCAGTAGCTATCGGGAAAGCGGTGGTGCAGGGCGGCCCGCACCTGCGCCAGCAGCGCGCCCAGGCTGAGTGGGGCGGCCGGCTCGGCGGGGGTAGGGGCGGCGCGGCGCGGATATAGGGGCATGGGGGGTAGGGAATTATCAGCTAAAATCGTTTGTCATTGCGAGCGCAACGAAGCGGAGCGCGGCAATCTTTCCCTCACGTTAGGATTGCTAACTCCAACTATGCGAACAACCAGGAAAGGTTGCCGCGCTCCACTTCGTTGCGCTCGCAATGACAGACGGCTTCAACTAACCAGGCAGGATGCAAAAGTACCTTGCCGACGTGCCAAAATTGGTGGCTGCCCCTAACTTGCCGGCTCTAAACCCAACCCCCTAACCCATCCACTTTTTCTTTTTCATGTCAAAAATTTCTCGTTACCAGCGGGGCGCGGCGCTGGCCGTGGCGGCGCTGAGCCTGGCCGCCGGCATGCCGGCCCTGGCGCAGACTACCCCCGCCAAAGGCGTCGGTATCAACCCGGCCAACATCGACAGCTCGGTGCAGCCCTGCGACAACTTCTTCCAGTATGCCAATGGCAGCTGGCTGAAGAACAACCCCGTGCCGGCCGCTGAGAGCCGCTGGGGCAGCTTCAACGAGCTGGCCGACCGCAACTACGCCACTCAGAAATCCATTTTGGAAGAGTTGTCGCGCAACGCGGCCACGGCCAAGCCCGGCTCTAACGCCCAGAAAGTAGGCGATTTCTATGCCTCGGCCATGGATACGATGGCCATCGAAAAGGCGGCCCTGACTTACCTCAAGCCGTATCTGGACCGTATTATGGCCCTGAAAACGCTGCCCGAAATGCAGGCGTTTTTGGCCGACCCCAAGGCTCACGCCGGCAGCGTGTGGTTCAATTCGGGGGTAGGGCAGGATGAAAAAATCAGCACCCAGTACGCGGTGCAGTTTTACCAGGGCGGCCTCACGCTGCCCGACCGCGACTACTACCTGAAGGAGGATGCGCGCTCGAAAAACATTCGGGCGGCCTACCAGACCTACCTGATGAGCACGTTTAAGCGCCTCGGCGACACCGAAGCCCAGGCTACGGAGCACGCCACCGCCGTAATGCGCCTCGAAACCAAGCTGGCCAAGGCCAGCAAGAGCCGCGTGGACCTGCGCGACCCGCAGGCCAACTACCACAAAATGACCGTGGCCCAGGCCACCAAGGAGTTTCCGAACCTGAACATGCCGCTGCTGCTCAAGGAAAACCACCTCGGCACGGCCAAGGAAGTGATTGTGGGCCAGCCCGAATTCCTGAAGGAAGTGAGCAACCTGCTGGCCGCCGAGCCCCTGGCCGACCAGCGCCAGTACCTGCGCTTTCACTTGGTGAGCAGTGTGGCCAGCGCCCTGCCCCAGGCGTTTGGCGACGATGCCTTCCGCTTTTCGCAGGTGCTGAGCGGCGCCAAGCAGCAGCAGCCCCGCTGGAAGCGCATGCTGCGCGCCACCGACGGCGCGCTGGGCGAGGCGTTTGGCCAGCTTTACGTGGACAAGGCCTTCTCGCCCGCCGCCAAGGCCCGCGCCAAGGAAATGATTGAGAACCTGCGCAAAGCCTACGCCGAGCGCATCATGGCTACCGACTGGATGAGCGCCGCCACCAAGAAGGAAGCGCTGGTGAAGCTCAACGCCTTCGCGGTAAAAATCGGCTACCCCGATAAGTGGAAGGACTATTCCAAAATGACCATCGGCCGCAAAAGCGCGCTGCAAAACGTGCTGGCCGCCCGCACCTGGGCCGCCGAGGACAACCTGGCCAAGTTTGGCAAGCCCATCGACCGCACCGAGTGGGGCATGACGCCGCCCACGGTGAACGCCTACTACAACCCGCCGATGAACGAGATTGTGTTCCCGGCCGGTATTTTGCAGCCGCCGTTTTATGACCCCAAGGCCGATGACGCGGTGAACTACGGCGGCATTGGCGCCGTGATTGGCCACGAAATGACCCACGGCTTCGACGACCAGGGCCGGCAGTACGATGCCAAGGGCAACCTGCGCGACTGGTGGACCAAGGAGGACGGGGAGAAATTCAACACCAAGGCCGCGATGGTGGGCAAGCAGTATGATGCCTTCATGCCCCTCGACTCGGTGCACGTGAATGGCAAGCTGACGATGGGCGAAAACCTGGCTGACATTGGCGGCCTCACCATCGCCTACCAGGCGTTCCAGAAAACGGCCGAGGCCAAGAGTACCCAGAGCATCGACGGCTTCACGCCCGACCAGCGCTTTTTCCTGGCCTGGGCCCAGATTTGGCGCACCAACATTCGCCCCGAAGCCGCCCGCCAGCAGGTGCAGACCGACCCGCACTCGCCGGCGCAGTTTCGCACCAACGGCCCGCTCATGAACATGCCCGAGTTCTACAAGGCCTTCGGCTGCAAGCCCACCGACAAGATGGAGCGCCCGACCGCCGACTAGGCTCGCATTTGGTAGGGTAGGAGCCGGAATGGCTGATTGAAAAAGAACGTCATGCTGAGTAAAGCGAAGAATCTCGCTCGCGCCGTTGGGGTAGTCATTCAACGATTCAGACGAGATGCTTCGCTTTGCTCTGCATGACGTTCTTTTTTAGCATGATGCTCTTCTTTGGCCGGCATCCCTACCCCCTCCTGCACACTTTAAGCGGACGTGATGCAACTGTGAAGCGGCAGTTACATCTATGGTGACTAAGTTCGCCTTTCTTCTTTTTCTTCAAACCAAACAGTTTTATGTCCTCTACTACCACCTTCTCGCGGTTGGCGCTGGCTACGTTGGGCCTCGGCGGCCTGGCCGCTACCACCGCCTTTGGGCCGCCTGCTAAGCGCCCTACCCCCCTGCAGCAGGGCGTCGGTATTACCCTCGCCAACATTGACCAGTCGGTGTCGCCGTGCGAGGATTTTTACCACTACGCCAACGGCAATTGGATAAAGAACAACCCCGTGCCGGCCGCCGAAACTCGCTGGGGCGCCTTCAACGAGCTGCAGGACCGCAACATTGCCGTGGAAAAAAGCATCCTGGTGAAGGCCGCCGCCGACCGCTCGGCCAAGGCGGGCACCAACGAGCAGAAGGTGGGTGATTTCTACGCCGCCGCGATGGACACGACGGCCATTGAGGCGGCCGGCCTCAAGTACCTGCAGCCGCGCCTCACCCAGATTAACAACCTCAAAAACCTGGGTGAGATTCAGCAGTACATGGCCGACCCCAAGTCGTATGGCACGGGCTGGTACAGCTTTGGCGTGCGCCAGGACAGCAAAAACAGTACGCAGTACGCAGTGAGCATGGGCCAGGGCGGCCTCGGCCTCGGCGACCGCGACTACTACCTCAAGGAAGATGGCCGCTCGAAAGCCATCCGGGCCGCGTATAAGACCTATATGGCCAGCGTGTTCCAGATGCTGGGCGACGCGCCGAGCCTGGCCGCTACCAACGCGGATGCCGTGCTGGCCCTCGAAACTAAGATGGCCCAGGCCAGCCGGGGCCGCGTGGACCTGCGCGACCGCATCAAGAATTACAACAAGATGACCGTGGCCCAGGCCGCTAAGGACTACCCCAGCCTGAACATCCCGCTGGTGCTGAAGGACAGCGGCCTGAGCGGCGCCCAGGACATTATCGTGGGCCAGCCCGAGTACCTGGCCGCCGCCAGCAATCTGATGGCCAACACGCCCATCGCCGACCAGCGCCAGTATTTCCGCTGGCACCTGGTGGAGGGCGTGACCTCGGCCCTGCCCAAAGCCTACGGCGACGCCAGCTTCCGCTTTCAGCAGGTGCTGACGGGGGCCAAGCAGCAGCAGCCCCGCTGGAAGCGCGCCCTGCGCGCCACCGATGGCGCCCTGGGCGAGGCTTTCGGCCAGCTCTACGTGGACCAGGCCTTCTCGCCCGCCGCCAAGGCCAAGGCCAAGGAAATGGTCGAAAACCTGCGCAAAGCCTACGCTGAACGCATTATGGCCACCGACTGGATGAGCGCCGACACCAAGAAGGAGGCCATTCAGAAGCTCAATGCCTTCGCGGTGAAAATTGGCTACCCCGATAAGTGGAAGGACTACTCGAAACTGAAAATCACGCGCACCAGCGCGCTGCAAAACCTGTTTGCGACTTCCGAATGGCGCACCGAGGACAACCTCAAGAAATTTGGTAAGCCGATTGACCGCGGCGAGTGGGGCATGACCCCGCCCACGGTGAACGCCTACTACAATTCGAGCATGAATGAAATCGTGTTCCCGGCCGGCATTTTGCAGCCGCCGTTCTACGACCCCAAGGCCGATGACGCGGTGAACTACGGCGGCATTGGCGCCGTAATCGGCCACGAGATGACCCACGGCTTCGACGACCAGGGCCGCCGCTCGGATGCCAAGGGCAACCTGCGCGACTGGTGGACCAAGGAGGACAACGAGAAGTTTACGGCCAAAGCCGACATGGTGGGCAAGCAGTACGACGCCTTCTCGCCCCTCGACTCGGTGCACGTGAATGGCAAGCTGACGATGGGCGAAAACCTGGCTGACATTGGCGGCCTCACCATCGCCTACCAGGCGTTCCAGAAGACGGCCCAGGCCAAGGGTGGCCAGAAAATCGACGGCTTCCTGCCCAACCAGCGCTTCTTCCTGGGCTTTGCCCAAATCTGGCGCGCTAACCAGCGCCCCGAGGCCATGCGCCAGCAAATCCAGACCGACCCGCACTCGCCGGGCCAGTACCGCACCAACGGCCCGCTCATGAACATGCCCGAGTTCTACGAGGCCTTCGGCTGCAAGGACGGCAACAAGATGGTACGCGCCACCGCCGACCGCTCGCGCATTTGGTAAGGTCTTTGCAACTACCTTAAACGACGAAAAGCCTGGCCGTATTGGCCAGGCTTTTTTTGTGTTTGCGAATGCGCCCAGCGGCCCAACGATTAATCCCTACCCCTACCTTGCCCACCCATCTCGCTTCCCCATGCCTCTCTCCCTTTCCGAATTAAAAGACCGCGCCATTCGCTTTGCCCAAGAGTGGCAGGATTCGACCGATGAGCGCGCCGATGCCCAGTCATTCTGGATTGACTTCTTCCACGTCTTCGACGTGAAGCGGCGCCGCGTGGCCTCCTTCGAGGTGCCTATTAAAAAGGCCGATGGCAAGCAGGGCTTTATCGACCTGTTGTGGAAGGGCACGCTGCTCGTGGAGCACAAAAGCCGGGGTAGGGACCTCGACCGCGCCGGGCAGCAGGCCCGCGACTACTTCCCCGGCCTCAAAGACTACGAGCTGCCCAAGTACATTCTGGTGAGCGACTTCGCCCGCTTCCGGCTCTACGACCTCGATGAGGGCACCGAGCACGAGTTTGGGCTGGCCCAGCTCCACGAAAACCTGCACCTGTTTGCCTTCCTCACCGGCTACCAGAAGCGCGAATACCGGCCCGAAGACCCCGCCAACATCAAGGCCGCTGAGTTGATGGGCGAGCTGCACGATGCCCTGCTGCACGGCGGCTACCACGGCCACAAGCTGGAGGTGCTGCTGGTGCGCATCCTCTTCTGCCTGTTTGCCGAAGACACGGCCATTTTTGAGAAAAACGCCTTCCAGGAATTTCTCGAAACCCAGACGCGGGAGGATGGCTCCGACGTGGGCACCCGGCTGGCCGAGTGGTTTTCGGTGCTCGACCAGGCGCCTGCCACCCGCCAGCGTTCCCTACCCCCCTACCTGGCCCAGCTGCCCTACGTGAACGGCGCGCTCTTCACCGAGTTTTTCCCGTTTCCGAGCTTTGATGCCGCCCTGCGGCAGCAGCTTATTCGGTGCACGTACTTCGACTGGTCGCGCATTTCGCCCGCCATCTTTGGCTCGCTCTTTCAGAGCGTGACCGACCCCGTGAAGCGCCGCAACCTGGGCGCGCACTACACCTCGGAGGCCAATATTCTCAAGGTTATCCAGGGCTTGTTTTTGGATGAGCTGCGCCAGGAGCTGGCCACCGCCGGCCAAAACCGCGCCCGCCTCGATGCGCTGCACCGCCGCCTCGAACGCCTGCGCTTCCTGGACCCCAGCTGCGGCTGCGGCAACTTTTTGGTGGTCACCTACCGCGAGCTGCGCCTGCTGGAGCAGGAAATTCTGGAGCGCCAGTTTGCGGCCCAGGTGGCGACCGGCCAAACCGTGGACCTCGCCCTCTACGCCCGCGTGCAGGTAGACCAGGCCTACGGCATCGAGGTCGAAGAATTTCCGGCCCGCATTGCCGAAGTGGCCATGTGGCTCATGGACCACCAGCTTAACCTGCGCCTCTCCGAAGCCTTTGGTAACCTCTACCTGCGCCTACCCCTCACCCGCACCGCCAAGATTGTGCATGGCAATGCGCTGTTGCAGGATTGGGCAGAAGTTCTCAATTTGCCGGATTTATCAACATCTTATAAAAACGCACGACCGCACGACCGCACGACCGGAGCGGATATCTATATACTTGGAAACCCGCCGTTTGTGGGGGCTATGTTGATGAATGAGCAGCAGCGCCAAGAATTACTAAACGTAGCTGGCCCGTTGAAGAGCGCGGGAGTGCTCGACTACGTGGCTGCTTGGTATTTAAAAGCCGCTCAACTTATTCAAGGCACTGCCATTAAGGTGGCTTTGGTAAGCACAAACAGCATCACACAGGGCGAACAGGTAAGCATTTTATGGAATGAAATGCTGAACAGATACAAGTTGCACATTCACTTTGCACACCGCACCTTCAAATGGAGTAATGAAGCGCGTGGCAATGCCCAAGTATTCTGCGTAATCGTCGGCTTTGGGCAGGAAGCCGTAGCTACGCGCCGACTTTTTGATTACGCGACTCCTAAAAGCGAGCCGCAGGAGCTAATAGCAAAGAATATTAACCCGTATTTGGTAGATGCTGACAACTCTCTAATAGCAAACAGAAGCCAACCTATTTCATCTGTGCCCCCAATGCGTTTTGGTAATATGGCTCGGGATGGAGGCTTTCTCATTTTGACGCAAGAGGAGAAAGATGAGCTGCTTGCTAAAGAACCTGGGGCTGCTCAATGGGTGCGACCATTCATTGGAGCACATGAATTTCTAAACGGTAAAATGCGCTTTTGTCTTTGGTTACGAGGAATTGTACCATCCTTGTTGAAGAGTATGCCTACCGTAGTAGAACGTGTAAACTCAGTGCGGGAATTTCGACTGGCTAGTAAAGCTGCTTCTACCCGAAACTTTGGCACTACCCCTGCTATCTTCTGCCAAATCTCTCAGCCCGAGCACGACTACCTATTAATTCCTCGACATTCTTCAGAGAGCCGCCGATATGTGCCTATTGGGTTTTTTAGCCCTAATGATATTGTCGCCGATTCTTGTTTGTGCGTTCCAAATGCTGACTTCTACTTGTTCGGAGTACTTACATCAGCGATGCATAATGCATGGATGCGGCAAATTTGTGGGCGGTTGAAAAGCGATTATCGCTATTCAAAAGACATCGTCTACAACAATTTCCCCTTTCCCCAAAACCCTACCCCCAAGCAAACGGCCAGCGTGGAAGCCGCCGCGCAGGCGGTGCTGGCGGCGCGGGCCGAGTTTCCGGCCGAGAGCCTGGCGACGCTCTACGACCCGCTCACGATGCCCCCGGCGCTGGTGCGCGCCCACGCCGCCCTCGACCGCGCCGTGGATGCCTGCTACCGCGCCGCCGCTTTCCCCAACGAGCTGAGCCGGCTGGAGTTTCTGTTTCAGCAGTACCGGCAGCTGCAAGCGCCGCTGCTGCCCACCGCCCCGGCCAAGCCCAAGCGCGCGCCCCGCCGCCCGGCGTAGTCCCGCCCGCCTACCCCCACGAAAAAGCCCGGCCTCCTGGGTAGGAAGCCGGGCCTTGTAACCGCTACAGCCAGAAGCTTTACGAAGCCTCGAAACGAAATGCTGGGAGTAATGCAGGCGCTAGCCCGTGTTGCGTGGGCAAAGAAGTGTGCGTAAACAGAAAATAGGGGGGAGTTGTGCGTAAATATACGCAAACTGCCGGGTTGGAGGTTGGGCCGGAATAGTATAAGATTGGGGCATTTCGGGAAGTTGTTTTTGGCCGGGCTGGTTGCCGCGCCGCGCGGGCCGGGCGGCCAATGGAAATATGCCCGCCCGGCCCGAACTTCGGGGCCGCCGGCCGGCCCCGAGGGGGGTAGGGCCGCCGCGTTTCTGCTATATGAAAAAAATACTTTTGAGCCTGGGGCTAGCGGCGTTGCTGCTGGGCCCGGCCGCCCCCGCCGCCCGCGCCTGGGGTTTTTTGGGGCACCGCGTTATTACGCAGGTGGCCATCTACGAGCTGCCGGCCAGTATGCAGGCCTTCTACTTCCGGCACATGGCCGAGCTGGTGCGCCTAAGCACCGCCCCCGACGAACGCCGCAACCAAGACCCCACCGAAGGCCCCAAGCACTTCATCGACATGGACCACTACTCGGAGGACAACCCCTTCGCCAAGGTGCCCCGCGTGTATGACGAGGCGGTGGACAAATTCTCGGCCGACACGCTCAAAAAGTACGGTACCGTGCCGTGGGTGGTCATCGAAACCAAGAACAAGCTCGTGGCGGCCTTCAGCGCGCGCGACACGGTGGGCATTATCAAGTACTCGGCCGAGCTGAGCCACTATACCGCCGATGCCTTCGTGCCGCTGCACACCACCGTTAATTACGACGGCCAGCTCACGGGCCAGACCGGCCTGCACGCCCTCTGGGAAAGCCAGCTGCCCGAGCGCTACCTGAATGCCTACAAGCTTAATGGCGAGGCTGCCAAGGTGCTGAAAGACCCGCTGGCCAGCATCTGGGGCGTTATTCAGGGCAGCTACGGCTTCCTCACGGAAACCTACGACCTCGAAAGCAAGGTGAGCAAGGGCTTCACGCCCCAGACCAAGTACAGCTTCACGCACCGCTTTGGCAAGACCCAGCGCCGCTACTCCGACGCCTTCGCCGATGCCTACGAGAAGGAAGTGGGCGGCCAGGTAGCCTTCCGCCTCAAGGGCGCCTCGCCGATGGTGGCCTCCATGTGGCTCACGGCCTGGCAGGAGGGCGGCAGCCCCAACCTGGAGAAGCTCATGGCCCCGCCCAAGCTCGACAAGGATGAAAAAGAACACCTCACCACCCAGCTCAAGGCCTGGAAAGAAAACAACCTGGCTAATGAGCAGCTGCTACTGGCCCAGCAGAAGCAGCAGAAGGTCATCGCCCCCGACGAAATAAAGGCCGCCGACGGGGAGGCCACCCCGCCGCCCCCGCCCGAGCCCGCCGCTGCTCCCGAGCCCGCCGCCCCTACCCCCCCCGCCGTGCCCGGCGCCAAGGTAAAGGTAAAAACCAAGGGCCCTGCCGGTAGCGACAAGCAGAAAACAAAACCCTAAAGCCCGCCCATGACTTTGCGCTGCCTCCGGTGGCTGCCGGTGGGCCTGAGCCTGCTGGCCGCCTGCGGCCCGGCCGATAAGCCCGCCGCTACTACCCCCCCGCCCCCGCCCAAACCGCCCGGCCCCGACATTGCGGCCCTAACTGATAGCACCGCGCCGGCCGCGCTGCTGGCCTACGGCCGCCAGTACCCCGGCTCGGAGGTGCTGGTGAAGACGCGCCTGGGTAACATCCGGGTGCGGTTGTTTGACGATACGCCCGTGCACAAGGCTAATTTTCTGCTGCTGGCCCGGCGCGGCGTGTTCGACGAAACGGTGTTTAACCGCGTGGTGAAGGGCTTTGCCGTGCAGGGCGGCCAAACCACGGGGCCGCGTACCATCCATTTGCGCCGCTACCGCCTACCCCCCGAGATGCGGCCCAACCACTTCCACGTGAAGGGCGCGCTGGGCATGGCCCGCTACGACGACGAGCAGAACCCCGGCCACCTGTCGTCGAACACCGACTTCTACTTCGTGGTGGGCGAAAAGCTGACGCCCTACCAGGCGCGGGGGGTAGCGGGCCGGCCCCTCACCGCCGCCCAGGTGCAGGCCTATGGCACCAAAGGCGGCGTGCCCGCCCTCGACGGTAAGTACACCGTCTTCGGCGAAGTGATTGAGGGCCTGGATGTAGTCGACAAAATATCCCGGATAAAAGTAGACCCCCAGGACAACTGGCCGGTAGAAGACGTGCCGATGAAAGTGGAGGTGGTAAAGTGAACGTCATGCTGACGACAGGAAGCATCTCTACCGCGTAACTAACTCCAAACGTTAGCATTACTTATGCGGTAGAGATGCTTCCTGTCGTCAGCATGACGTTCTTTTTTAGGCGTTTTGCGCTTACTGACCCACGTACACCTTGCCCTCTTTCATCACGAAGCGGGGCCGGGTGAGGGCGGAGATATCCTGCAAGGGGTCGCCCTCCACGGCCACGATGTCGGCGTACTTGCCGGTTTCGAGGGCGCCCAGCTGGGGGTCGCCGATTAGCTCGGCGGCGTTGACTGTGGCGGCCCGAATGGCGTCGATGGGCGCCAGGCCGGCCTCGGTCATGTAGCCAAATTCCAGCGCGTTTTTGCCGTGGCGGTACACGCCCGCGTCGGTGCCAAAAGCCACCCGCACGTGCTGCTTAATGGCCCGCCCGAAAGTGGCCTGAATCTGCGAGCCGATGCTGAGGGCCTTGGCGGCGATAACGGGTGGGAAGTAGTCGGGGTGCCGCCGCGTGGTATCAGCCACCGACTTGCCGGCGATGATGGTGGGCACGTACCAGGTGCGGTTTTTGGCCATCAGCTGCATGGCCTCGGCGTCCATCAGGGAGCCGTGCTCGATGCTCGTGACGCCCGCCCGCACGGCCCGCTTGATGCCCTCGGCGCCGTGGGCGTGGCAAGCCACGGGCATGCCCAGGTCGCGGGCCGTTTCCACGATGGCCCGGATTTCTTCCTCCGTATACTGCGCGCCGGCCCCGTCCTTGCTCAGGTCGAGCACGCCGCCGGTGCTGGCGATTTTAATAAGGTCGGCGCCGCGCCGAAACTGCTCGCGCACGGCCTGGCGGCACTGGTCGGGGCCGTTGGCTACCCCCTCGGCCGTGCCGGGATGAAACCGCGCAATCAGGTCGTCGCTCAGGCCGTCGGTATCGTCCATGTGCCCGCCGGTGCTCGAAATGGCCGTGCCCGCCGCGTAGATGCGCGGCCCCGGCACCAGCCCCTGCGCCACGGCCTTGCGCAGGGCAATGTTGACGCCCGAGCCCCCGCAGTCGCGCACCGTGGTGAAGCCCGCCCGCAGGGTCACGAGGGCATTGGCCTCGGCGCGGTAGGCCACATCGGCTGGGTTGAGGGTAAATTTCTCCCGAAAGCCGTTGCGGCTGGGCGTGGACTCCAGGTGCACGTGGCAGTCGATGAGGCCAGGCAGCACCGTGCGGTTTTCGAGGTTGATAACTTGGTCCTGCGGCCCGCTGGCGGCGGTGTAGCCGCTCTGCACGGCCGTGATGCGGTCCTTTACCACCACGATGGTCTGCTGGCTCAGCATCCGGCCGCCGCGCACGTCAAGCAGGTGGCCGCAGTGCAGCAGGGTTTTTTGGGCGAAGGCCGCCGGGCCGGTGAGGCCCAGCGTGGCGAGTAGCAGCAGCGAGCGGGTAGCAGTGCGCATGGGGGAAGGAAGGGGGGGTAGGGGAAGGACTAAAAACCAGGCGCAAGCTACTTGGTAAAGCAGAACCGCCGCCCGTGCCTACTTTGCAGCCCTGGTACGTCGCACCTTCCCTATTCGCTTTTACCCATGACCACTCAGCAAGACTTTGAGGCCGCCGCCCAGCAGGCCCAGCAGCTCCCGGCCAAGCCCAGCAACACGGTGCTGCTCCAGCTTTATGCCCTCTACAAGCAGGCCACCGAGGGCGACTCCACCGGCCCGCGCCCCGGCGGCTTCGACTTCAAGGCCATCGCCAAGCACGATGCCTGGCACCAGCTCGCCGGCCTCAGCAAAGACGCCGCCCGCCAGCAATACGTGGAGCTGGTAACCGAGCTGGTAGGATAAGTATAGTGAACAAGGAGCACTAAACAGTGCGCAATTCGGCTTGCTTATCATTGCGCACTGTTTAGTGCTCCTTGTTCATTGCTAATGAATATTTCCCGTAAAAAGCCCAGCTACCCGCTCACGCCGCTGCTGCGCCAGTACCTGCGCGACTACGACCGCGAGGCGCCGCTGGCGGTGAGCTACGCCGATTTGCTGCGCTTCAGCAACTCGTTTCCGCTGCTCGACCGGGCGGGCAAGGATACGCTCTGGCAAACGGTTTTTTATGAGCCGCAGGCGCTCGTGGAGCTGAGCCAGGGCCTGGTGCAGGTGTACGCGCTGCTCAAAACGGCCGGCGACCTGTCCTTTGCCGATGACCTGCTGGCCGACCGCATCGACTACTGCCGCTTCGGCAACTCGCACCCGTTTCGGGTGCGCATCCTCAACCAGCTCAACGACAACTACGACTACTTCTACGTGAAGCAGGCCGACGCCTCGCGCCTCTACGGCCTGGAGCTGGAGCATTTGCTGTCGCCCAACTCGATGAACTACCTCGTCGACAACGGCAACACGCTCATTGAGGAGCACATTGCCGGCATTCCGGGCGACGACTTTATCCGGTTGCGGCTCAACCAGCCGCACCTCAACCAGGTGCGCATCGCCAAGGAGTTTGTGAAGTTTAACGAGCGCTGCTTTGCCCGGCTGCTGGGCGATATGCGGGCCTACAACTACGTCATCGACGTGACGCCCGACTTTGAGGATGAGCAGTATCGGGTGCGGGCCATCGACTTCGACCAGCAGAGCTACGAGGGCCGCCGCGCCATGTACGTGCCGCAGTCGTTCAAAGACAACCACGCCGTGGTGGAGCTGTGCGCCCGCCTGCTCAAGCCCTCCACGCTGCGCCAGTATCAGACCGAGGAGCGTACCCTCATGGCCCGCCGCGCCCGCGCCGAGCGCCACCGCCTCAAGGCCTTGCTCGACGTGATGCGCCGCCAGGAGCTGGCCCCACCCGACAAAGTAGACGAGCTCAAAGCCGCCCTCAACCGCTACCACCGCACCCAAAAATTTGACCACTGCGACTCGATGGGCGACGTGGTGCGCCTGAACCTGTGGGTGATGCTGGGCCCCCGAATGCTGGGTAATATTGCGGCCTAACTCGTTGTTTTTCGCGCCCTACCCCCTCGCTGCCGCCTTATGGTCACCGTTCATCAACACGAAGCCGACATCATTTTTACCGTCGAGGGCTGGCACAAGCTCTGGTCGTTTCGCAGCGAACTGCGCATTCCGCGTGTTCACATTAAAGGCGTGCGCTACGACCCCCAGGCCGCCGCGCATCTGTCGGGCATTCGGGCGGCGGGCACCTACGTGCCGGGGCTTATCACGGCCGGTACGTTCTACCTCGACAATATGCCCGACCACAAGCCCACGTTCTTCGACGTGCGGCACCAAGACCACACCCTGGTCGTGGACCTCGAAGCCGAAGAATTCAACCGCCTCATTATCGAGGTTGAGGACCCCGCCGCTGTGCTTCAGCTGCTCGGTGGAGGGTAGGGAGCTGCCGGCGAGCAAGCAAAAAAAAGAACGTCAGGCTCAGCCTAACGTTCCATTGGAAGTAGTGGACGCGGCGGCCCTACACTACCGGCTTGGGTGCGGGCAGGTCAAACGCTACGGCGTCGTGGTCAAAATGGCCCTTGTGCGAGCCGTCGCAGAAGGGCTTTTGCGCGCTCAGGCCGCAGCGGCAGATGCTGATGCGCTCGCGCCCGCCGAGGCCGTAGGCATTGCCCTGGGCATCAACGAGCTGAATATCTTCGCCTTCCACGCGCAGTGAGCCGTTGGAAAGTACGGTTAGTTTGGTAGCCATGTAGTAGTATTTGGGTTGGGTTGGTAATTGATTAAAAGGGGGGGGTAGGACTACAGTTCTTTGCGTAGCACGTAGTCGTTCATCCAGTAGGGGCCGATGGCAATGTCCTCCTCGCGGTGCTGCGCAAAACCCTGGCGCTCGTAGAAAGCCAGCGCTGGGTTGTGGCGGTTCACGTTCAGCTCCAGGGCTTTGCCGCCGGCCTCGCGCACGGCGCCCACCACGGCCTGCACCAAGTTCTGGCCCAGGCCCTGGCCCTGGTGCGAGGGCAGGACGTAGATTTTGTTGAGATGGTAGACACCCTCCGGTTTCTCCGAAAAGGAGGCGAAGCCGCTGGGCTGCCCCTCCACGTAGGCCAGCAAAAACTGGTGGTGTTGCTCGCGCATTTGCCGCCGCAAAGAAGCCGGCGTGTAGATGACGCGGTACATGTAGTCAATCTGCTCCTTCGAGATGATGAAGCGGTAGGTGGGCTCCCAGGTAGCTTCGGCCAGCGTGATGATGGTAGGGATATCCTGCTCGGTGGCGGGCTGAATGTGCAGGGGCGTGGCCGGAATGGCCGGGGTAGCGCGAGTGGGCATAAGGAACGGAGAATCAGGCGAAGGTCGGCTAAAAAACCGACTTCCGCGTTGGATTGGCATACGCAGGACCGCCGTGGGGCGTTAGGCTGGCCCGCGCTTAGCGCCGCCTTTTTTAACGGATTCCGTATAATTCCCCATGACCAAACTCGTTTTTTGCCTTCGCCCCACGGCAGTTGCCTTGCTGCTGGCCACGCTGCCACTGCTGGCCACCGCCCAAAACTCGCGTCAGGACAGCCTCTTGCGCCGGGGCGACCTGGCGGGCGGGCGGGCCCACGCCCCGGCCCCGCGCCCGGCCGCCCCTACCCGTCCCTTCGTGGCCAACGCCGACCCCGGCCTCGCCAAAATCATGCATGAAAGCGTGGACGTGAACCGCCTGTCGGCCCCGCAGCTGCTCGACGTATACAGCCGATTCCTGGATGCCACCCGCGACCAGCGCCGCACCTGGGACACTCAGCAATGGGACGAGGCCAGCGCCGCCCTCACCCGCCTCAATGCCCGCTACGAGGCCGTGCGCCTCGACCTGCCGCTCGACGACCGCCTCACGGTGCGCAGCTACCAGGGCGAGTTTCGCACGCTGCAAGGCGCGCGCCGCGTCAAGGACCGCATCGACGAGAGCAAGAGCAGCCACTAAAGCGGACTTTATTATTGGCAGGACCGACGCAGTTGGGTGGTTAAGTAGGTAGGGGGTAGCAGTTTGGCAAAATTCCCTGGAGCTATAAACCGTTGCTTATCAACTACCTAGCCACCTGATTGCGTCAGTCCTAACGGAAGTAAAAACGAGGAATTAACAATGACTAAAGCATTGAGTCCCCAATTTTTAATTCCTCGTTTTTAATTCCTTAGTGGTGCGTGAGCCACTGCCAGGCCGGGCCCACGTGCCGGAACGACCGGGCCCGGAGCTGATGCTGCACGGCCGCTACAAACTCAGGGCTGCCGGGGTAGCTGGGGAAGCGGCTGGCGCGGTCGCGGGAGAGCACGTGGGCCACGGCGCGCAGCCCTCGGTAGGTAGCGCTGGGCAGCCACTCGTAGTGCAGCCAGGGCAGGGCGTCGCTCCACTCACCCGATACCAGGCTGTGGTCGCTGAGCACCCGCTGCGGCAAGGCCCGGCCCCCAAAAAGGTCCATGCCCGCCTTAATGCCGCGCACCAAGCTGTCGGCGGTGAGGTGCCCGTGCCAACGCACGTGCAGCAAGTCGAGGTGCGGGTAGAAGTCGTAATCGGCCAAAAGCGCCCCGTGCTGGTCGGGTAGGCTCAGGAGCTGGGTAGTGGTGGTAGGCAGAGTTATCATAGCCGGAAGGAGGGGTAGGAGAATGAGGTAGCTTACCTTTGGCGTCCCTGTTTAGTTCGCCACTTGTTAATTTTAGCGCATGCACATTGCTATCGTCGGCAATATCGGAGCCGGCAAAACGACGCTGGCCCACAGGCTGGCCCAGCATTTTCGGTGGGAAGTTTTTTTGGAAGACGTGGACGACAATCCCTATCTCAAAGATTTCTACGCAGATATGCCCCGGTGGGCGTTCCATTTGCAGGTATATTTTTTGAATGGCCGCTTCCGCCAAACGCAGCACATCAAGGCCTTAGTACAAGCGGGTAAAAGCGTTATTCAGGACCGTACTATTTACGAAGACGCGCACATCTTCGCGGCCAATCTGCACCAGTCGGGCCTGCTGGCCGAGCGGGACTACAACAATTACTACGCGCTGTTTGAGAGCATGATAAGTCTGGTTAACCCGCCCGACCTGCTGCTCTACCTGCGCGCCGACCTGCCCAAGCTCATCGGCCAGATTGAGAAGCGCGGCCGCGAATACGAGAACTCTATCAGCATCGAGTACCTCAAAAACCTAAATGAGCACTACGAACAGTGGATTGCGAGCTATAAATACGGTAAGCTGCTCATTATCGACGTGAATGAGCTGGACTACGTGAAGCGCCCCGAAGACCTGGGTTCCATCATCGAGCGCATTGAGGGCAAGTTGTTCGGGTTGTTTTAAGCGGCTGGCTGGTCAATTCGTAACGAGCGACTGGTTCAGGTAGTCGACCCACGGGCGGGCGGCCACCATGCCCGCCACCAGGCGGTCCACAAAGTTCGGCGCCACTACTTCCGCATCCGAAAAAAGCCGAACCATCCCGAAGCTTTTGAGCTTGAGATAAGCCAGGTCGGGCTCGTCGGCCGCGTAGCCGCGCGGGGGCCGGCTGAGCTGTTCCACGCCCTGGTCCAGGCCGGCGGGGAAGTGCTGGCGCAGCTGGGCGTCCGCAATAATACGGTGAAAACCAGCACTATCATACTGAATTTCTTGCCGAATGGCGGCCAGCTCGGCGGGGGTAGGACTAAACCGGCCGGCCCGCAGCCACGAGCCGCCGCCGGGCATCAGGGCCACGAAGCAGCCCGCGCGCAGCGCGTGGCGCCCACCCGGCACCAGCCCCGCGCCCAGGCGGCGCTTGTAGGGCTCGGGGTCGCGCTGGCTGCGGTCGTTTTTATGCAGCCTAAACATAGCCTGCGTCGGCGTGAGGCCCGCCAGCTCGGGCAGGGCCGGCGTGGCCCGGCGCAGCACTTCCGCCATCAGGTCGGCAAAGGCGTCGCGGGCGCGCAGGTAGTCGGCGCGGTGCTCCTGCATCCAGGCCGTGTTGTTATTGGCCGCCAGGCGGCGCAAAAAATCCAGAACAAAAGCTACTTCCATCGCTGCCCCTAAACGGCGCGGCGGCGTGGAGGTTGGCGCGGGGGGTAGGGCTTAGCCCACCACTACGGAGTCGCCCACCCGCAGCTGGCCGGCGGCGGGGCCCGTCACGTTTTGCCCGAAAATGACTTTCCGGTCGGGCTTGCGGTAGGTGGCCAGCGTGCGCAGCGGCTCGCCGGCCGCGTCTTGTTGGGCCGTGGCCTGGTCGATGGTCGTGACCACGCAGCGCCCGCAGCCCCGCACCGCCCGAAAAGGCAAGTCGTTGATGCGCAGATTAGCCCAGGCCATCTCCGCGTCGGCGGTGGCCCCGCGCACCACCAGGTTGGGGCGGAAGCGGTCCATCGGCACGGGCTCGGCGAGCTGCGCGTTAAGCTTGGCCAGCGACTCCTCAGTGGCCAGCAGGTAGGGGTAGCCGTCGGCGAAGCTCACGAGCGTGCCGGCCGGGTTGTGCTCGGGCTCGCAGTCGCGGCGCGCCATATCCGACATGTACACCAGCTTGCAGGGCTGGTCCAGGGCCGCGCTCAGCCACTCATCGGCGGCCGGGGTGCCGCGCCAGGCAAACACTATATCGTCCCAGATAGTCACGAACAGCGTGCGCTCGGGCGTGGCCTCGAACGGAATGTAGAGGGGTAGCAACTCGGGCCGCTGCCGGTGGCGCAGCAAAAAGCCGTTGTGGGCCGCCTCCACGGCCAGCAGCGCCATCGCGGCGTGCTCGCGCTGGGTCAGGAAGCGGTTGCGCTCGTCCACTATCAGCCAGCGGCGGTCGTGGCGCAGGCCCTGCGGCGTGAGGTCGGCGGCCGGCAAGCTGATGCCGCCCAATGACTTAACGGGGTAAATAAAAAGGCCAGTGAGGGTGAGCGGCGTAGCGGGGGCGGACATACCCACAAAGTTCGGTAGGAGCAGGGAGTAATCGGTAATGGGTAATGGGTAAGTGAACGTCAGGCTGCCTGCTCCCTCAATGCAGGGCGCGCTTCTTAACCATGCCGCCCTTCGCGTCGTTGACGCTGTGCATGATGATGAAGGCGCGGGGGTCGAGGCGGTTGACCTCGGTCGTCACCTGGCTCACTTCCAGGCGCGTAACTACCGTGAACACGATGTCGATGGGGCTGGGCTGCTCGCCGCGCGAGCCGTAGCCGCGGTGCCCGGCGTACACCGTGACGCCCCGGCCCAGGCGCTCGGTGAGCGCCCGCCGGATGGCATCGCTGTTTTCCGAAATAATGGTGACGCCCGTGTATTCCTCGATGCCATTAACCACGAACTCAATGGTTTTGGAGGCGGCCAGGTAGGTAAGAATAGAGTACAGGGCCGTTTGCACGGAGAGCACCAGGGCCACCACGATGAAGATTAAGATATTGAGTACCAATACAAAGTCGCCCACGCTCAGGCTGGCTTTGCGGCTCAGGTACACGGCCAGGATTTCGGTGCCGTCGAGCACGCCGCCGCCGCGCATGGCCAGCCCGATGCCCGCCCCCAGAAAGAAGCCGCCGAACACGGCAATCAGCATTTTATCCTGCGTAATGACCGGAAAGGGCACTACCACCAGCACCAGCGCCAGCCCCAGAATAGCGGCCAGCGCCCGAATGGCAAATCCCTGGCCTAGCTGCTTGTAGCCCAGCCAGATAAAGGGTAGGTTAAGTACTACCAGGAATACCGATAGGGGTAGGTGCACGAAGCGCGCCGCCAGCAGCGACAGGCCCGTTACGCCGCCGTCGAACAAGCCATTGGGCAGGATAAAGGACTCCAGGCCCAGCGCGGCCGAAAACACGCCGGCCACCAGGTACACCAGGTTGCGACCCTGCGTGCGCAGCCACGGCTCGGCCGGCGCGTGGGGCACCGGGTTGAGGTGCGCATCGGCCAGGGCGGGGTGCGTGAGGGGAGCCGTAGGAGCTGCCGCCGCCCTGGCCTTCAGCTGCCGCAGCCGCGCTAAGATGGATAATTGAGGAATCATAGCCTTTGCCTACGCGGAAAAACGGGTGCGCGTCTGGAAATATTCCGCAAAAAGCCTCAGCCGGTGCGCGGGGTATCGCGCACCGGCTGAGGCTTTTTGCGGGGGGTAGCGGGGCGGGGCTACTTTTTGGCGGCGGCTTCCTGGCTGGCCAGGCGCACGGCTTCGTAGAGGTCTACGACGCCGCCGGTGGCGGATAAGGTGCTGAAATCAGCTTTTTTACCATCCTCGCCGGGCACCAGCACCTGGGTGTGGTGCACCTGGGCCGACTGCCGGATAATGCGCTTGAGGTCGACGGCCGTGAGGCTGGGGAAATACGACTTAAGCACCGCCGCTACCCCCGCCGTGACGGGCGACGCCATGCTGGTGCCGCTTTCCATGCCGTACTTGTTGCCGGGCAAGGTAGAGTAGATGCCCACGCCGGGCGCAAACACGTCGACTTGGCGCTTGGAGAAGTTGCTGAAGCTGGCGGGCAGGTTCTCATCGTCCTTGGGCCCCGAGGCCCCGATGGTGAGCAGGTTGGGCGGCGTCGTGCCGTTGAGGTAGAACGAGGCGGGGTAGTGCGGCGTCACGTCGAGGTTGTCGTCCTCATTGCCCGCGGCGTGCACCAGCAGCACGTTCTTGCTGGCGGCGTACTTGTAGGCGGCTTCCACGGCCGGGCGCTGGGGCGAGAACTCCTTTCCGAAGCTCATATTGATAATCTGCGCGCCGTTGTCCACGGCGTAGCGAATGGCGTTAGCCACGTCCTTGTCGCGCTCGTCGCCGTTGGGCACGGTGCGCACGCTCATTACCCGCACCGGGGTAGCGGCAATGCCCTGAATACCCAGGTCGTTGTTGCGCACCGCCGCGATAATGCCGGCCACGTGGGTGCCGTGCAGGGCGTCGGGGCCCATCACGTCGTTGTTGCCGTAGTCGCGCTGGTTCACGTCGTCGAGGTTGTCACCCACAATCTCGGCGCGGGCGTTGAACTTGGTGTTCATGCTGTAGTCGAGCTGCTCGCGCTGGTCCTTCATCTCGGTGTCGAGCTCGGCCAGCAGGGCGTCGGTATCGCCGATGCCGCCCTGCTTCATGTTCTGATACAGGCTCAGGAGCGCGCCTTTCAGGTCTTCGCTCGGGATGTTGGCGGCGGCTACGCGCAGAGTGGTCGTATCCACTTTCGCTACCCCCGCCTTTTCCTTGATGGCGGTCGTGAGCTGCGTGATAAAGCCCTTGGTCTGGTCAAACTGGCCCACCTCGCTGGTCAGCTCCTTGCGCTTGGCGTCGTAGGCCTTCTTGGCTTTCAGGTAGAGGGCGTAGTCGGCACGGTCGGCGGGCTTCAGCTGGGCGCTGGTTTTGCCCGCGAAGCGCGGCCCGTACTTGGCCACGATGCGCGTCGACTCCAGGGTTTCGACCGAGATATTGCGGCCGTCCTTGCCGCCCAGGAAGTTCCAGCCGTGCACGTCGTCGACGTAGCCATTGTGGTCATCGTCAATCCCATTACCCGGAATCTCGCCGGGGTTGCGCCACAGCACGGGCTTCAGGTCCACGTGCGCCGTGTCGATGCCCGAGTCAATCACGGCCACGATAACGGGCGCGGGCGTGCGGCCTTTCAGCAACTCGGCGTAGGTGCGGGTGGTGCCGGTGCCGGGCGTTTTGTCCAGCTGCGGGTCGCGCAGGTACCACTGCGCCTGGGCGGCTTCGGCCACGGTGGGGCCGGCGGGGGGGGTAGGGGCAGTGGAAGCCGGCGCGGGCACGTCGGGCGCCACGGGGGCTACCGGTGCGGCGGGGGTGGTGGCTACCGAGGAAGTGATGGCCTGGGCGGGGGTGGTTTGGGCTACGCGGCAGCCAGTGGCCAGCAACAGGGAAGAAGCCAGCGCCACGCGCGGCCAAGTGGCAGGTTGGGTAAGGAGCATCAGCGGGGAATAAGTCGGCGCAAAAATCGGCCGCACTAAGCATAGACGAGGCCAGGCGCCCTGGTGTTGCGCCGTCGTTGGCGGCGGCCCAGCGGCGGCGGGCTTGCGCTCACTGCCCGGCCGGTCGTTTCTGTTCACTCCGCCAGCGGTTTAGGAAGTAGTCCCCACGCAAAACCGGCCCCTCCTGGGTAGGAGGGGCCGGCTCAAACTTAGCGGCTGGTTAGCGGAACGTAAGCTTTGGAACGAGGAAAAACTCTGGCCTACCGCCCG
>CAZZWL010000068.1:0-14328 GCA_964657755.1 uncultured Rhodanobacter sp.
GACTACCACCCTACCCCCCGCCTCGACGTGCAGGCCGGCCTGCGCCTCGACCACCACAACCAGTACGGCAATTTTCCGCTGCCCCGCCTGGCCGTGCTCTATAAGCTGACCGATGCCCTCACCGCCCGCCTCAACGGCGGCCTGGGCTACCGCGTGCCGGTACCCTACGTCAACAGCCTCGACGAGCGCGCCTACCCCCAGGTGCAGCCCTTGCGCGGCCTGACGGCCGAAACTTCGCAGGGCCTGAACGGCGATGTGAACTACCAGCGCACTTTTCTGGATTTTGACGACGATGGCGAGCCGCTGATAGTCAGCCTCAACCAGTCATTCTTCTACACCCGGCTGCAGCACCCGCTGGTGCTGCCCGATGGCCCGGCCGGCAGCGGGCAATACCTACCCGGTAGCGGCCCGCTAAGCTGGCAAAATGCCGCCGCGCCCATCCGCACGCAGGGCCTGGAAACCTACCTGCGCCTGCGCCTGGACGAAACAGAACTCTACCTGGGCTACGTTTTTACGGATGCCCGCCGGCAGTATGACCCCCTAAACTCGCACGTGCCGCTGGCGGCCCGCCACAAGTTTGCGGCCGTGGCGATGGCCGAGGTCACCGATAATTTTGGGGGTGGCATCGAGGCTTCCTACACCGGCCCGCAGTACTTAGCTGACGGCAGCACTACGCCCGGCTACCCCATCTTCGCGGCGCTGCTACGCTGCCGCCGCGGCCCCTGGACGCTGGTGCTCAACGGCGAGAACCTGCTCGACTACCGCCAGACCCGCCGCGAGCGGGTCGTGCTACCCCCCTTCGGCAACCCGGTTTTCCGCGAGCTGTGGGCGCCGGTCGAGGGCCGGGTAGCCAACCTCTCGCTCAACTGGCGCTTCGGGGCCACGGGGTTTTAGGCGGGCAGCCAGGCACGCAGCAGCTCGTCCAGGGCCTGGGTGAGGGGCTCTCCCGCGCCCCGCGCCACCGGCAACTCGGGGCGCGCGGCCTGCCCGGCCGCGTACTCAGCGGCCAGCCAGGTCACCAGCGCCGCCGGGCAAGCCACCGTCGTTTTCTCATTAGAAACGGCCTTCTGGGCCAGCAATGCATTTACTACCCCTTGCAAATCAGCTGGCAATACTTCGCGCAACGGGGCAAACTCCATCGGCGGCAGCGCGTGGCGCTCGCGTATCCAGCGCGCCGCCAGGGCCGCGCGCAGGGCGTAGAAGAGGCGCTTCAGGCGTACTTCTGCGCCGGTTAAATCCTCCTCCACGCCGCGCCGCAGCTGGCCCAGGTAGTGGTGCAGGCCGGCTTTCAGGTTGAAGGCGGGGGGTAGCAGCGGCGCCAGCCGCGCCCGAAAACCCGGTGCTTCGTGGTACACGATGGGCGATTGCAGCCACTCAAACAGCGCCGCGTTGGAGCCGCGCAGCAGGCGCAGGGCCTTGCGCAGTTCCCAGCCGGCCAGGTCCAGCTCGTCATCAACTGGAAAGTTGAGTGTGTCGGGGCCTTCGTCGAGGCGCAGGTACCAGGCGGCGGGGTGCGCATAGAGGAAGCGCACGTCAAAGTCGGAGTCGGGCGAGGGGAAGCCCCAGGCGCGGCTGCCCGACTCGCAGGCGTAGAGAATGCGGATGCCGTGCCGGGCTTCGAGGGCGGCCAGCGCGGCGGCGATGCGGGTCGTCATGGAATAAAAATAGCCGGGAGGGTGTTGGTAAAAACACTGCGCTAGCGCGGTAAGCCAGCAGTGGTTAAACAGAAGTAAGCAAAAAAACGCTTGCTTCGCAGTTTTTGCAGGAAAGTTACTACTTTTGTTAAACAAAAGGCTAGCCGTCTTTTTTAAGAACCAACCCGTCGGCAAGCCGAAATGATTTGAAAAAGTAAGCTGGCTAACCTCTCGCGGAAAATGCCAAAATCTTTTACTAGCAGCCCGCAAACCTATGCAGTAGCTACCGGTAATTTGCCCAATGACTAGTCTTTAAGCAGAGAGCTGCCGCCGACCACAATCGATTTCTGCGTCTCGAATTACACTTACTTAAAATCTTAACTAATCACCCCCTTTGACAATGGCTGAAGAACACAACCAACACCCCCCCGCCGGCAATACCACGGAGCATTTCATGAATGACCCTTCGGCGGCGAAATGCCCGTTTTTGGCGGGGCAAATGCAGCAGACGGCCGGCGGCGGCACCCGCGACCGCGACTGGTGGCCCAACATGCTGCGCCTCAATATCCTGCGCCAGCACTCGGCCCTGTCGAACCCGATGGGCGCCGACTTCAACTACGCGGAGGAGTTCAAGAAGCTAGACCTGAGCGCGGTGAAGCAGGACCTGTTTGAGTTGATGACCACCTCGCAGGACTGGTGGCCGGCCGACTACGGCCACTACGGGCCGTTCTTTATCCGCATGGCCTGGCACAGCGCCGGCACCTACCGCATTGCCGACGGCCGCGGGGGCGCGGGCGCGGGCATGCAGCGCTTCGCGCCGCTCAACAGCTGGCCCGACAACGCCAACCTCGACAAGGCCCGCCTGCTGCTGTGGCCTATTAAGCAGAAGTACGGCGAGCAGATTTCGTGGGCTGACCTCATGATTCTGGCCGGCAACTGCGCGCTGGAGTCGATGGGCCTGAAGCCGTTTGGCTACTCGGGCGGCCGCGCCGACGTGTGGGAGCCGATGGACGAAATCTACTGGGGCTCGGAGCGCGAGTGGCTCGGCGACAAGCGCTACACCGGCGACCGCCAGCTCGAAAACCCGCTGGCCGCCGTGCAAATGGGCCTGATTTACGTGAACCCGGAGGGCCCCAACGGCAACCCGAACCCGCTGGGCTCGGCCCGCGACATCCGCGAAACCTTCGGCCGCATGGCCATGAACGACGAGGAGACGGTAGCCCTGATTGCGGGCGGCCACACCTTCGGCAAAACCCACGGCGCGGCCGACCCCGCCCAGTACATTGCGCACGAGCCGGCCGCGGCCGGCATCGAGCAGCAGGGCAAGGGCTGGCTGAACTCGTATGGCACCGGCAACGCCGGCGACACCATCACCAGCGGCCTCGAAGGCGCCTGGACCGCCACCCCCGCCAAGTGGGGCAACGGCTACTTCAACAACCTGTTTGGCTACGAATGGGAATTGACCAAGAGCCCCGCTGGTGCCCACCAGTGGCGGCCCAAAAACAACGGCGGCGCCGGCACCATCCCCGACGCTCACGACCCCAATAAGTCGCACCAGCCGTTTATGCTGACGACGGACATCGCCCTGCGCGAAGACCCGATTTACGAGAAAATCTCGCGCCGCTTCCACGAGAACCCCGAGGAGTTTGCCGATGCTTTCAGCCGCGCCTGGTTCAAGCTTACGCATCGCGATATGGGTCCCCTTTCGCGCTACGTAGGCCCCGAGGTGCCCAGCGAAGTACTCATCTGGCAAGACCCGCTGCCCGCCGCCGACTACGCGCCGATTGACGAGCAGGACATCAACACGCTGAAAGACCGTCTGTTGGCTTGCGGGCTCACGGGCTCGCAGCTCATCCGCACGGCCTGGGCTTCGGCCTCCACGTTCCGCGGCTCCGACAAGCGCGGCGGGGCTAATGGCGCCCGCATCCGGCTGGCTCCCCAGAAATTCTGGGATGCCAACAACCCGGCCGAGCTGTCGAAAGTGCTGGATGTGCTGACCGGCATCCAGACTGAGTTCAACGCCGCGCAAACCAGTGGCAAGAAAGTATCGCTGGCCGACCTGATTGTGCTGGGCGGGGCTGCCGGCATCGAGCAGGCGGCTAAGGATGGCGGCTACGACGTGCAGGTGCCCTTCCACCCCGGCCGCACCGACGCCACGCACGAGCAAACCGACGTGCAGTCGTTTGCCGCGCTGGAGCCGCACGCCGATGGTTTCCGCAACTACCTCCGCGCCAACCACGAGGCGTCGGCCGAGGCGATGCTCATCGACCGGGCGCAGCTCCTCAACCTCACCGCTCCCGAAATGACGGTGCTGGTGGGTGGCCTGCGCGTGCTGGACACCAACTTCGACCACTCGAACCACGGCGTCTTCACCGACCGCCCCGGCGTGCTCAGCAACGACTACTTCCTGAACCTGCTCGACATGGGCACCACCTGGAAAGCCACGTCGGAGGCCGACCAGCTGTTCGAAGGCCGCGACCGCAAAACCAACCTGGTGAAGTGGACAGGCACCCGCGTCGACCTGATTTTCGGCTCGAACTCGGAGCTGCGTGCCATCTCCGAAGTGTACGGCACCCACAACGCCGGCTCCAAATTCGTGCGCGACTTCGTAGCCGCCTGGGCCAAAGTGATGGACGCCGACCGCTTCGACCTGGCGAAAAAGTAAGGGGTAGGCCGGCTGGGTTTTTCTGGCTGGCTAGGTTACAAAAGCGCCGCCCTGGCAACGGGGCGGCGCTTTTTTGTGGGCTTATATTAGCGGCGTTTCCAGGCTGTTTACTCCACTGCTAGCACCCGGCACCATTCCCTACCCCATGCAAAAAGGCCGCCTCGAAGCATTCAGCGACGGTGTACTCGCCATCATCCTCACCATTATGGTGTTGGAGCTGAAGGTGCCGCACGGCGACAACCTGGCGGCTTTGAAACCGCTGCTACCCGTGTTTCTGAGCTACGTGCTGAGCTTCGTGTACGTGGGCATTTATTGGAACAATCACCACCACCTGCTCAGCGGCACCCGGCAGGTGAGTGGCGGCGTGCTGTGGGCTAACTTGCACCTGTTGTTCTGGCTCTCGCTCACGCCGTTTGCCACGGGCTGGATGGGCGAAAACCACTTTGCGCCCGCCACGCTGGCTGTGTACGGCGGCATTTTGATGGGCTCGGCGATAGCGTATTTCATCCTGCAAAACTGTATTATTGCTGTCAATGGTGGCCCCACATCGCCGCTGGCGCACGCTATGGGGTACGACTGGAAGGGTAAGCTCTCGCCGGTGCTCTACCTGGTGGGCATCGTTAGCAGCTTCTGGCTGCCCTGGCTGGCGGGGGCCTGCTACGTGTTTGTGGCCCTCATGTGGCTGGTGCCCGACCGCCGCATCGAACGCACGCTCCTAACTACCCCACAAGAATAGGTATGGCTGATATTCGCACGCTTACCCCCGGCCAGTGCTACCGCGTGATGCAGGAATTCGTTGATTACGACGGACAGGCGCATCCCGTAGGCGAAACCTGGATATTTGAGACTACTAAATTTTTGCCCTACGAGGACGGACTGACGCTGCACGTCAGCAGCAACGGCGGCCTGCCGATGGTGTACCGGCTGCAACAGCGGCCCGAGGAACAGGCAGCGCTCATCGAAAACTTCACCAACTTTGTAGCGGCCTGCTAACCGCAGCAAGCTAATTAATCTTTTCACAATATGCGCGTTATCTCCCTTTCTGCCTTTGCCTCAAGCTTGCTCGCGCTCACCGCCTGCCACGAACAAAGCACCCAGGCTACCCAGGAGCCAGCGGCCCCTACCCCCCACACCGGGCCGCAGTGCTACGCCCACACCTCGGCCACCGACACGATACGCCTGACGCTGCAAACCACGCAGCCCACCGTGACGGGGCAGCTAGCGTACCGTTACTTTGAGAAGGACCGCAACCAGGGCACCATCCGCGGCACGATGCGCGGCGACACGCTGCTGGCCGACTACACTTTTCAATCGGAAGGCACGACGTCGGTGCGGCAGGTGGCCTTTTTGCGCCGCGATATTGGCTTTGTCGAAGGCTTTGGGCCGGTGGCGGAGCGCCAGGGAAAGATGGTATTTACGCAGCCCAGCACCCTGCATTATGATGCCAAATACACGCTGCTGCCCGTGCCCTGCCCGCGCTAAGGGCTACCGGCGGGGCCCGGCAACCTGGTCCATTCCGGGTTAGCCTGTACCTTGGGCGCCCTTAGCTACGCCTTTTCGTTTCCGTATTTCGCTCATGATTTTTGCTTCTCGCCGCATTGCGCGGCTACCGCTGGCGGGCCTGCTGGGCCTGGCTTTAGCCGGCTGCCAATCGCAATCCACCACCGCCACGCAAGCTACCACGGCCCCTACCCCCCCGGCGGCGGCCAACGCCATTACGGCGGCCGAAATTGGCGGTTATCTCCAGGCCGTGTCGTCGGATAGTATGCTGGGGCGCAAGCCGTTTACGGTGGGCGAAACGCGCATTACCAACTATCTCGCGGCTCAGTTTAAGCTTCTGGGGCTGAAGCCAGCGGGGCCAAAAGACAGCTACTTTCAGCCGGTACCGATGGTGGAAATCAGCGTGACGCCCGCCCCTACCCTCCAAATTGCGGGCAAGGGCCAGCCGCTGAGCTTGGATTATAAGACGGACTACGTGGTATTCAGCCAGCGCGAGCAGCCCACGGTGACGGTCAGCAACTCGCCGCTGGTATTTGCCGGCTACGGCGTGGTGGCCCCTGAATACGGCTGGGACGACTACGCCGGCCTCGACGTGAAGGGCAAAACCGTGGTGGTGCTCGTGAACGACCCCGGCAACGCCGGCCAGGATACTACGCTGTTCAAAGGCAAGGCCATGACCTACTACGGCCGCTGGACCTACAAATACGAGGAAGCCGCCCACCACGGCGCCGCCGGCCTGCTCATTGTGCACGATACCAAACCCGCCGCCTACCCCTGGAGCGTGGTGCTAAGCGGCGCCGTTGGCCCCAAGCTGCGCCCCCAAACCGCCGACCACGGCGCCAGCAAGTGCGCCCTCGAAGGCTGGCTGACGCTCGACGCGGCCAAGCGCGTCTTCACCGCGGCCGGTCAGAGCTACGACGCGCTCTACGCCGCGGCCAACCAGCGCGGCTTCCGCGCCCGGCCGCTGGGCCTCACCCTCAGCACCAGCCTGCAGCAGAAGCTGCGCCGCCAGACGTCCCGCAACGTGCTGGCCGTGCTACCGGGCACTACCAATGCCGGCGAATACGTCATTTACTCGGCGCACTGGGACCACTTTGGCGTGGGCAAAGCCATTGCCGGCGACTCTATTTATAATGGCGCGGTGGACGATGGCACCGGGCTGGCGGCGCTGCTCAGCATCGCCAAGGAGTTTCAGCAGGCCAAGGAAAAGCCGGCCCGCAGCATTGTGTTTCTGGCCGTGACGGGCGAAGAGCAGGGCCTGCTCGGCTCGAATTACTACGCCCAGCACCCGCCGTTTCCGCTGGCCAAGACGGTGGCCGACCTTAATATGGACATGCTCTGGCCCTACGGCCCGATGAAGGACCTCACCGTTATCGGCTACGGGCAGTCGGAGCTGGAGGACTACGCCCGCGCGGCGGCCAAGGAGCAGGACCGCTACCTACTACCCGACCAAACGCCCGAAACCGGCATGTTTTACCGCTCCGACCACTTCAGCTTTGCCCACGTGGGCGTGCCTTCGCTCTATGCCAGCGGCGGCTTCGAGAGCCGCGCCCAGGGCAAGGCCTACATTGCTGACAAGCGTAAAGCCTACACCACCAGCATGTACCACAAGCCGGCCGACCAGGTTGACCCCGCCTGGGACCTCAGCGGCGTGGCCCAGGATGCCCAGCTTTACTACCGCGTAGGCCAGCGCCTGGCCGGCGAAACCACGTTTCCGCAGTGGCGCGCCGGCTCGGAGTTTCGGGCGGCGCGGGTGAAATAAGTAGCTTATCGACCAGCTGGTTGACTAGTTGACAATTAAGAACCTCATTCCGAGCTTGCCGAGGAATCTCGCCCGCATCGTTGCACGCTACTCGAACGGCGCGAGCGAGATTTCTCGGCAAGCTCGGTATGACGTGTAAATTAATTCCTAAATAGCATCTAAACTGCCTACCCCCTCCATTCCCACCCATGAAAAAACTATTGGCCTTCTGCCTGTTCGCCTTTGCAATAATCGTTGCTACCCCCAAAAATGCGGCTGCACAGGCGCCAGCCATGCTCAACCACATTGCGCTCTACGTGGTGGATGTGCAGAAAACGGCCGACTTCTACAAAAACGCGCTGCTGCTGCCCCAGCTACCCGAGCCGTTTAAAGATGGCCGGCACGTGTGGCTGCGCATTGGGCCGCATAGCCAGCTGCACATCATTCAGGGCAATAAGGCGCAGGAACACGACATCAATACGCACCTGGCTTTCAGCGTGAAAGACCTGGACAAATTCATGGCGCATCTCGACAAGCTCGGCGTGCGCTACGGCAACTGGAAGAGCGAGCCGCATAAGACTACCCCCCGCCCCGATGGCGTGAAGCAGATTTACCTGCAAGACCCGGACGGCTTCTGGGTTGAGGTGAACGACGACACGTTTTGAGGCCGTATCGGCCCGCGCCACCAGCCGTAGCCCACCCGCTTACTCGTGGTGCCGGTGGGCCGGGTTGGTATCCAGGAAGTTGTTGTCGGCCAGCCAGTCGGCCATGCGCTGCGGCCACGCCTGCAAGGAAGCCAGCTTGGAGCGGTGGCCCATGTTGAACCCGTGGCTGCCCTGCGCATAGAGATGCACCTCTACGGGCACGTGCGCTAGGCGGTAGGCTTGCAGCAGCTTCACGATGGGTGGCGAGCAGCAAACATCATTGTCGGCAGCCAGCAAAAAGGCAGGCGGAGCCGAGGCATCGACCGCGTCGGGGATGCCCAGCGGGCCGGGGTAGATGAGCAGCTGAAAATTAGGCTTGCCGTTGAGGCGGTCGATGGGGTCGGGGGCCTGGGTATCGCCCTTGCCGTCGGCGTAGGCCACCGTCGCCACCACTTCGCCGCCGGCCGAAAAGCCTAGCATCCCCACGCGGTCGGGGTCGATGCCCCACTCCACGGCGTGGCTGCGCACCAGGCGCATGGCGCGGTAAGCATCTTGCCGGGGGTGTTTGTCGAGCGAGTAAGGCGAGTTTTCTTCGCGGCTCAGCCGATACTTGAGCACAATGGCCGCCACGCCGATACTAGTCAAAAACTGGGCGGGCTCCACGCCCTCGGCAGTATACACCAGCTCGCGGTGCCCCCCACCCGGACAAATAACCACCGCCGCGCCCGTCGCCTTGCCCTTGGGGGGTAGGAACACGGTGATGGACGGGTTGTGAATATTCTTGACCCAGTAATCCTTAGCCTGCTCGGGCTCGTTACGCCGGCTTTCGAAACCAGGCGCGCCGCCCGCCCACAAGGGCAGCACCAGTGGCTTAGCCTGCGCCCACGCTGCCGGGCACGTGCATACTAGCAATAGACAGATAACCAAGAGCGTGCGCATAAAGAGAGGCGATAGCAAGCTGACGAAGTACTACGGCTGACGACCTTACAGCCCCGAATAGGGGGTAGGGCGCAGAAACGTGATGTCGATGTGCGCCACGTTATTCTGGTACTCGGGCAGGCCCGAGAGGCGCTTCCACTCGGGGTCGGCGCCGAAGGTTTTCCAGTGCGCCTCGCGGGCCTCCCGGTTGGCGAAGGAGGTCATGTACATGAGGTTGGGCATGTGGGCGCCGAAGAGGACCGAGCCGTAGAAGATAGCGTTGAAGCCCAGCCGGTTGAAGAGCTTGATTTCGCCGCCTTGGTTGAACATCTGCACCTTGTTGCGGAAGATTTTCTCGCTGGCGCCCTCGTAGCTGCGCAGCTCGTACACGCGCTCGCTCTTGGGCGCGTCGAGCTTGGGCGCCGTGAGGGCCGTCATCTCGTCAAAGGCCTGGATAAAAATGGTTTCCAGGCGGGTGTAGGCGGGGTTGTTGTAGGCCGCGTTTTCGTAGGCGCCGCCGGCGGTGAGCAGCTTGGGCGCGGCGGTGTTTTTCACCTGCTCCCACTGCCTGAGCGAAGCGTAGGGCGTGAACACGTACACGCGCCGGTCGGCCGTCGTATCGTTGCCGATGGGCTTAAATACGCCGATGGTGGCGATGCCCGCCGCCCGCATGGCCGGCATGTACTGGTGCTGCAAGAAGCTGTCAATCAGCGCTTCCTGGCGCGGCGTTTTGATATGGTAGACTTTCAGCTCGAAGTACGCGGGGCGCTCGGCAACTGGCTTGGCCAGGGCTGCGCTGCCCAGCAGCCACAGGCACAACGCGCTGAGAAGGGGTAGGAGAACGTTTTTTTTCATGGGTGGGAAAAGGAGTGGTAGGGCCAGCCCCCAATGGGCCAGCGCGGGGCCAAAAATAGCCGCAGCGTTCCAACTACCCCGCGAACGGAAGGTTGCCGGCCCTACCCCCGTAGGAACATCGTAGTAACGCCGACTGCCGAACGCGCCGTGGCGCGTACCTACAGCCGGGGGTCCACGGGCTCGCTTTCCAGGGCCAATACGCCGAATACGCACTGGTGCACCAGGCGCAGCGGCTGGCCGGCTACGAACCGTTCGAGGCCCTCGACGCCGAGGGCAAACTCGCGCAGGGCCAGGTTGCGCTTGGTTTTCACGTTGCGCTGGCGCAAGCGGTCGAGGTTGCCAGCCAGCAAATAATCGGGGCCGTAGATGATGCGCAGGTATTCCCTACCCCGACACTTGAGGGCGGGCTGCACGAGCGAGCGGCCGGTTTGGGGGATGAACTCGTAGGGCTTCACCACCATGCCTTCGCCCCCGCCGGCGGTGAGGGCCAGCCACCAGTCGGTGGCGGCTTCGGTTTCGGCGGGTTTGGTGAGGTCGACCACGCGGTAGGGGGTAGCGCGCAGCAGGCCGGGGTCGGCGAGGCTGAGGGCGCGCAGGGTTTCCATGTGCCAGGCGTGGTCGCGGTCGAAGTACGTTTTGCCCTCGGTGGCCAGCAGGTGGAAGGGCGCCAGCTTGAGGTCGTCGAGCGACTGCACTGGCCAGCAGTAGCGGCGGTAAGCATCGGCGTAGTCGGTGGCGGCGGCGCGGCGGGCGGTGGTGCGGGCCAGCAGCTCGGCGGCGCCGGGCAGGCCGCGGGCGGTGGCGGCAGCCAGGGCCGTTTCGGCCTGGGGCAGGGCGGCGCTAGCGGCGGCAGCCACGGCGGCATACTGGCTTTTCACCAGCTCCTGGGCCTTGGCCGACCACGGCAGCAGCTCGGCATCGAGGCACACCCAGTCGGTACCAAATTTCTCCCAGAAGCCGGCCGCCGTGAGGGCATCGCGCAGCCGGGCCAGGAAGGCGGTTTCCAGGTCGCTGTCGGTGAAGAAGTTGCGGCCAGTGCGGGTGTAGCATTTGCCCAGGCCCTCGCCCACCACCCCCAGCCGGCGCTGGATGGCGGCCTCATCCTGGCCCAGCACCACCACCACGCGGCTGCCCATGTGCTTTTCCTCGCACACCACGCGCCCTACCCCCTGCCGCTGGTAGTAGGCGAAGGCTTCGGCGGGGTGTTCGAGCAGGTCGGGCAGCTCCGAGGTTTCGGTGGGCGACATGGTGGGCGGTAGGTAGAGCAGCCACTTGGGGTTGAGGGCGAAGCGCGACATCACCTCCAGGGCGGCCACGGCATTCTCTTCGCGCACGGTCACGGTATTGAGCAAGCGCGTGTTGATGAGCTGCTTGCCGGTCACATCGCGGATATCGAGCAGGTCGTCGTGCTGCTGCTGGCTCGTTGGCTGGGCTTCGTTGCTGGTCGGTTGCCCCGGCTGGTGCGGGTTGTAGTGGAGCGGGCGGCTGGGCTCGGCGTACACCTGGTGCGCGGGCACGGCCACCAGCGCCCGCTCGGGATAGCGCAGGGCGGTGAGGCGGCCGCCAAACACGCAGCCGGTGTCAATGTCGATGGTGTTGTTGAGCCATTCGGGGTCGGGCACGGGCGTGTGGCCATACACCACCATCGCCCGGCCCCGGTACTCGCTGGCCCAGTGGTAGCGCACGGGTAGGCCAAACTCGTCCGTTTCGCCGGTCGTTTCACCAAATAGCGCGAAGCTGCGCACCGCCCCCGAGCCCCTACCCTGCATTGCTTCGGTGAGGCCGGCGTGGGCCACCACCAGCCGGCCGCCATCGAGCACGTAGTGGCTCACCAGCTTATCCAGAAACAGCCGCACCTGCTCCTTGAACGCGGGCGTTTCGCCTTCAAGCTGGGCCAGGGTTTCAGCCAGTCCGTGGGTGGCGGATACGTTTTTGCCGTTGAGGTAGCGCAGCAGCTTGATATCGTGGTTGCCGGGCACGCACAGGGCCAGGCCGTCGCGCACCATGCTCATAACCAGGCGCAGCACCTGCGGCGAGGCGGGGCCGCGGTCCACGAGGTCGCCGAGGAAGATGACTTTGCGGGGGGTAGCGTCCGTCGTGGACACCACCCGCACGCCTAGGTCGCGCGCATCCAGCACCGGCGCTTCCTCTACCGCGTAGCCTAGCTGGCCCAGCAGTTCGCACAACTCGCGGTAGCAGCCGTGCACGTCGCCGATGATGTCGAAGGGGCCGGTTTCCTGCTGGCGGTTGTTGTGCAGCGGGTCGCGCACTATCGCCTGCACGGCGTCGATTTCCGCCACCCCGCGCAGGTGGTAGATGTGCCGGAAACCCTCCGGCTTGAGTGTGCGCAGGCTCTGGCGCAGCAGGCGGCGGTGGTTGGCAATAACGTGGGGCTTGAGTCCGGCGCGGTCGGGGCGCTGGCGGTTGCGGGCTTCGGCCACGGCCTCGGGCACGTCGAGCACGATGGCCACCGGCAGGCAGTGGTACTGCCGGGCCAGCGCCACGAGGCCCTTGCGGTCTTCGGCGCGCACGTTGGTGGCGTCCACCACGGTGAGGCGGCCGCGCTTGAGGCGCTTGGCTACCCAGTAGTGTAGCAGCTCGAAGGCGTCGTTGGTGGCATCCAGGCTGTTTTCATCATCCGACACCAGGGCCCGGCAGGTATCCGACGACACGATTTCGGTGGGCCGAAACAAGCGGCGCGCGAAGGTGGACTTGCCCGCACCCGTGCTGCCAATGAGCAGCACCAGGGAGAGTTCGGGGAGCTTCAGGGTATCTTGGGGCATGGAGGCAAAAACGAATAATTTCGGCGCATGATAAGGCTCTACCTCGATATTGACGGCGTTTTGCTAACTACGAAACACACCCAGGCCGCTCCCAACGCCGATGAGTTTGTAGCGTTTGTGACTGCAAACTTTGAGTGCTACTGGCTTACTACCCATTGCAAAGGCAACATTGCTACTGCACTCAACTATTTGTCACACTTTCTGTTACCTGCCACCTTAGAAAAGCTACGGCAATCAGTTCAGCCAACTACTTGGGACACGTTAAAGACGGAGACTATTGATTTGAACTCTGATTTCTATTGGCTCGACGACCAGCCTTTTCAATCAGAAATAGCTTATTTGCAACGTAGTAAAGTCAGCAATCGACTACTTATCGTTAATCTTAATCGCTCCGATGAATTGCTCGTTTTGCAAGCGACTTTGCAGCACAAGATTCATGTCGAGTTACAGTCATGAAAAATCAGCCCGCTAATCATCTCACGTCTTTTGCTGACCACCTGACTACACAATATGGTAAACGCGGCATTCCTACTCGTGATGAATTTAAAGTAGAATTTTGAAGATTTCAGATTTAAAATGTCATCTTACCAGAATACTACGGAGTATCAAACACCGCCAGCTGCGACGGCGCCCCTACCCCCTCCGCCTCCTCTCCCATGCTTCCTAGCCGCACCTGATACCCGTGGCGCGCGGCGGCCCAGGCGGCAAACCTAGCCCTACCCCCTACTGCACCTTCAGACTCAGCACCCGCTTGGAGTGGGCGCTGAAGTAGCCGAGCGCGCCGCCGGTGAAGTTGGAGGTGGGGTTGGCGGGGGTGGTGCTGGGGGCGGCGTTGGTGGTCAGGATGAGGTTGAGGGTGCGGAAGTACTCGTAGGCGGCGGGGTCGAGGGTTTGCATCTCGACGCGCAGGCTGTCGCCCGAGATGAGGCGGTTGGCGTCGGTGGTGCCGCCGCCGGTGCGCAGCACCTGGGTCACGTGCTTGCCGTCGATAAACTGGTCGTTTTGCAGGAAAATGGTGCTGTTAAGCACGCCGTTGCGGTACTGCCGAAACAGGTAGCTGTTGCCCAGGCCGGCGGGGTCGGTGTAATCGACCACCGCCTGAATGTTCTTGTTGCCGATGGGGCTGAGCTGGGTGCTTAGCTTCTCGAAGGGCACCACCGGGCCGGGCAGCGTGGAGGTGGCCACGTAGACCGCGCCGCCGGTTTCGACGCGCAGGGTGTAGGCGCGGCCCGGCACGCCCAGCAGGGTAGCGCCCCGATACTGGCCCGAGGCGGCGGGGCTTTCGCGCAGGGTTTCCTGGCCACCCGCGTTGTTGGTGAGGGTGAGGGTGGCGCCACTCACGGGCGCAAACGTGTTGGTATTGGTGTAGTCGGTGGAGCGGCTGAGGCTGACCAGGGCGGGCTGGCCATCGTCCACGAGGTTGGCTTCGATGACGAGCTGCGAGGGCGAGGTAGTGAGCTTGGGATTGATAATCTTCTCGCAGCCGGTGCCGGCCAGCAGCAGGGCGATGAGGGCGAGCGAGCGGATGAAATTGCGGGGCATAAGGTATCGGATAGGTTGTGGGTTTCGTGCTGACGGAGCGCCTCCC
>CAZZWL010000068.1:14338-30318 GCA_964657755.1 uncultured Rhodanobacter sp.
GGGCAAGGCACTCCGTCAGCACGACTAACTCCTTAAAAGCTAAAATTATACGTAGCCGAGGGCACGATTTTGAACAGCGCCGTTTGCACGGCCTGGGTGCGGGTCACGTCGTTGGGGTCGGGCTGGAAGCGGACGCTGTAGGGGTTTTCGCGGGCCAGGGCGTTGTAGACCGAAAACGACCAGCTGCTGTGGAAGCGGTGGCCCTCCTGGTGGGGCTTTTCGTAGGTGGCGCCCAGGTCGAGGCGCTGGTAGTAGGGTAGGCGGTCGGCGTTGCGCAGGCCGTAGAGGCTCACCACCTGGCCCGCCACCACGTACTTGCCCACCGGGAAGGTGACGGCCTGGCCGGTGCTCCAGAGGAAGGTGGCCGAGAAGCTCCACTTGGGCGTGGCCTGGTAGATACCCACGATGGAGAGGTCGTTGGGCCGGTCCTGGTGGGCCGGGAAGTAGCTGCCCTGGTTGATTTCGGTGAATTTGCGCTCGGTGCGGCTCAGGGTGTAGCCCAGCCAGCCGGTGAAGCGGCCCACGTCTTTGCGCAGCAAAAACTCGATGCCGTAGGCCCGGCCCGTGCCGTAGAGCAGGCTGGCCTCCACGTCAAAATTGCCGCGCAGCTGGGTGCCGTCGCGGTAGTCAATCTGGTTGCCCAGGGCCTTATAATACGTTTCTACGGTCAAGGAATACGTTTTGTCCTGGCCCAGCGCGCGGTAGTAGCCCAGGCTCACCTGGTCGGAGGTTTCGGGCTTCACGTTGAAGGTGGTGGGCACGTAGAGGTCGGTGGGCAGCGAGGTGCTGCTGTTGCTGAGCAGGTGCAGGTTTTGCACGTTGCGGGCGTAGCCGGCCTTAAGGGAGGCGCCCTCGCCGAGCTGGTAGCTGGCGGCCAGGCGCGGCTCCAGGCGCAGGTAGGTTTTCAGAAACTGGGTGCGCGAGTTGTAGGTGGTGCTGCCCAGCACGTTGCCGGCCGGGTCGTAGGTTTCGTAGGTGCCGGTGCCCAGCAGGCTAAAGCCCGAAAGCCGCAGGCCCGACGTGAAGTCGAGGCGCGGCGTGGCCTTCCACTCGTGCGAGACGTAGGCCGCCGTTTCGAGCGAGAAGTTGGAGCGGTCGGCCGTGGCATTTACCGCCGAGGTGGCGCCGGCCGACACGTAGCCCGGCGTGATGGTGTGGTAAATGGCCTGCGCCCCGAAGCGCAGCGTCTGGTTGGTGCTGGGCGTGAACTCAAAATCCTGCTTCAGGTTCAGGTCCTGAATCTTGGAGATAATGCTGAACGTCTGGTCGTTGGTCGTGATGTCAATCTGGTAGTCGTACTTGCTGAAGATGAGCGACGTATTGGAAAACAGCCGGTCGCTGAACAGGTGGTTGAGCCGTAAGGTGGCCGTCTTGTTGCCGTAGTACTGCCCGAAGGTACCTGATAAGCCCAGCGCGTCGCGCCCCAGGTAGGCGCTGAAATAGAGCCGGTTGCGGTCATTGAGCGTGTAGTTGGCCTTGGCATTCACGTCGTAGAAGTACAGGCTGGAATTCTTGGTCGTGGTGTTCGACGAAAGCTTGAGAAACACGTCGGCGTAGGTGCGGCGCGCCGTCACCAAGAACGAGCCTTTATCCTTCACAATGGGCCCTTCCAGGGCTAGCCGGCTGGCAATGAGCCCGATGCCGCCGCTGCCGTGCAGCTGCTGGTTGTTGCCGTCCTTCATCCGGATATCGACCACCGACGACAGCCGGCCACCGTACTGCGCCGGCATGCCGCCCTTGTACACGGTCAGGTCCTTGATGGCGTCGGAGTTGAACGTCGAGAAGAAGCCCAGCAGGTGCGAGGCGTTATAAACGGGCGCCTCATCGAGCAAAATCAGGTTCTGGTCCACGGCCCCGCCGCGCACCGAAAAGCCGCTGCTACCCTCCCCTGCCGACTTGATGCCCGGCAGCAGGGTCAGGGTTTTAATCACGTCCTTCTCGCCAAAAAGCACCGGCACCTTGGCTATCTGCTTGAGGTCGAGCTGCTCCACGCCCATCTGGGCCTTGCTGATGTTGGCGTCGGCGCCGCGGCCGGTCACCACCACCTCGTTCAGCTCGCTACCCCCCGGCTGGAGCCTGAAGTCGAGCCGCTGGCTGGCCGTCACGGTTAGCTGGCGCTGCTGGGTTTTGTAGCCGACGAAGCTGGCTTCCAGCGTGTAGGTGCCGGCTGGCACCGTGAGCGTAAAGAAGCCGTAGGCATTGGCCCCGGTGCCCACGCCCGCCAGCTCGCGCACCCGCACGGTGGCCCCGGTCAGGTTTTCGCCCGAGGTAGCATCCTGCACGGTGCCGCTGAGCGTGATGCGGGTTTGGGCCAGGGCCGGGGCCGCGCGCAGCAGCAGCACTAGCATTAGCAGCCAAATCCCTGAAGGATACAAATGTTTTTGCATAGAAAAGGCCAGAAACCAAGCCGGATAGTATGGGGGAAAGCTAAAAGTACTACCACCCCCACCGGCCGTCAGCAACTTTACCTTCCCTACACGTATTTCCGGCGCTCAACAGGGCCTTTTTGTCTACCAGGCGGCACTACGCGCGAACACCGCCAACTGCGACGGGGCCCCTACCCCCTCCATTTCCTCGCCCATCGCCGCCAGGCGCACCTGGTAGCCGTGGCGCCCGGCCACGCCACTGGCCCAAGCCGCAAACTCGGCGCGGCTCCACTCGAAGCGGTGGTCGGCGTGGCGGAAGGTGCCGGCCGAGAGGCTTTCGTAGCGTTGGTTGTAGTCGGCGTTGGGCGTGGTGACGAACACGTGCCCCGGCCGGGCGTGGCCAAACACCACGGCTTCGAGGGCCGCCAGCCGGCTGGGGTCGAGGTGCTCGATGACTTCGACCAGCGCCGCCGCGTCGAAGCCGGCCAGGCGGTCGTCCTTATACAAGAGCGAGCCCTGAATGAGGTCGAGGCGGGCGCGCTGGCGCGGGGGCAGCTCGGCTAGGTGCAGGCGGCTTGCGGCGCGGGCCAGCGCCTGGTGCGCTACATCCATGCCCAGGATATACTCGATTTTGGGCTGGCGCAGCAGCAGGCGCAACAGCTTGCCCTCGCCGCAGCCCAGGTCGAGTACGCGCTGGGGGCCGAGCTCATAGATTTCCTGGGCCACTTGCTGGAGGCGCTGGTCGTGGAGGGAGAGCTTTTCGGCTTTGGGTTGGTCACGCTCCTCGGACGCGCCAGTCAGGGGCACTACCTGGGTGTCCACGCTAGGGCCCGCAACGGCCCCAACCTCCAAAGTAGAGGCTGATTTATCCTCTGCATCCACAGATTCGGGCAACGGTGCTGGCGCATCGGGGTTGTCGGTTAGCTCGTCACTTTCCAGCAGCCGGGCCAGCGCCGGGTTCACGTACAGCGCCCGGTAGCGCAAGTAGCGGCGCGTGATGAAACCGCGCTCGGGGTGGCGGGGTAGCCAGTCGCCGCCGCGGTGCAGCAGCTTTTCGGCCTCGTTCTGGTCCACGTAGTAGTGCTTGTCATTGTCGAGCACCGGCAGCAGCACGTAGAGGTGGGTGAGCACGTCTTGCAGGCGCAGGCCGGCGTGGCGCAGGCGCAGGGTATAATAGTGGCTGTCGCCCCAGGCGGACTGGGTGGGGTCGAGGGGGTAGGCCTCGGTTTCGACCTCGTAGCCCAGCGGCTCGAAGAGGCGGCGCGGCCAGTCGGGGCCGGGCGCCGATACTACGGCCACCGTCACGGCGAGGGGTAGGGCCTCGGCGGGCAGGGCGGGGCGGTCCTTGCAGGTGCCGTTCATGGCCGTGCCAAAGGCCTTGCTCAGCGCCACGCTCAGGAACGACGAGGCCACGTAGGGCCGGTCGTTCACGTATTCTTCCAGGGCAAAACCCTCGCCGGGCGCCCCGCCCCGCCCGCGCACCAGCCCAATGGGGTCGAGGTCGAGCAGCAGGGCGGCGGTGCAGCGCTCGGCGGTGGCTTCGGGGTAAAAGACGTGGGCCTGGCCGCCGGTAATTTCCACGCTTTGCAGGCGGGTGGGGTTTTTGTGGAGCAGGTAGCCCAGGTCGGTGGCGGGCTGGTGGGTGGTCGAAATGGTCAGCAGCATAGCAAGGAGCAAGAGGCCGAAAGTAGCCCGCCGCCGCCGAAGTTCCGGCCCCGGCCGGGGGTAGGGCACGCGCAACTACGGCCGCTACGGGCCAAATTTGCGGTCCCATCGCCCCTTTTCGCGTTCTTCGCCCATGCCTGCCCCTACCCCCTCCCTGCCGCCGCTCACCGAGTTTGCCAGCTTCTACGTCTATGGCCTCAGCTCCAATCCTTACCTGCAGTCGACTGACCGGGAGCAGTTTGGGCAGCTCTACGACCTCGTGGTTGGCGCGCACGGCGGCGTGAGCCTGGGCAGCTCGTTTCACCCCTACCAGCTCGTGAACCCCTCGGGCGTGACGGTGTGGTACGCGGCCTACGCGCAGCTGTATGCGCAGCCCAACCGCGCCGCGCTCTTTGCGGCGATGGCCGATGAGCAGGCGCGGTTTCTGGTGGCGCCGCCGGCCTCGTTCAGCGAGTTTCACGTGTGGCCCGACACCCGGCTGACCAGCGCCGAAAACCCGGTTTTCAGCCACTACATCCCCTTTGTGCTGCCCTTCCTGGTGCGTAAAGGCCCGGCCGCCCTGCGCTGGGACGCCGAGTTTGCCGCCGCCGAAGGCGATGCCGCCCGCCTGCAGCCCTACCTGGAAGCCGTGACGGCGGCCATTCGCTTCGTGCAGCCCGCCCCGGCCTTTGTGCTGGGCTTTGGCGAATTTGACGAAAAATGGCCCGAACGGCTGGTGGAGGAGTTTATGAGCTGCCGCGACCTGCTGCTGACGCGGTAATGGCACCTCACGGCACACCTCACCCCCTAGCCCCCTCTCCTTCGGGAGAGGGAGAACTAGCCCTAGTTCTAGTCTCTAAATTTTCAGAGCTAAAGTTAAAAACTAGTTCTCCCTCTCCCGAAGGAGAGGGGGCTATGCCCCGAAGGGGTCTCGTGAGGTGACGCCAGCGCTACTCCCCCACCCGCACGTCGGCCCCGGCCAGAAACTCGCCCAACCACCGCCCCGAGTCCTTCACGGTGCGGGCCTGGGTTTCGTAGTCGATGTGCACCAGGCCGAAGCGCGGGCGGTAGCCTTCGGCCCACTCGAAGTTGTCGGTGAAGCTCCACGGAAAGTAGCCGTTGACCCGGATGCCCGCGCGGCGGGCGCGCAGCACCTGCCCGATGGCCGCCTGGAAATACGCCCGGCGGGCGGCATCGGGCACGCGGCCCCCGGCCGGCGCATCGGCGAAGGCCGCACCCGACTCCGTCACGACCAGCTCGGGCGCGCCGGGGTAGGCGGCGTACTGCTTCAGCATTTCGTACACCGACTCGGGATAGACTTCCCAGCCCATTTCGGTGGCGGGCACGCCGCGCTTGGCGGCGGGCACTAGGGCGGCGCCCAGCAGCGGCAGCCATGGCGCGGCGCGCACCACCTCGCGGGTGTAGTTCTGCACGCCCCAAAAGTCGAAGTCGAATTTCAGCCGGGCCTCGTCGCCGGGCCGGTGGTAGCGGCGCAGTAGCCAGCCCAGCGCGGGCAGCTCGGCGGTGGGGTAGCCCAGGCCCAGGGCCGGCTCCACGAAGAAGCGGTTGAGCAGCGCGTCGACGCGGCGCGCGGCGGCTTCGCTGGCGGCGTGGCCCGGCCGGGCGGGCGTCACGTAGGAGCACGAAAACGTGGTGCCGATGCGCGCCGTGTCGGGCAGGGCCGCCCGCAGCGCCCTCCCCCCCTCGGCCTGGGCCAAGGTGGCGTGGTGGGCCGCCGCCAGAAAGCCCGGCAGGCTGCGCCGCCCCGGCGCGTGGATGCCCAGCAAATGCCCCGCCCCCACGAATACCATCGGCTCATTGAGCACCATCCAGTGCTGCACGCGGTCGCCGAGGCGGCGGGCCAGCACCTGGGCGTAGTCGGCCAGCCAGCCCACCACGGCGCGGTTGGCCCAGCCGCCGCGCTGCTGCAAGGCCAGCGGCAAATCCCAGTGGTAGACCGTGAGCCAGGGGCGCAGCTCGCGCTCCAGGCAGGCATCCACGAGGCGGTCGTAGAAGTCGAGGCCGCGCCGGTTCACGGCCCCGGTGCCCTCAGGCAGCACCCGTGCCCACGCCGCCGAGAACCGGAAATCGGTCAGCCCCAGGCCCTGGGCCAGGTCCAAATCCTGCTCGTAGCGGGTAAAGAAATCGGTGCCCACCCGCGCGTGCTCGCCCCGCGCGATGGTCTTGGGCCGGCGCGTAAACTCGTCCCAGATGCTCGGGCCCTTGCCCTGCTGCTGCCAGGCACCCTCCACCTGGTAGGCCGCGCAGGCCGCGCCCCAGTGAAAGTCGGGCCCAAAATCGGCGCGGGAGTAAGTGACGGGGGTAGTAGCCGGAAAAAACGCCGGTGGCAGCGCCAGCGGGCGCTGAATAGAAAGAATAGAATCGTCGGGCATCAACTAAGTACGACAGGTAATCAAACACAAATCACTAAAAAAGCCCCCGCCAACAGACAACCGCGCGTCCACGGTAGTTCGGGGCCCCGCGCCGGGGGTAGTGGGCGCGCTACTGCGCCACGGGCTGCGGGCTCCCTACCCCTAGCTGCTCGGCCAGGAGCTGGTCAAGCACCTGGCCGGTGCGGTCGGGGTAGTCTACGGCAATGGCGGGGCCGCGGCGCAGCCAGTCGTCGAGGCGGTCGAGGTGCTTGTCCTGGAGGCCGCGCACCACGGGCACGCCCATCTGGGCCAGGGCGGCGGCGTTGCACTGCTGCTCATACTGCTGCTTCATGGGCACCACGAGCAGCTTTTTGCCCAGGTACAGCGCCTCGGCGGGCGTTTCGAAGCCGGCGCCGCAGAGCACGCCGTGGGCGCGGGCCAGGCTTTGCAGGAAGTCGCCGCCGCTCACGGGCCACACCCGCACGTTGCCGTGGGTGGCGGGCTGCGAGCTGTGCTTCGAAAACACCTCCCACTGCACCGTGCGGCTGAGGTAGCGCAGGCGCTCGACCAGCGTGGCCTCGTCGTAGGCGGGTAGGTACACGGTGTAGTGGCCCTCGTCGGTGGGCGTCAGCTCGCGCACCTGCCGCCGGATAACGGGCGTGCTGATGCCGGGCGCATACGCCTGAAAATGAAAGCCATACTGCGCCGTGTGGGGCGCGTAGTGGCGCAGCACGGCCCGGCCGGCCGGGTCTTCGCGGTCGGGGCGCGGGGCGGCGGGGTGCAGCACGGCACTCTGGTGGCTCAGGGCCACGCAGGGGCGGTGGCGCAGCCGGCAGGCCCAGGCCGAAACCGGCTCAAAGTCGTTGATAACGAGGTCGTAGCCGTCCACCGGCAGGTGGCGAATATCGTGCACGAACCCGGCCGAGTTGAACTGCCGGAAGGTCTTCACGAAGTTGATGCCGCCCTTCTTGCCAAACAAAAACCCCATGCCCCCTACCCGGTACTTCACCCCGAACGGCAGCGGCAGGTCGGCCGGCGGGCCACTCACCAGGATATCGAGCTGCCCGCCCCGCGCCGCCACGCGCGCTTGCAGCAGCGGCACCACGTCGAGCGCCCGCATCAGGTGGCCATTGCCCGTGCCCTGGATGGCGTAGAGAATCTTCATTTGCAAATATTACGCAACAAGCACGACGTCCTGCTGAACAGGGTGAAGCAGCTGGCTCGCATCGTTGCTAACGGTTGAGCTTATGGCTATCCGCGCGCTGCGTGACGCACTTGTATATTTTGTAAAAACTCGTTAATTTTCAGTGCTTTACTTCAGCTTAAACTCGGCCAGCATTCCTTCCAGCAGCGCGGCGGGCGCGGCGTCGGCGGTAAGCTCATCGGCATCGGGCGCGTCGGGGGTTTCGCCGGGCCGGGGCTGCATCCGGGGGTCGTCGGCGTAGCGGTAGAGGGCCCAGCCGGCCTCGGCGGTGTATTCGAGGGCGGTAAGATTTTCGACCCAATCACCCGAATTCAAATACGTTACCTCGCCCTGAGGCGTGGCCAGGGGCCGGATTGCGGGCTGGTGAATGTGGCCGCAGGCCACGTAGCGGTAGTCGTTATCGGCGGCAATGTTGGCGGCGGTCTGCTCGAAGTCGCTCACCAGGCTCACGGCGCTTTTCACCCGGTTTTTCACGGCTTTCGACAGCGCCACGTTGGGCCGGCCTATTTTCTGCAACAAGAAGTTTACCAGCCGATTAAGTAAAATAAGCAGGTCGTAGCCCTGGCCGCCGAGCTTGGCCAGCCAGCGCGAGTGCCGCATGGTCACGTCGAACACGTCGCCGTGAAACAGCCAGGTGCGGCCGTGGGGCAAGTCGAGCACCAGCTTGTTGTCGAGCTGAAAATGACCCAGCTTGAGGCCCGCGAACTTGCGCAGCAGCTCGTCGTGGTTGCCGGTGAGGTAGTGAATGCGGGTACCCTTGGCGGCCAGGCCGGCCAGGTAGCGCACCACCCGCATGTGCGAGGCGGGCCAGTAGTTTTTCGAAAACTGCCAGATATCGACAATGTCGCCGTTGAGCACCAGCACTTTGGGCTTAATACTCTTGAGGTAGCGCAGCAGCTCGGGCGCGTGGCAGCCGTAGGTGCCCAGGTGCACGTCGCTGATGACGGCCACGGCCAGGCGGCGTTTTTTGCGCGGGCGCGGCGCGGGCGGCTGGGCTAAAACCGGCTCCCTCATGCGGCGGAGGGGTAGGCCAGGCGCGGGTAATCGGGGCGCGGGCGGCCCTTGGGGCGGCGGGGCTTGGTGGGCGGGCCGGGGGTAGGGCGCCCCGCCACTGCCCCGCCCAGCGCCGAGCGCAGGGTACGCCGCAGCGGCCAGCTCAGCACCAGCCACCAGCCCAGGGCCAGCAGCCAGGCCAGCCCCGCGCCGGAGGGCTGCCAGTCCAAAATGAAGCGCTTGGAATCCGCGAGTTTTAGCATACCCAAAGCTCGTCGCACCAGATTACGCCCGGATTACGGCAAGCTTACATTTATGTCAATTTATTGCCCCTGGCGGGTTGATTTCGCCAGTAGCATCCGGCATGTAGCCCGGCGTACCGTTCTTTGCGGCAGTCCTGTTATCATTCTTTTCACCTTTATTCAATTTCTTTTTATAATGCAATTTACTTCTGCACTACGAAGCGGTTTGCTTGTCTTGTTGCTAAGCAGCGCCGCGGCGGCGCACGCCCAAAGCCCCAACGGCCCGGCCCGCAAACGCTATGTGTTTGCCCAGAAAAACCCGGAGTGCCCGGTGGTGGCCAATATTACCAAAAACACCGATGAAGACGCCGACATTACGGGCACTTACACCCACGTTTGCTACCGCTCGCCGGCCGAAATGCTGTTCGAAATCAGCGAGTTGCGTAAAATTCACAGTTGGGCCGACTCTACTTTTCAGCGCCGCCTGAATGCCCTACCCCCCAACGGCGCGCTGGTGCTCAATATTCGCCGCCAGGGGCCGAAAAACGCCGACCCGTCGCTGCTTACGCTCACGGCCCGCACCAAGGATGGCAAGGAGGTTTTCACGACTACGCCCAAGCCCGGCACCGGCCGCTTCTACGGGCGCGATTTATATCAGAATCAGCAGCTTATCCCCTTCATTAAGCTCGACCCGGCCGTGGGTCCGCTCACGCTCGTGATTACGGACACGCGGCTGCGCCAGCAGTTTGAGTACCAACTCACGCCGCAGTAAAAGCTTATCCGACAGATACTCTATGCACTAGTAGGCCGTCATGCTGAGCTTGTCGAAGCATGACGGCCTATTTAGGTTGTTATAATATCCTGGCTAGCCTTCATGCAGCTGCGCCCACTGCACGGCCAGCAGGCTTTTGGCGTCCTGCAATTTTTCCTGAGCCAGCTGCTCGCGGGTGAGGCGTACCATTTCGATTTGCTCGTTTTCCTCAATTAGCCCGCCGCCGGCGCCGGTTTGGCGGCTTACTTCGGCGTAGTACACGGCGATGGTTTCGGCGCTGGTGCCGGGCGAGGGCCACATCGTTACGATGGAGGTAAGCTGGTCGATTTCGTAGCCCAGCTCTTCGTGGATTTCGCGGCGCACGGCGGTTTCGGGGCTCTCGCCCTTGTCAATCATGCCGGCCGCGATTTCGAGTAGTTCGCGCTCGGCCCCCACCCGAAACTGCCGGGTGAGCACGTACTGCCGGGCCTGGGTATCGAAGACGAGGGCGGCCACGGCGTGGCCGGGGGCAAACTGCTCGCGGGGTAATTCTTCGCCTTCTGGAGTTTTAATAGTGAGCTTGTTGAGCTTAAAATGGCCATCGTAGGCGCGCTCACGGTGAACTATCTGCATGGGTTGGGAATTTAAGCGGTACCTTTGCCGCCGAAGGCAGCCTGGCAATCGGACCAGCTGCTGGCCGTAGTATACGGCCGCCGGCCCGCCGCGTCGTCATTAGTGGCGCTAGGCGCGGGCTTTTTCCCTACCATTTTCTTGTATTCGCGAGGGCAGCCGATGGCCTCCGCCCCGGCCACTCCCCACCGGGCGGGTGGCGCCTACCCCCATGACTTTCAACGAACTCAACCTGATTGAGCCCATCCTGCGCGCCCTGAGCGAGGAAGGCTATACCACCCCCACCCCCATTCAGCAGCAAGCTATTCCGCAGGTGCTCGAAGGGCACGACCTGCTGGGCGTGGCCCAAACGGGCACCGGCAAAACGGCCGCCTTCTCGGTGCCGATTCTCCAGATTCTGCACCAAACCTCGCTGACCCAAAAGGCCGGCCAGGGCCCCAAAGGCCGCATCCGCTGCCTGGTACTAACCCCGACCCGCGAGCTGGCCATCCAGATTGGCGAGAGCTTTAAGGCCTACGGCCGCCACCTGCCCCAGCTGCGCTCGACCGTCATTTTTGGGGGGGTAGGGCAAAACCCGCAGGTGCAGGCCCTGCAGCGCGGCGTCGAAATTCTGGTCGCTACCCCCGGCCGCCTGCTCGACCTCATGAACCAGGGCTACGTGCACTTGCAGCACCTCGAAGTATTCGTGCTCGACGAGGCCGACCGCATGCTCGACATGGGCTTCATCCACGACATCAAGCGCATCCTGCCCAAGCTGCCGGCCGGCCGCCAGAGCCTGTTCTTTTCGGCCACCATGCCGGGCGTCATTCGGGAGCTGTCGGCCACCATCCTGCGCCCCAACCCGGTGCAGGTGGCCGTGACGCCCGTGTCGAGCACCGCCGACACGGTGACGCAATCGGTATTCCTGGTTGACAAGAACGACAAGCCCGCCCTGCTCCGCCACGTGCTTAAGGACCCCGCCATCAAGCGCGTGCTCGTGTTTACCCGCACCAAGCACGGCGCCAACAAAGTGACCGAAACGCTGGAAAAAGCCCAGATTACGGCCGAGGCCATCCACGGCAACAAGAGCCAGAACCACCGCCAGCGGGCGCTCAGCAACTTCAAGGCCGGCACCACCCGCGTGCTGGTGGCCACCGACATTGCCGCCCGCGGCATCGACGTGGATGAGCTGACCCACGTTATCAACTACGAAGTACCCAACGAGCCCGAGACCTACGTGCACCGCATCGGCCGCACGGGCCGGGCCGGGGCCTTCGGCACCGCGTTTACATTTGTAGAAGAAGAAGAGCGCGCGTATCTACAAGACATTCAGAAGCTTATCCGCAAGCAGCTCGACATCGACAAGGAGCACCCTTTCGTTACCAACAGCGTGGCCCCCGTATCACTGGCGGGCAATGAGCGCATTGTGCGGCCTAAAGGCCCGGCGGGGCGGCCGCCCCGCGATGGCCGCGGCGGCAGCGGTAGTGGCCAGGGCCGCAGCGGCGCCCCGCGTTCCAGTGGCTCCACCTCGGGTGGCGGCCGCAGCGAGCACCGCGGCGGGGGCCGGCCGCAGTCGTCGGGCGGCGGCGAGCGCGCGGCTTCCGGCGGCGGCCAGCGTAGTAGCCGGCCCTTCCAGGCCGGGCGCGGGGGTAGCGAGGGTGGTAGCCGCCGCGCCAGCTAATTCCGGCTTTGGGCAAGCCTGCTCAGTAGCTGCTTGCCTGGCTTCGCAGGCCGGTGCCCCGCCGTAGTTCTGTGATTTTCGGTTGCCCGGCGCTATTCAGCGCCGGGCAACCGTTTTTTTTGGCCAAGCAGGAAACAAAAACCCGGCGGACCGGCTTCTTCAGGCAGCTCTCTGGTATTACTTTAACGCCACATTTCTGGCTCATTAGTATGACTTCCCGCGTCTCCCTCCCCCTCATTCAGGCCCTGCGCGCCACTGCGCGCCGCCTGGCCACCGAAGCGCCCTACCAGTGGGGCCACATGGGCAGCTGCAACTGCGGCCACCTGGCCCAGACAGTCACGCGCCTCACCAAGGCCGAGATTCATACCCAGGCGCTGCAACGCTACGGCGACTGGGAGCGCCAGCTCGTGGACTACTGCCCCACCAGCGGCCTGCCCTTCGACCAGACTATTGACGAAATGCTGGACTTGGGCTTCTCACGCGAGGACCTGACCCATCTTGAAAAGCTCGGCGACCCGGCCGTGCGCCATACTATTCCGTTTGAGCGCCGCAATGCCATGCGGCACAACCAGCGCGACGACGTGGTACTCTATCTGCGTGCCTGGGCCGACTTGCTGGAGCAGCAGCTACTGGCGGCCCTACCCCTGCCCGCCGTGCTGGAACCATCGTTGGTACTGGCAGAAAGCTAGCCTTTACTCTTTAGCTCGGAAGCAACCAAAAGCCCCGGCTACGCATAGTGCGTAGCCGGGGCATTTGGTTGCCTGGGGTTGCTGTATTTATTAGTAGTTAACGTTGCTACGCTGCGCCTCACGGTACATCTCCGTCCGGTGGTCGCGCTTGTAGGCAGCATCGGCCTTGGGGTCTTTCTCCGCGTCGGGGGCCGTGGAGCAGGCAGCGGTCAGAAACAGGGCCGCGCTGGCGGCCAGCAGCAGGGAGTAGGTGCGCAAGCTTTTCATACTGCGAAGGTAAGGCCCGGCAGCCTAAAGGTGAAAGGCGGGAGTCGCATATTTTCTGGCGTTGGCCCTGCTTTTGCTATTCCCGCGCCACCGTTAGCCATTCACCCAAAACCTCTTGTTATACTATCGCTTCGCAAGCGGGCCGCCATTGGCAAGGCCGCGATTCAGATGTGAGCGCTGCCCTTTTAATCATCCCCTTCCTGCTGATAAACGGGGCTACTAAAACTACGCGGCCCGCTTTTGTACCAGCTAAAATCCGAGGGAGCATCTGCGTTAAATTTTAGCAGCTTCGGTTGTTAAATGCCGTAAAACAAGGTAAAACTGCCAACTGCCATGCCCAATAAATTAGCGGGCTATTTTTGTTTTTTTACAAGTAGGCAGCCTGGCAATTTCATTAGCAAACTTAAGACGGGGAAAGTCAGCGCATAGTCTGAAAGACAAATACGACTTAAACAACATTTAACAACTCAGCAAGTAGTATTGAAAACATTTTACTTTAGCTTTAATATTTTACTTGCAACTTACTGAAAAACAAGAATATAAATTACTATTTCAGTTTAATCTATAAGCCCGCTATTCTAAGCAACACTTATTTAACTAGAGCAAGTATCGGACTACTAGGTGTCTGGGCTTGTAAATGCCTGAAACGGGTGAATTTTGTAGCTCATAGCGACTATTCGAGGGTAGCACATAATTAAACTTTACGATTATTCTTACAAGCAAAATTCATTAGCTTGGGGACTGAGGTTTCCAAGACAGGCTGCTAACCATTTATTTTCAGCCAAGCTACTTGAATTAGCATGTACCCGGAGGCTAAACTAGCCTGTTAATCTCGGTACTGGCCGCCTTCGAAACAGTTCACCGTAGTAGCTCTCGCGGTGCCTAGTTGACGCTGGCCAGCGCTGAAAAGCAAAATCCCGACTCCACCGCGGGCGCGGCAGAAGTCGGGATTTTACAATTTGATGCCAGGCTACGATTCAGGCTGATAATCGGCAAAAGAGCCATCGCGATAAAAAATAACAATGCGCCGGATGGCCTTGCCCGGCTCCGCCAGGAAGGGCAGCAGCGCGGTGTTGGCCGGCTCATCGGGGGGGGGTAGGGCGGCAGTCGAAGCCGTAGCGACAACCGGCGGAGCGGCCATAGCAGCCCCACTCCCGTCGGGCGGCGCTGCTACCGCTGGCGCCTGCGGCTGAGCTGGTGGCAGGGGGGTAGGAGCGTTGGCCGCAAGGGCACTAGTAGGCGGGGCCGCTGGCACGAAGCGCGGGGCGCGGCCGGGCTTGGCCCCAGCAACTGGTGGGCGCGCGCGCGACGCTGCGGCTGCGGCGGTGCCTACCGGGGCCGTAGTAGGGGCTGCGGGCTCAACTGAAGCCACCGGAGGCGCCTCAACCGGGCTGGCAGGGGGGGTAAGCGTCTGCTCTACTGCAAGCGGGGCAGCGGCTGCTGCCGTGGCGGGCCGGGTAGCAAGAGTGGCTTCGGTGGTGAGGGCCGCCGCCGGGCCGTCGTCACTGCCTGAAGCAGGAGATGCCGCGGCTGCCAGCATGCTGCCGGTGCCGCTGAGCAGCCAAGCCAGGGAAATTTCGGGGAAGGCCCCAATAATGCGCTGCACTACTTCCAGACTGGGCTTATTGCGCTCACTCAGAATATGGCTCACTACGGGCCGACCCACCCCAATGAGGTCAGCAAATTGGGTGGGTGAAAGTTCCTTGCTGTCCAACAGCTCCCGGATGCGCATTATCATAGCCAATCTGTTTACTTCACAAATGTGCGAAACAAATCTGAATTATAGGCACAAGTCACTGTTTTACGCTAATTTACAAAGTATCTATTCAGTTGATAGAGGTTATTTACACTTGTATTAAGCAGGGTGTTTCGTTCCTCCTCGCCTGCTTGGTCCGCACTAATCATACAAGTGTAATCAATATAATTTACTTAACATTTGTGTACTCTCGTGGGATTCAACGCCAGTCGCTCAAATCAAGAAGGCCCAACTATCATCGATAGTTGGGCCTTCTTGGTAGTCAACCGCTAGTCCATTGCCAGGGGTAGCTCAGTCTACGGAAGCTACTCGAAGTACTCTTTAGCGAGTGACTTATCGTGGCCGTAGATGTCGTCACGGAAGTGCGCGTGACCATCAGCGTCGGCCCAGGCGGTGAGGTACACCAGGTACACCGGCAATTTTTCCTTGAGCGTGATGTACTTCTCGCGGTGCTGCGCGATGGTATCCTGAATGCTGGTCAGGTCCCAGTTGGGGTCGTTGCGCAATAGGTAGGTGGCCAGCTTCACGGGCTCCTCTACCCGCACGCAACCGTGGCTGAAACTGCGCTTCGTTTGCGAAAACAGCTCGTTGTGGGGCGTGTCGTGCAGGTAGATATCGTTCGAGTTAGGGAAGATAAACTTGACTTCGCCCAGGTCATTTTTGGGTCCGGGGCGGCGGCGGACAGTATACTTAAAATTGTCCTGCGTGACGCCGGCCCAGTCGATGGTTGCGGGGTCGATTATCGTGGCTTTACGGCCGTAGCCCTTCACCACCTCCATGTCGAGGCGGTCGAGGTAGCTGGGGTCTGCTTCGAGCTTTGCGCGGAGCTCTTTGTCGATAATGCTGTAAGGCACGTTCCAGTAGGGGGCCAGTACCACGTACTCCAGCTTGTCGGAAAAAATGGGCGTCGCGGTGAGCGCTTTGCCCACGATGACGCGCATCGTAAGGGCTTCCTTGCCCTGCTCATACACCCGCAGGCGATACTCCGGGATGTTGACGAGGAGGTAATCGGGCTCGAATTTTTTGGGCAGCCAGCGCCAGCGCTCCATGTTCAGGACAACCTGATTGATGCGCGCCTGGATGGGCACGTTGAGTTGGCGCAGCGTTTCGCCACTCACCAAGCCCGTGGGCGTCATCCCCAGGTCACGCTGAAAGTTTTTGACTGCCGCCACCAGCGCGGGGTCATAAGCAGTGGAGGCGGGGGTAGTAATAGTATTTACGGGCTTGGCCGTGGCGGCTACCGTGGCGGGGGCCTGGCCGGTGGCCTCGCCGCCCAGCAGGCGCTGGCGCAGCAAGTCTACCACGGGCAGGTTGTCGCCGGGCTTGAGGTGGGTAGTGCCGGGCAGGCTGGGCCAGCCGCCCGCCGCTTGCCGGGCGCGCAGCAGGGCCAGGGCTTTCTTCAGCTG
>CAZZWL010000069.1:0-29937 GCA_964657755.1 uncultured Rhodanobacter sp.
CTTCGGAACGCCTGATGCTCTACTTCCGAGCGGTCCAGTATTTGGGAGGAGGTCACTACCTGCCTAGCCAAGTGTCTCAGTCACATTACCCGTCGACAAGGGATGGTCTCTCTACTGCTGATTGGCTCACTTAAACGGGAAGCGGACAATCCGGGGAAGCGTACAAAGCCACCGCGCGACCAGGGCTTCTGCTACATCATGCGGATAATAATACTGAATGATACGAACCCGCAAAAAACTGCTACTTGCCACTCTAGTCCTTTTCTTTATCGCATCAGGTAAGCCGCGCCTCACTGAGGAAAAACCGGCCTAGGGCATGGTGAAGCCCAGGTCTACGCTTACGATGTTGGCCGTGAGGCCGGTGCTTTGCCAGTAGTGGCCGTAGCGCAAATCCAGCGATTTGAACTTGGCTACCCGCCCGCCGAAAGGCGTTTTGAACCGGCCCAGACCATAGAGCGGCGCGTAACGAAAGCCGAGCCCCAGCTTCTGGGCCGTGAAGGCCGACAGGTCGTAGTCGGAGGTATAGTATTCGTCCGTAATCGAGTGAGTGAGGTAGGGCGCAAAGTAGGTCGAGGCCGTCTGGGTGTGGTAGCGGTAGAAGGGGTAGAGCGTGAAAAAGGGCGACACCTTCACCGGCGCTTCCAGCTCGAAGGTGTGGGCCCGGATGCCGAAATTGTCGTTGTAGAAGCGGTAGAAGCCGCGCACCTGTACCAGGTCGGTGGCGTAGTAGTTCAGGCGCAGGCCCACGGGGTACTTGTTGCGCAGGCGGGGCAGCAGCTCGGTTTTGGCGGTGCCCAGCGTGCCGGGTGTACCTAAGGTGGGGCTGCTGTTGTAGAAATAGACCCGGTGAAACGGCGTGCTCAGCAGCCCTTGCTGGCTTACGAGTTCGGTGCTCACGGCCAGCTGCAGACGCTTGCTGAGGACCTGCGAGTACACGATGTTCAGGTTGTAGCTCTGGCGGTTGTCGAAGCCCGAACCGTGGGCTTGGTTGCCGGTGCCCGTGGCGCTGGTGCGCAGTTCGACGGGCAAAATCAGTGTTACTTGGTCGAGGTACACCTGCCCCGATACGCTCAGCTCGCGGTTGCCGTCGCGCGAGCCGTGGGTCCAGGAGCCAGCGAAATTAAACGACTGGTAGTCATACTCCTTGGAAGCCCCGCCGCCGATGCTCAGGATGGTGCGTTTATCCTTTAAGGTGCGCGCGTAGCCCAGGTCGATATGGTAGCGTACATCGTGCGACGAGGGCGAGGACAACACCTGGTCGATGCGGTCGGTCGAAGCCGAGGCGTAGTAGTCGAAGCCCACGTTGGCCGTAAGGCGGGCCACCGAATCGAGGGGCACGTTCAGGATGATGGTGGGCGCCACGTCAGTAAGGTGCTGCGTGCCAATACCGCCCTCCACGGCCCCGTGGTCGCCGTTTTGCTGGTAGTAGCTGCTGATGAAATCCACGTCAGTCTCGCCCGCCGACGTGGGGGTAGGGCTTGCTGCCAAGGTGGTAGCCGGCACGCCCGAGCCATCGAGGCGGTTGGGGTTCGGCGTGCCCTGGGCCAGGGCCGCCACTGGTAGCGCCAGCGCGAGACCAGCGGCTAGTAAAAATCTCATATATAAGCGTGTAGTAGTTTGATAAACACTAGGCTAGTTGCAGCCGCAGCCACCGCCCACCTTGCCGCCGTTGGCCCCGCCGGCGCCTTCACGGTAGCTCTCAAAATTGACTTCTGAGGTTTCGACCTTTTTGGTGGCCAGCTTCATATCCTCGTCGTTGAGGTAGGCCTTTTGGTAGGCGGCTACCGACACGCAACCGGGCAGCGCGGCCACGCCGGCTAGTAGCAGCGGGCGGCGCAAGGAAAGGGGAAGAGTCATGCTAGGTAATGAAAATGGCCGCGCCTTCTGGCGTGGCAACAAGGTGAGCACTAAGGAAAAGCGGGTAGCCGGTGGGCGGTCAGCTACTAGCGTCGGGCATGGCCCACCAGGTGGGGCGGGTGGTGGTGGACCACCCGGCGACCGGGTAGCGGACGAATGGGGCGCACGCTGGTCTGGCGGCGAGGTGCCCCATCGCTGACCGCGCAACCAGCCAGTAGAGCCGCGCCGCCCAGCAGCAGGGCGCGCAGCAGCAGGGCGCGGAGTAGCCCAGGTCGGAAGCTCATGGCTTGGCAGCCGTAACGGCCGCCCCAACCGGGGCGGCACTGTGATAGGGATTAAGCTGCATTCCCTTGGAAACCAGCGTTTGGCCGTCATCAGTAATCACGGTGGCGTCCACGCCCTTGAGGCGGTTTATCATCGCCAGCCCTTCGACTGGGCCGAGCACGAATACCGCGTCGTCGAGGGCATCGGCCAACTCCACGTCGGGGCAAATAATGGTGACCGAGCGCAGCCCCGTGGCCGGGTAGCCGGTGTGCGGGTTGATGATATGGCCGTAGTACTTGCCGCCCACCGTGAAGTACTGCTCGTAGTTGCCGGCCGTGACGACGGCCAGGTCGCTCACCGTCAGCCACGACGATAGACTGTGCGGCCGGGCCGGGTCGCCGATGGCGATGCGCCAAGCGCCGCCGTCAGCTTGCTTGCCCCAGCAGTACACATCGCCCGAGCCGTTGATGAGGCCCCCAGTAATGCCCATCTGCTTCATAAGCTGCTCGGCCCGGCGCACGCCGTAGCCCTGGAGGATGCCGGCTAGGTTGATGCGCATGCCTTTGTCGGGTAAGTACACCGTGCGCGTGGCCGCATCGAGCCGCACCTTTTGCCAGCCGATGCGCCGCACCGAGTTGCACACCGTGGCCGAGTCGGGTAGACTAGCATGTTCCTGCCGGTCAAACTGATAAATCTTGTCGCCGCTGGCAAACGTGATGTCGAATGCTCCGCCGCTGAGCTGCGAAATCTTGAGGGTGCGCGCAATCAGGTCGTACACTTCCTGGTCGACTACCACCGGCCGGATGCCCGCCAGCCGATTGATTTTGACCACCTGCGAGGTCGAATCCCAGTAGGAAAAGAGGTGGTCAATGCGCTGGGTTTCGCGCAGACCGGCACGGAGGGCCTGCCAGGCCAGCGAGTCGTTGGCGGACACGGCCGTAAACGTGAAGTGCGAGCCCATCAGATGGGCGCTGCGCGTGTAGGCGCGGGTGGGGCGCGGGGCGCGGGGCTGCGCCGCCAGCCGCCCGGCTCCCAGTAGCGCCAGCAGGCCGAGCAGCAGGGCCGCGCCCAGTAGCCGGGGCAACCAACCAGAAGCAGAAATGCGGTTCATCGGCTCCTATTTTTTAGCGAGCAGCTGGCTCAGGTAGGCGTCGTAGGCGGTGACTCCACCGGGGCGGTAGCCGGTGCGCGCCAGTACCTGGCCCTCGGGCGAGAGCAGCACCACGGCTGGAAACGCGCCCTCCTGGTTGAGTTGGGCGGCGGCGGTCTCGTTAAGCTTCGTTTGGGCGGCGTCGAGGCGGTTTTTCTTGTTGCGCGGGAAGTCGAAGCGGGCCAGCACAAACTTGTCCTGGGCGTACTGCGCAAACTCGGGCTGGTCAAACACCTCCTGCTTGAGCATCATGCAGGGCTTGCACCAGTCAGAACCAGAAAACACAGCCAGCACCGGCTTCTGCGTGGCTTTGGCCTGCGCCAGAGCGGCGGTGAGGTCCGCGGTCCAGACCGGGGTAGGGAGTGGCGCCGTGACGCGGCCGGCGACCAACAGCGCAAAGAGAGGAAGGGCAAATACACGCATAATTACCAAAGGAACGAGGGGTAAAATTCTTGTTTCTAGTTACTTGCTCAGGTCACCCAAAAGCCCCAATGCTTGCGGCGGCCCCGGCCCGGCGCATGCCAGTGCCGGGCCGGATGCAGGTTTGGTTGGCGGCCATTTTCGGGGATGTGCAGGGCCAGCGGAGCTAGCCCTGGCGGCTCGTGCAGGGGCCGCTCACCGCTGCTTAGGAATACTGCCAGCAGCGCGCCAGAGAAAAATGCCAGGGTCCGCCTAATCGGAAAACGGCAGGAGGCACAGGCTCGTAGCATGCTAGCCAGTGATAGTTAAGATATTACCGCTTTGCGTCACGGTGTACTGCCGCAGCCCGCTGGAAACGGGGCCGCTGACCACGCCCCCGCTCAGGTTGAAAATGGCGTTGTGGTTCGGGCAGATAAAGCGGCTTTGCGACTGGCTGAAGTACACGGCCGTGCCCTGGTGCGGGCACGGCGCCTGGAAGGCCAGGTAAGTGCCGGCCGTCGTTTTGGCCACGATAATGGCGCGGCTATCAGCGTAGACGTAGCCCACGCTGGCGTCGTTGAGCGGGGCGCTGCTCGCGGCTGTCAGGTCGAGGGTCGTGTTGACGCCGGTGGCCACGGGCACCGGGGTGCTGTCGCTGCCCGAGGCGGCGCTGCAGCCGCCCAGGCAGGCCGAGGCCAGCAGGGAAGCCGCGCCGAGCCCAAAAAGCTGCAGGAATTCTTTCCGATTCATTTCCGAGTTAATCGCCATTGCCAGAGAAGGAAAAAGGGTGAAATCGTAGCGAGCTCCCGATAGGCTTGGCCGGTTGGGCACGACGTGGAATCGTGCGAGTGATGGGGTGGGAAGAAGAGACGTGACGCGGCCCCTACCCCCACGCCCTTCTTCATAATCCGCCTTAAGATTTGCTTAAGAGTAAATAGTGTATTGTTAGTCAGGTAGTTGATTTCAAAGGCAAACGCTGTTCGGCGTTTTTAAAAAGCTACTTCGCTTGCCTTCAGAATAAATTGACCTGCTGCGTGGGGGTAAGGGTCGGGCTGGGCATCTGTTAGGTAGCAGGTGTGCTACCGTGGTTTTCTCCAGCCGCTCTAGCTGCTGCCTAACGGCTTTTTCCCGCTGCGACAGGGGAAATGCCTGCCCTTACCCTATGCGCTTATTGCTACTTTTTTGCTTGCTGCTGGGCGAGTATTCGGCGGCTGCTTTTTCGGCCCTTACCCACCAAGCGGTGGTAGACTCGTGCTGGGCCCGAAACATGGTGCCCGTACTGGAAAGGAATTACGGCGGTGCTACCCCTAGCCAGCTACGCGAAGCCCGCAGCTATGCCTACGGCGGGGCCCTACTCCAGGACCTGGGCTACTACCCTGGCAATGGCGCGCTGTTCTCGGACCTGACCCACTACGTGCGCGCCGGTGACTTCGTGCGGGCCCTGCTCGACGAGGCCCGCGACCGCAATGAGTTGGCCTTTGCCCTCGGGGCCCTGGCCCACTACGCGGCCGATGGGGTGGGTCACCCAGCGGGCACTAATGCTGTCACTGACCTGGTATTTCCGGAACTATTGCCCCGGCTCGGTACGCCGATTACCTATGCCCAGGCCCCGCATCAGCACGCGCAGGTTGAGTTCGCTTTCGACGTGGCGCAAGTGCAGGCGGGCTACTACCGGTCGGAGGACTTTCACGAAACCATTGGGCTGCGGGTGAGCCGGCCGGTACTGGAGCGCGCCTTTCAGCGCACCTATGGGCTGCGCCTGGGTCAGGTGCTGCCGCACGTGGGACCCGGCCTGGCGGCCTTCTGGTTTGTCTCAAGTGAGTTACTACCGGCGGCCGTGCGGGCCAGCGAGTATGTGCCGCCGGGACAGGTGCGCCAGTTGCCGGCTCCTGACCGCCAGCGCTATTACGAGCGCATTAACACCGGCCATTTTCGCCGGCGCGGCGGCCCAAGTCCTAACCACTTAAGCCTGGGCATGCACCTATTGGTCTGGCTGCGGCCTACCCTGCCGCGACTCGGGGTAGCGCCGCTGCTCGCCTTCCGCCCCCTGCCGCCTACGGCCCAGGCTACCATGCAAGCCAGTTTCGGCAAGTCACTGGTGCGCTACCAGACGATGCTCGCCAACCTCGGGGCCCCGCTACCCAATCTAAACCTCGATATCGGCCAGACAACGCCCGCCGGGACCTATGCGCTGACTGACCGCACCTACGCCAAGTGGGTGCAGCGACTGTCTAAGACGCTGCACGGCGGGCTAGCCGCTGCCGTGCAGCAAGACCTCCGGCTCTTTTATACTCCCAGGCTATTGCCTGATGGTGCTAAGGCAGTGCCTGGTCGGCAAACGCGCCAGGCGCTCACTCAACTACTTGGCGAACTGCTTACCAAGGAGTACTGAGAGGCATCGAGCAACGTGATATATACTTGACAAATAGCAATTTGCTATAGTACCGATTGGCGGGCGACTATAAAAAAAGTCTAGGCGTGGGGGTAGGGTCGGCCTAGAGTATCTACCTACTACAAGGGCGAACGACGAGCTCACTCATTCGGTAAATCCCTTCCTAAAACGCTGGCTTTAGCATGAACACCCTGTGCGCAAGTATTCTCGTCGGTCTACTGCTTGGCAACCTGCCCATCGCGTGCCGGACCCAAGAGTGGTCGGCCGCATTTGCCGCCAGCTACGCTGCTGAGGTCAAGTCTAACTAGGCCAATTATTACTCATTAGCCCATTGTTTATCAGACTATTCACCCGCTAATACTTCCTCCATGCCGGCTTCTCCTACTTTCCAACTCACGGGTGTACTGGCCTCGGCGCTGCTGCTGATTGCCGCAGTGGCCTGCCAGAAGCAGAACAACACGCCCACGCCGACGAGCACCCAAACGGTGCAGGGGCTAGCGGCCCTGCCCTTATCGGCCGCGGCCTCCGCCGACAACCCGACGAATCCCGCCAAGGTTGACCTGGGCCGCGCCCTGTTCTGGGACCCCGTGCTCTCGGGCGGGCGCGACGTGAGTTGCGCGACTTGCCACCACCCGGCCACCGGCTACGCCGACGGGCTTGACCTGGCCATCGGTGAAAACGGGCAGGGCCTCGGGGCCACGCGCCGCTTTCGGACCCCCAATACCATTCCCTTCGGGCAGCGCAACAGCTCAACGGTGCTCAACTCGGCCTTTAATGGCCTGACTACCAACGGGGCCGTCGACCCCGCCCTGGCCCCGATGTTCTGGGACAGCCGGGCGCAGTCGCTGGAAACCCAGGCGCTGCGGCCAGTCATCACGCTCGAAGAAATGCGCGGCCACCAGTACGCCGAACTGGCCGCCCCCGACTCGATAGTGGCGCGGCTGCGGGCCATCCCGGCCTACGCGGCGCTGTTTCGCACGGCCTTTGCCGAGGCTACCCCCCTCACGGCGGCTAACGTGGGCAAGGCCCTGGCCTGCTTCGAGCGCACCCTCATCGCCACTGACTCACCCTTCGACCAGTACATGCGCGGCACTACGTCGGCCCTCACGGCGCAGCAGGTGCAGGGCCTTCAGGCCTTCGTGCAGAGCGGCTGCGCCAACTGCCACAGCGGCCCGATGCTCAGCGACTTCCAGCTGCACGTGATGGGCGTGGCCGATAACAGCAAGCATACGACCTCGGACACGGGCGCCAACGGCACTTACGCCTTCCGCACCCCCAGCCTGCGCAACGTGGCCCTCACGGCGCCCTACATGCACAGCGGCACCCTGCGCACGCTGGCCGACGTGCTCACTTTCTACGACAACGGCCGCAACACCGCTAACCCACACGTGAGCACCGCCCAGCGCGACCCGCAGTTTCCGGGCCGGGTGAATAACGAGCAGGCCATCATTGCCTTTCTCAATTCGCTCACGGCCACCACCTACGACCGCACCGTGCCCACTACGGTGCCCAGCGGCCTGGCCGTGGGCGGCAATATTAAGTAGTTATGTGTCTAATAAATAACATGTTGCATAAGTCTGGTAAAGGAATTTAAAATAAAAAGGTGACTGGCGTGGGGGTAGCTCTGCCCTTGCGTCTCTTCTACCTAAACCACCCTGAGGGCAACAGCAACAGCAGCCCGGGAAGATTACTGCATTCGTACTGGCTTAATCAAGTATGCCCACTCATGATGCGCATTGCTTATTTCTTCAATTATCAGTTGCCGGGCCCAATCGAAAGCTGGCTATACCCTAGGTCGGCCGCTGGCCAGCAGGCTCTCCCCCAAGCTCAGCGTTGGCAGGACGAGTTGACGCGGCACCAGACCATCTATGAGGAGCTGCTGGCTAGCCCCGAGTGGGCCAAACAGGCTACGTTGCCCAAGCCCGTATCTCGCCAGCGCGCGCCTTCGGCGCGCGACCTCACCCGCGACCTGGCAGGCTGGAGTCCGCCGCCATCGGGCCAGCGGCCGGCGGCCAAGTCTTAACCACTTCTAAACGATAGGCTTTACCTCTGCTCTGACCTGTGTACTACCTGGCATCCGCTCTGCCCGCCCGTATGCAACCGTGGGCGCTCCTCGGCATTTGGTTGCTGCTGCTGGCGGCCACGCCGGCCCGGGCGACGCACATCGTGGGCGGCGAGCTGGACTTGCAGCACCAAACCGGTAGCACTTACACCCTCACGCTGACGCTCTATTTCGACGCCATCAACGGCAACGCGGCGGCGCTCGACCAGGCTATTACGGCCGGCATTTTCGACAAGGCCACCAATAAGCAGCTGCAAAGCGTGGTCTTGCCGCTCACCAGCAACACCTTCGTCAGCTACACCAACCCGGTCTGCGCCGTGGGCTCGCTCAGCACCCGCAAGCTGGTATATACCAAAGATATTACCCTTGATGCGGCGACCTACACCAATGCCAGCGGCTACTACGCGGCCGTGGAGCGCTGCTGCCGCAACCTGGCCATCAGCAACATCGTGAACCCCGGCGGGGCCGCCCAGACGTTCTATCTGGAGTTTCCGGCCGTGGTGCGCAACGGGGCCGCGTTCATCGACTCGACGCCGCGCATCTTCCCGGCGCTCGGCGACTATGCCTGCATCAATAACCTGTTCTACTACGACTTCGGTGGGGTAGACCCCGACGGGGACTCGTTGGCCTACGAAATGGTGACGCCGCTCAACGGCCACTCCACGGCCATTAACCCCAGCCCGCTGCCGGCCGCCGCGCCCTACAGCCTGGTCACCTGGTCGGCGGGCCTGGGCACCACCAACCAGATACCGGGCGCGCCGGCCCTGGGCATCGACGCGCACACCGGCCGCCTCACGGTGCGGCCCAATCGGCTCGGGCTGTTCGTGTTCGGGGTACGCTGCGCGGAGTACCGTAAGGGCGTGAAAATCGGCGAAACGCGGCGCGACTTTCAACTCTACGTGCTCAGTTGCCCCAGCAACAACCCGCCCGTGGTAACGGTGCAGGCCAACGGCCGCGCCTACCGCCCTGGCCGCGACACAGTGCGCTTCGTGCCAGGTGGCCCTCGGTGCCTGACCCTGCGCTACACCGACCCTGACCCCAACTCGACGCTTACGCTCACAGCCGCGCCCCTCAACTTCAGTGATGCGGCCACAGCCCCGAGTTTCACGACCACCACCAGCGGCACGGTGCACGCCAGCGGCCAGCCCGATACGCTCACGGCCACGCTTTGCTTCCCGCTGTGCGCCGATACCAAGGGCAAGGTGTACTTGCTCAACGTGTCGGTGGCTGACAACGGCTGCTCGCTGCCCAAGCGCGACACCGTGCGGGTAGCGTTCATCGCCACGCCGCCCGTCAGCACGACGCCGGTGCTTACCACCAGCTTTCCACCCGAAGTGCCCGGCACTGTCACCGTGGTGCGGCTGGCCCTTAACCAGCCCTACTCGGCCACGCTATTGGGCACTGATTCTGCGCCCAACCCCCTTACGCTCACGGCTACCGGCGTGGGTTTCGACCTAGCCAGCGTGGGCATGCGCTTCACGGCCCAGAACGGGACAGGCCGCGCCACGGCCACCTTCACCTGGGCGCCCGATTGCGGCCTGGTCACGGCCAGCGACAGCGGGCTGGTCGTGCGCTTTACGCTAATCCAGGGGGGCACCATTTGCACGCCGCACACCCTCACGCGCGCTATCCGCTTCGTAGTGCCCCGGCCCGGCGACTCGCTGGCCTTCCGCCCGCCCAACATCATCACGCCTAACGGCGACGGCCTCAACGAGGCCTTCACCCTCGACCAGGCCCTACCCCCCGATTTCTGCACCAGCCAGTTTGCGGGCGTCAGCATTTTCTCGCGCTGGGGCCGGCTCGTGTACCAGTCGCCCACGCGCAGCTTTAGCTGGGCCGGGGGGGGCGTGGGGGGCATCTACTACTACCTGGTCACCTTCACCGACGGGCGGCGCTTCAAGGGCTGGGTAGAAGTAATGCCTTGATGAACAACCTACTTATTCCGCTTAATCTCTGCTTTTTTCTTTTTTACCTCACCCCATTTACCCTCTTTTTTATGAAGCGTTTCTCTTCCCGCAGCGCGGCTTTCGCTACGCTAACCATCCTGGGCCTGGGTGCCAGCACCGTGCTCACTGGCTGCTTTGAAAAAGGCGATAAAAGCAGCGACTGTACCCCGAAGGGCGGCACCTGCTCTACCGCCGCCGTAGTCGTGGACCTAAGCAAGAAGACCGGCTGCGGCCTGGTGCTGCACCTCGCCGACAGCACCTACCTAGTGCCCACGGGTACGAACTGGACCAATTTCCACCCCAAGGCCGGCGACAAGGTGCTGGTGGGCTTCTCCATCGTCAAAAAGCACAACTGCAGTACTGACAGCACCAAAGCCGGCTGCTCGGCTGGTCCGCTAGTGGAGTTAGGCTGCATCAGCGTGAACACCACCACGACCACCACGACGGGCGCCAATTAGCGCCCGCTTGCTCACCCCAGAAGGCACGTCCACCCGGACGTGCCTTTTTTGCGGTCAGCCTAATGCCTAGTCCCCTGACCTCACGTTTACCTTAAAACTCACGTAGCTGCTTGACTGCATGCCGCATTTATACTCGTTGGCTTTTCTCCGCACTTGGTTGCCCCACTTGCTACTGCTCGCTGGCGCCGGGCCGTTGCTGGCGCAGGCGCAAAGTGTGCCTCCACCGACGCGCTGGACCCCGAGCCTCTACTTCGACAACCGCAACCCCTTCGAGCAAGTCGCCGCGGTGCGCGTCATCGGGCTCAACCTGGGCGTGGTACCGCCCGGCAAGAAGTACCGAGTGGGCATTTCCGGCTATACCCTGCGCCGCAACTATGGCGAGTACTACGCCATCAAAGGCCGGGGCCGCGGCCAGAACCCGCAAGCTGGCCTGGCGATGCCCGGCCTGAGCCTGCTCTACTTCACGCCCAGCTTCACCTACACGCTCGTGCGGCGGCGTTTTTTTGAAGTGAGCATCCCGCTGGATGTGGGAATTGGCCGCAGCCACTACACGGTCACCGATGCCCGGGACCAGCTGGTTACTGACACGCGCGACACCTTCGTGCCAGCTGAGGCCGGGGTAGGCCTACTGCTCAAGCCCACGCGCTGGGTAGGCGTGAGTGGCGGCGTGGGCTACCGGGTGAGCCTCACCCACGAGTCGTTCGAGGAAGACTTTAACGGCTGGTACTACTGCTACCGCCTGAACCTATTTGTGGGCACCATCTGGGCGGACTTGCGCCACCACCGCAGGCGCCTAGCGCAGCCCTGATGGTTGGGCGGGCGCTGGCCCATTCTTAACTTAAAACCGCAGGCCCACCTGCACCCCTGGCCACAGGCGCAGCAACGACTCATCATCAGTCTGATTCACCCACAGCCACTGGTCCCGGCCGAAGTCCCAGCGCTGCGGTTGCGGACCCCGGTGGCGGGCGGTGGCCAGGTTGAGGGTCGGCCCGCCGACGAGCTGCCAGCGCCCGCCCTGCTTGAGCTGCCACCCCAGCTGCGGCCGGAGCTGGGTGAGGCTGCTGGGGGTAGTCTCGCGGTCGCCGCTAACAAACCACTGCACCAGGTCGAGGCTGGGCGTGAAGCGGCCTCGTGGCTGGCCGGCCGTGCCCAAGCCCACCCCCCAGGCTATTCCGCCCGATTGGCGACCCGCTGGCCCTGCTGCCACCCCCAGCACCAGGTAAATGCGCGGGATACCCACCTTCACGGCCGCGTTGAGGGGCAGGCTCTCACTGACCCACGCCTCACCGTGCAAGTAGCTGGAATGCAGCAGGCTGGCTAGGGCAGAGGGCTTAGCTGCGGGGTCGTTTACCCGCGCCGGGCTGACGGTGGAGCTCGGTCCAGCGGCTAACGCTACTACTACCGGCCCTATCCCATCCGAAGCCGGCACTGTCGAAGGAGTGCTGCGCAAAAAGGGTAGCGAGTCGACCGCCCCCCTGAGTTGGCTCGGGCGGGATAGCGGGCGTCGAGCGGCGGCTGGCGAGTTGGCTAAGCTTCCTCCTGGCCCGGTGCGTTGGCTTTTAGTATCGGCGCGTGTGGGCGACTGGTCGCCGTGTGGTCGAGCGCTCGCTGCTGTTGCGTTGCTTGATTTAGCAGAACGTTGCTTAGCGTTGGGTAATGCGCGAGGCAGCAGTTTGTCGGCCTTCGGGCCACCAGCCAAGTCTATTCGAGTTCCGCTGGCAGACGGGGTTTTAATGCCACGGGCAAGCGGACCCTTGGCCGGGAAACTATGGCTAGCACCCGGTACTATAGCTGGCTTGTCTTTTCGATTAAGGAGTTGGCTGCCAATTTTATCAAGCCTAACGCTCGGTGCCGTAACTGCTGTTGTCGCCCCAGAAACCCTTGCCCCCCTAGGTCCTGCTGGGGCTGCCGGGCGACTAGTGGAGTTTAGGCTAGTAGTGGTTGGGTTGACTGCTACGGCTTCGCCAAGTGCAATAGGCGGCCCAGTAGGTAAATCATCAGCATGAGCAGCCGGTGATTGGGCAATGCGGGTAGGTCGGCCATTCACCAAGGTGACGCCCACGGGGCGGGCCACGCGGGCGGGCCACAGTACCAGCTGCCCGTCCAGCAACCCATACGACAGCTGTTCGGCGGCCAGCACCTCCCGCAACACGACCCCCAGCGGGCGGGCGGGCCCTGGTCGCAGGGTGTGTAGACGCGCCACCGGCACTAAGGAGCTGCTGTAACTCAGCGGTAAGTCGCCTTGCTGCGCTAACTCAGTCAGTATAGCCCCTAGCGAGCGGGTGCCGGGGGTAGGCCGTACCAGGCGCGTCAGCGCCGGGTCGGGGTTTTGTGCCCAGGATATTCCGCTGACCAGCAAGAACAACGCTGCTACCAGCACCGTCCGAAAACACTGACCAAGGTAGTTGTGCGGAGCGGTTTTACTCACGGATAGGAATAGGGGCGGCCACCGTGGCCGGCGTCGGAGATACGGAAACGGGCGCGGTACAGCCCAGGCCCTGCAGCAGGTAGCCGCCGTTGCCCGTCGTGGTGAGGTGGCTGGCCGTGGCGGCGGCCAGCACCGCTAGCACCCGAGCCGGCGGCTGCTTTACGAACGTGCCGGTGAACCGGCACTGCCCCAGGGCCGAGGTACTCAACTGCACGCTGGTGCCGAAGGTGGCTTGCAAGGTCCGCACTACCTGCGCCACTGGCGTATCGGCAAAGCGTAGCGTATCGTTTTGCCAGGCCCGGAAGTTGGGGTCGGTGCTGGCGGTGCGCTGGAGGCGGGCCGTCTCCCGGCCGGGTGCGTCGGTGGCGTGCAGGGCGGCGCGGGTGCCGGCTGGTAGCTGCACGCTGTCGGGCACCGAGAGATGGGTGAGCCACACCTGGCCGTGGGTGACGCTTACTTCCACCGAGTCTTCGGCGGCGTAGGCGCGCACATTGAAGGCCGTGCCCGTCACCCGCACGCGGGCCGTGGTGGTGCTCACGATAAAGGGGCGGGCGGGGTTGTGGGCTACCTCAAAATAGGCTTCGCCCGTCAGCTGCACGGCGCGCAGGCCGCGGGCCGGCGCCGGCCCTACCCCCGCGTAGCGCAGCCGCGAGTGCGCGTTGAGCCACACCGTGCTGCCATCGGGCAGGCGTATCAGCTGGCGGTTATCCGCGCTGGCGTAGGTTATGGTAAGCTCCTGGGGCTTAACCAGCCACGTTCTGGCGAGCGCGTAGCCCATTCCTAACAGCAATACCAGCCCGGCGGCCAGTTGCCAGCGGCGGGCGGTGGCGCGCCGTTGCAGTGGCCACAGTGGCTTTACCACCAGCGTACTCGGCGGGGCAGCAGTAGGCGCTTCGACCATATCAGGCGCGGGCGCCGCGGCCAGTGCGGGCCGGAAACGCTGCCAGGCAGCCTCCACGTCGGCCGGGGAGAACAGCACGGGGCCGGCCGCCACTTCGCCCGCCCGCTCCCAGGCGCGGGTCACGGTGGTCAGGATTTGCAGGTGGCTGGGGTCCGCCGCCACCCAGGCGCGCAGGTCCGCCCGCTCGCCCGCCGTGGCTTCGTTGGCCAGGTGGCGGGCCAGCAGCGCCCAGGGGGCATCGGCCGGGTCGGCGTAACGGTGCGTCATAAAGACTTTGGGGGCGGCTAGGTTGCCCAGGTGAGAATAGGATACATCAGGCCCGCACTACCCCCATGCGGACCCGCAAAATAACTGGTGCGCTCATCGTCAGGCGCTGAGGCGGCACGGCCGAAACAGGTGGCGGGAGAAGCGCGGCCGGCTTCACAACCCCCACATACAGCAGCAGCCAGTACAGGTTTTTCAAGACCCCGGCCAACTCGCGGCGTAAAATACGTAAGGCTTTACCCATCTGATTTTCCACCGTCTTAGGCGAAATCTCCAGGGCTTCGGCAATCTGCTGGTAGCTCATTTCTTCGTAGCGGCTCAGCTCGAACACCACCCGGCACTGGGGCGGCAGCTGCGCCAGGGCTGCTTGTACAGCCTCAGCAGTCTCGGCGGCGTGCAGGTCGGCTAAGGCATCGGGGGCTACCGGGGCGGACGCGGGCGGGGCGTCGTCCCAGGCTACCTGCCGCTGGCTGCGCTGCTGGTAGCGCAGGGCGGCATTCAGGCCCATGCGGGTGAGGTAGGCCCGGTAGGACTCGATGGCCGGTAGGTCCGCGAGGCCCTGCCAGAGGCGCAGAAACACGTCCTGCAAAATGTCTTCCACCACGGCCCGGTCGGGCACCACTCGGTACACCACGGCGCCCAGCGGGGCATAAAAAGCTTTGAAGAGCTGTTCGATAAAGGCCGCCGGGTCCGTCCGGCGCAGTTGCGTCAGGCGGGTATCGAGGGCGGTATCATCGAATTTGGCCATGCGAGAGGGAAGAGGCTGCCGATTGACGTGACTAGGCCGGCACTCGGCGGGGGAATGTCGCCGCACCAACCACGTTTTAATGCGCAGAGTTTCTGAAAAAAACGCTGCTTTATTCTCAGGAGAGGTTCGATGGGACGCCCTAATTCAGCACAAGTTTAGGGCAGCCGAGCGAAGAACGGAGTGGCCAGACAAGTAACGGCGGCAGCGGGTATGGCCAAGCTACTAGCGCCAAGTTAAAAAAATCGGCCTAGCGTAGGGGTAGACCGCTGGTGAGGTATCCTTTAAATGCCAGGCTCACTGGCGGGCGCTACCCGCTAGCAAGAACAAGTAGTACTTGGTGATTGGTCGAGGGAAATTTCCCGCTGGCCGACTGCACTAGTCTGCCTGACCAGGGCCGACGCAACCTTTGAATTACCCTTCACAATTGGGCGTAAAGCCCCCAACGAAGCTTTTATGCAGCTCAGTTTGAGAATGCTACTAACCGCTGCGGCGGTTTCGGCCACCACGTTTTTCACGGCCTGTAAAAAGGACGATACTGCTAGCGCAGGCACTACGACCAGCAGCACCAACTCGAACCCCGACCCGATTGCGGTGAGTACCTGCACCTCGGCCACCGGCATGGCTAAGGTGCTTTGCCTGGCCGATGCGTTTAAATCGCAGTTGGATGCCTCGCAGCTGACCACCTTGCAGCGCACCTACGCGGTGAGCGACGCCAAGAAGTGGTCGAACCTGCCGCAGGGACTAGTGCAGAGTGCCAACAAGCGGGTGGGGCTGAGCTTCGGCGCGATGACGACCGTGCAGGTGCAATACGCCAAGGCCCTCATCAAGGAGATTTCGGGTACGACGGCCAACGAGGGCTGGGACGAGATTCAGCAGCTGCTCAATGCCGACGAGTACCTGGCGGCCAACGGCGGCGGCTCGACCTACGGGGCGGCCAACTACTACATCGCCTTTCTGGGTACGCCGGCCACCACCGGCACCTTTGAAATTCAGTTTGGCGGCCACCATCTGGCCTGCGCCAGCACCTACAAGGATGGGGTGCTGACCGGGGCCACGCCCGCCTTCCGGGGCGTCGAGCCATTCGCCACGTTTACGCTGAACTCGACTACCAACCAGCCGCTGCAACAGGAGCAGATGGCCTTCGCGGCCATGCTCACCGGCCTGAGCAGCACCGAGCAGGCCACGGCCAAGCTCAGCAGCACATTCACCGACCTGGTGCTTGGTCCGCAGCAGGATGGCAACTTCCCGGCGACGCCCGTCGGGATTAAATGCAGCACGCTCTCGGCCAGCGAGAAAGCCTTGGTGCTGGCGGCCATCAAGACCTACGTCTACGACATCGACGACACGAATGCGGCCACTATCCTGGCCAAGTACACCAGCGAGCTGGACAACACCTACGTGGCGTTTTCGGGCACGACCGGCATGACCACCCGCAACGACTACGTGCGTCTCGACGGGCCGAGCCTGTGGCTGGAATATTCCTGCCAGAACGGCATCGTGCTCTCGCCTACCCACCCGCACTCGGTATGGCGCGACAAAACGAAAGACTACGGCGGCAATTAGCCGGGGCTAGTCGATACTACGACGAAGCGCGGCCGGGAGGGCCGGTATTTTTACCCACTCACCTCCCCTTTTCTATGCGATACTCCTCCTTATTAGGGGGCTTCGGCCTGCTGGCCCTGCCCGCCCTGGTTACCTGGCAGTACCAGGCTCCGGCCCTCCCTAATACTGCCATCGTGCAGGCCAAGCCTAGCATAGCCCCCGGCTGCGCCTCGGCGCAGGGGCTAGCGCGGGTGGTGTGCCTGGCCGAGGCTTTCAAAGCCACCCTGAGCCCGAGCCAGCTGGCCGAGGCGCAGCGACCCTATTCCAAGGAAGACGCGGCCCGCTGGTCGAACTTTCCGCAGCAGTTTTCGCGGCCGCAGCGGGTGGGCATTGGCCTGGGTAAGCTCAACGCCGCGCAGCTGGGCGCGGCCAAAGCTTTGTTGTCTAGCGTACTGTTACCCAATGTACCCAACGAGGGCTACGACGAGCTGGAAGGCAACCTGGTGGCTGACAACTACCTAGGCACCGCTACCAAGCAAACCGGGGCTTTTGGGGCGGGCAACTACTACCTGGCCTTGCTGGGTACGCCGAGCCTGACCGGGCGCTGGGAATTGCAGTACGGCGGCCACCACTTCGCCTTCGCCAACACCTACCAGGGCGGCAAGACGGCCGGCGTGACGCCCGACTTCCGCGGGGCCGAGCCCAATACGCCCGTCACCGACCACGGCCGCACCTACCAGCCGCTGGAGCAGGAGCGCGCTGCCTTCGCCGCGCTGCTGGGCAGCCTAAGCGCCGCCGAACAGGCCAAGGCCCGGCTAGCTACCACCTTCCGCGACGTGCTGCTGGGGCCGGGGCAGGATGGGCAATTTCCCGCCACCCGGCAGGGCGTGCGCCTCGGCGAGCTGAGCGCCGCCCAGCAGCAGCTGGCGCTGCAGGCCATCTGGCGCTACGTCGGCGACTTGGATGCCGCCACATCGGCCCCCATCCTGGCCCGCTACACGGCTGAATTGCCAGCTACCTATCTAGCTTTCGTGGGCAGCGGCACGATGGGCAAAGACAACGATTACATCCGCTTCGACGGCCCCAGCCTGTGGCTGGAATACTCGGGCCAGCCGAGCCGCGACTTTCCGGGCACGGTGCACCCGCACTCGGTCTGGCGCGACCGCACCACCGACTACGGCGGGCAATAAGCCGTGCCCGTGGCAGCGGGGCTGAGCCTGTCGCTGCTGGTATCGGCCACCCCCTATTTCAAGACTTTCCGACCTGCGCTATCCCTTGCCATGACTGAAGTAGATTTTTGCCCTAAGCGGTTGGTAGTGTGGCTGGTGTGGCTGCTGGGCCTGAGTAGCGGGCTGCCGGCGGTGGCCCACCCCATGCCCAACTCGTTGGTGCTGCTCACGGTGCATCCGCAGCGCCTTGATGCCGAGCTACACCTGCCCCTAAGCGAGTTGCAGCCGGCCTTTGGGCACCCGGTGGCCGACTCGCCGCGGGCGGTGCTGCCGCACTATGGCCCCGCGCTGCGGCAGTACATCGCCCGGCATTTTCGCCTGCAAAGCCCCGATGGCCGCTACTGGACCTTGCAGCCGGGCGAGCTACACGTACAGCACCAGCAAAACGAGCTAAGTGGCCCCTACGAAGAAGTGGTGGCCTCCCTGCGCCTGACCCCACCGGCAGGGGCCGACGTACGTCGCTTCGTGCTGCGCGACGACGCGGTGCTGCACCAGGTCGTGACGCACAAAATCCTGGTAGCCGTGCGCCAGGACTGGGCCGCCGGCCAGGTAACTGCGGAGGGCGGCCCCGCGCAGGTGGGCGTTATCGAGCTCAACATTGTCGATAACGTTATTCCGCCGCTGGCCGTCAACCTGGCCGCCGGCAGCACTTGGACAGGCTTTCGGGCGATGGTGCAGCTCGGCACCCGGCACATTGCCGAAGGCACCGACCACCTGCTGTTTCTGCTGGCGCTGCTGCTGCCCGCGCCGCTGCTGGCGGGAGTGGGACGCTGGGGCCGGTTTGGCGGGGTGCGCTATAGCCTGCGCCGGCTGCTGCTGCTGGTGTCGGCGTTCACAACGGGCCACTCACTGACCCTAGCGCTGGGCACGCTGGGCTGGGTGCACCTGCCCACGCAGCCTGTCGAGGCGCTCATTGCGGTGAGCATCCTGGTGGCAGCGGCGCACGCGGTACGGCCGCTGTTTCCGGGGCGCGAGGCATGGGTAGCTGCCGGCTTTGGGCTGGTGCACGGTTTGGCCTTTGCCAGCACCCTGGCCTTGCTGCACCTAGAGGCCGGGCCACTGGTATTGAGCCTGCTGGGCTTCAACCTGGGCATCGAGCTGATGCAGCTGCTGGTGGTGGGTTTCACGGTGCCGTGGCTGCTGCTGCTGGCCCGCACCCCTTACTATCGCTACGTGCGGTTGGGCGGGGCGGCCCTGGCTGGCGTGGCCGCCGCGGCCTGGCTCGCCGAGCGCCTGAGCGGGCAGGCTAACGCGCTGACGCGGGCGCTGGCCGGGGCGGTGCCCTACACGCCGTGGCTGCTGGCGGCGCTGGCCGGCGCGGCGGTGCTGCTCTACCAGCAGCAGCGGCGCCCAGTAACTGGTAATTAGCTAGGGTGTTAGTCGGCATTAGTAGCTGGTCCGGCGACACCGCGCAAGGTCATTTTGTGGCTTCTCATTTTCTCTCACTCACTTTCTTTATCAAATGAAAACCCCTACCTACCTGGCCTCGGCCGGCGCATTGCTGGCCATCATGGCGTTTCGGCAGCATACGGCCGATAGGGCCCCGAAATTGAGCCCCGCCACGGTGCAGCATAGCAAAATTCTAAAAGGCACCCAGCAAACGGCGGCCGTGACCGACGTGGTAGCAGCGGCCAACGCCTTTCTAGCTACCCTCACCACCGCGCAACAAGCCACGGTGCTGCAAACCTTCAGCGCGGCCAACGTGGTGAAGTGGTCGAACTTCCCCATTGCCGGGTACAACGGCCGCATCGGCCTGCGCCTCGACGCGCTGACCGCCGCGCAACGCACCGCCGCCATGGCTGTGGTGCAGGCCGCCACCGGCACGGGGGCCAACGAGGGCTTCAACGAGATTCAGCAGATTCGGACGGCCGATGACTACCTTGTCAGCACCGGCAGCAACAGCAGCATCTTTGGCAGCAGCATCTTCTTTATCGCCTTTTTGGGCACGCCCAGCACCACCGGCACCTGGATGCTCCAGTGCGGTGGCCACCACTCGGCCACCAACATCACCTTCGGCAGCGGCAACGTAACGGGTACCACCCCCAAGTTTGAGGGCGTGGAGCCGCTGACCTATACCGCCCCCAACGCTAACGTGCTGCCCACCGGCACCGCCTGCGCCCCCCAAGCCCAGGAGGCGGCCAGCATGCTGGCCATGGTGAACGGCCTCACTACCACCCAGAAAACCACCGCCAAGCTCACCCAAACCTTTAACGACCTGGTGGTAGGGCCGCAAAAAGACGGGCAGTTTCCGGCCGCTAAGGTCGGCCTGCCGTGTAGCCAGCTCACCGCCGCCCAGCAGCAGCTGGTCGTAGATGCAATGGCCCCCTGGGTGAAGGACGCCGACGACGCTACGGGCGCGGCCCTGCTTGGCAACTACCAGTCGCAGCTGGCCAACACCTACATCGCCTATTCGGGCACCGGCAACCTCACGACCGCCTCCGACTACGTGCGCATCGACGGGCCCAACGTCTGGATCGAGTTTGTGGTCCAGAACGGGGCCGAGAACCCGGCCATCGTTCACTACCACACGCTCTACCGCGACCGGGCCCGCGACTACGGCGGCAACTTCTACGGCAGCTACACCACGGCCCTGGGCACCAAGGCCAGCACGGCGGCCGGCGTGTTTTTGGCCTATCCCAACCCCGTGGCCAGCGGCCAAGGCATCAACGTGGTGTTAGCCCAAACCAGTAAACTAGCCACCTACACGCTGCGCAATACTCTGGGCCAGGCCGTCGCCAGCGGCACTTTCAGCAGCATGCTAACCACGGTGCCCACCACTGGCCTGTCGGCCGGCACCTACCTGCTCACCGTGCAGCCCGTCGGCGAGCGGGCCGTAACTAGCCGCGTAGCCCTTCAATAGTGCGCCATACCCCGGTCGTCGGCAATGCCGGCGGCCGGTAAAGCCGGTTAGTAATATGGCGGGGCTTCCTGTAACCGCTGGGCAACGTAGGCCCCAATCGGCGAGGCTATACTGGCCAAAAACTCATTCAGGTGCGTCGCGCGCGCTGCCGCCAGTTCAGTGGGTGTGTGCGCGCGGGCCTGTTGCTCGCTGACTTGCCGAACCCACTGCTGGCTCAGGTCGTCGGCATCCAGGCCGGGATAATAGAGGCCCTCCTGCACGCCCCGTTGCAGATTAGCCCGCAGGTAAGCCAGCATAAACCGCGCGCGAACGTAGCGGAAGTAGCGCCAGGAAAAAGGGTAATACTCTTCTAGCTCGTGAAAGACCAGCACACCCGCGTCGCCAATACCTTGCTGCGTGGAGCGGCGCATCACCAGCAACTCCTCGACGGCATTGGTGCTATCCAGATGTTGCTGCGCCAAACGCTGGTGAATAGTGGCAAGGTGGTGTTGCAGCGCGGCCTGCACCAGGGCGGGCTTACCAGCCGGAAAGTGCCGCTCGATAGCCCCGAGCGGCATCCGTAGACTACGCGCAATATCTTCCAGCGTCACCGCTTCGATGCCTCGTTGCAAGAACATATTCTTGGCAGTTTCCACAATGCGCGGATGCTCGTAGCGGGTCTGCTCGGGCGAATAGCTAAGTGAGGAATGAAGCATAACCAGCTGGCACAAAAAGGAAGATTTACCTGGGCGGGCAACCAGACAGGGGCATAACGGAGAAAAAACAAATTACATCCACCTGACCCCGTAATTACCAAACCATATCGCTCAGCTAGCTAATCTAAACGACTAGCGCCACGGACAACTGCGCCATGCTTAAATGCGGTCTGGACGCCCGCAATCGGCCAACCACCCGGCGAGGTAATTAGCAAGTTGACCTTCTAAACCTGCGGTGCCACCGCTACCTAGCAGACCGATAGGAACGTAACTGACCACCTATCCTGCCCTATTTTATGAACATTCTCCCAACCTGGTCCCGCCGGGAATTTTTGACTGCCCTGGCCGCCACCGGGGCCGGTGCGGCGCTGCTAAACCCCTTGGCGGCGTGGGCTAGCCGCAATGAGTCTGACCCGCGAATTGCGGCGCTCGTGGCCGGTACCCTAGGGGTCGATACCCACAACCACATCGACGTGCCCCTGACCACGGCCGAGATGCCCGGCCCGGTCCTCGACCTGGCCGGCGAGCTAAAGCGGTCGGGCCTGGCGGCTATCTGCATGACGTTTGCTGTTGACTACCAAGAATTAAAGAACCCAGGCGACGCCTACGAGCGATTTCTGAACGGGTTAACTTCCCAAGACCACCAGTTGGAGCGCAACGACCTAAAGCGGGCGCGAAACCTGGCCGACCTGCAAGCTTCGCACAAAAAGCACCAGCCCACCGTCATTCAATCCGTAGAAGGCGGCCATTTTCTGGAAGGCAAACTGGAGCGGCTTCAGGTTGCCTATGACCGGGGCCTGCGCCACCTCGGCCTGCTCCACGACCACGATGCGTCGGTGCCGCTCGGCGACGTCTTCACTAACCCTGCCCAGTTCGGTGGGCTGACGGCCTTCGGCGCTGACGTCATCCGGGAGTGCAACCGGCTAGGCATCCTCATCGACCTGGCGCACGCCAACGTCGAGACAGTGAGCGCCGCGCTCAAAGTCACGACGAAGCCCGTGCTCCTCTCGCACACCGGCCTCGATACTCGACTAGGGTCAAACCCAAACATGGCCCGCATGATGAAGCCTAGACTTATCAGCAAAGAACAAGCGAAAACCGTGGCCGACACGGGCGGCGTCATTGGCGTGTGGACCCACCTGGCCGACTCGGCCCTGGAATACGCCCAGAACATTCTGGCGCTGGTCGAGGTCACCGGCATCGACCACGTTTGCTTCGGCACCGATACCAAGCTGACGCCCCCCTACCGCCCGGCGGGCGGCAACGGTCCTAGGCCTGGCGGGCCAGACCCCCAAGCTGGCGGCGCGCCGGGCAGTCGCCCCAACGGTCCCCCACCCAGTAGCGGGCCGGGCGGCGGGCAAAACCGACCTCACGCAGGCGAGCGCACCAACCAGGTGTGGCCCAACCAGCAGGCCGGCTTTTACTACGCCGTGGTCGAGGCGATGCTGAAGACGGGCTTTACCCCGGAGGAGATTGGCAAGGTCGGCGGCGGCAACTTTTGCCGGGTTTTCGGCGCCGCTACGCTTGGTCACCGCTAACGGTTATTTTGATAATTGTCAACTTCCTTTGAAAAAAGGCCAATTTAAGCCAGAGCTTAGGGACCTCGTAACTCCGAAACGCAAGCTTCAGAACGCTACTCACGTGGTATTCTGAGGACGAACGTTCTTAGAATGCCACCTGATGGCGATTTCACCTAAATCTTCTGTTTGGCTGCCTGAAATCGGCTAGTATATAAAAAAGTGCGGTACAAAAGCTTCCAGCACCAGAGCAACCGGCTAGTTGCGCAGCAGGCCAAGTGAGACCTCTACTATAATGAGGAATAGCTGGGCCAGCGCTCCCAAGGGGCACCGCTCCACCTATGCGGGGGTAAGGTGGGGTAGCCGTAGCTGTGACGATAGGTAGCGACGCAGTTTACTTATCTGTACCTATCCTGAGCCGAGCATCACAGGCCACTAACTAAGGGTATCGTTTGTAAGAGTTATGATACCTAAACTCTCAGTAGAAGGACAGATGCAATCGGGACAGCTTTTATAATGCTAAGGGACAAATTGACACCACTATAGTTCGCTGACTAGGAAGGATGGCTACTCCTTATTAATAAAGAGTGGTCTGATACTGGCTGAAATAGTGGAGCACCCAAGAGTAAAGAGGAACAACCTCTCGTTATTGGCCTCTATTAAAAGTTTGGTCCAAATGTTACATCAATGACTGCTGATCTGAATTTATGGGTTGGGAACAGGCAAGTGGCCTAATGATATGGTCATCCATTTCGGAAGAGCTAACTTTCGAAGCGCTGGGCACCTTCGCTTAGTCCACCGACAGTAGTTTTGACTATGCAGCTTGATACTGGGCGATTATGGTACCTGCCAGCGCTGCCACAAGTCGAGTTACTTACCGGGTATTACCAGCAACAGGTATTTCCCTGGCATGCGCACGACGGCTACTGCCTCTCGCTGCAGGAGCAGGGGACAGAAACCATTGTGTTCCCGGACCACCAGCTGCAAGTGCGGGCCGGTCAGCTGCTGATACTGGCCCCAGGGCAGGTACATGCTAATTATGCACACCAGCGCGGGCAACCCTGGCAATACCGGAGCTTTTATTTGGCTCCCGCTTTTATGCAGGTCTTGGCCCCAGCTGGCTATGGCTTGCCGGTCTTTCCGCACCGATTGCTGGACGACCCGGTTGTGTTTGCGCAGTTACGGCGGGTGCATCAGCAGTTAGAGACTGGGGGATACTCGACGCGGGCCATTGGCGACCTGGAACAAGCGCTGACCCAGCTGCTTTGCCGCCATAGCCGGCCGAACCTATTGCTCCCCGCCCCTGAACCAAAGCTGGTTGGCTTACCGCAACTGTTGCTGCGCATTGACCAGCCGGGTGCAGACCGGCTCACGGTGGCGGAACTGGCTGCCGAAGCCGGCTTGAGCCGATTTCAATTTACGCGGGCTTTCGCCCTGGCCACCGGGCTCTCGCCCCTCGCCTACTTTACCCAGCAGCGGCTGAGCCAGGCGAAGCTGCTGCTGCGGCAGGGAGCTTCTCCGGTGGTCGCCGCGCTGGAAACGGGTTTCTTTGACCAAAGCCACTTTAGCCGCCACTTCAAACGCGTCGTGGGAGTTACCCCTGGCCAGTATCGCGCCCTGACCTGCACAAACGTACAAGACCGCGCGGGCTAGCGAGCCGACTTTTGTGGCCGTTGTTCTTTCACTTGGGACCAGTCACCTCGTCTCGCCTGCTTTAATGCTCTATGTCGTCTTGCTCGCGCTCTTCCCTCCGTTACCTACTGCTCGGGCTGAGTCTGAGCGCGGGCCGACCCACCGAAGCTGGCCGGCCCGCTGCTAGTGCCCCCGCCGCCCGTCGCCTCACTAGCGGGCAGCCGGGCGAGCCTTTTGATGCACGGGCCGCCTGGGTGGAGTTTACGGAACTAGTGCGCATCAGGTACGCGTATCTTACGCGTCCTGGGGTAGACGGCGAGGCAATTCTCACCGCGTTTGCGCCGGCTGCCCAAGCGACGTCTACCAAAGCCGACTTTCGGGACGTACTGCAACTCATCGCGCATAATTTTGCGGACCCCCATTTCCTGGTCGGCCCCCTCGATTCAACGGATTACAACATAGTGCCCACGAGTGCTGACCTGATAGCCCACTACCGGAATGGTCGGGCAACGCTAGTGGATGTACGGCACGAGAGCGACGCGGAACAGCAAGGAATTCGCCCAGGTGCAGAAGTGCTTCGCATTGAGGGACTAACACCCCAGCGGGCAGTTGAGCAGGTGATGGGACGCCCACTGGCCGCGCTGTCGGGCACGCAGGTAGATGCAGGCTTGATTATCGCCTTAGCTGGTCGGCGGCAGCATGCCCGACAACTTATCCTAAGCGTAGGTGGCGCGCAGCACACGTATCGCTTACGCTCGCCCGGCGAGCAGGCGCAGCGCCTGCGCTCGGCCCCCCCACTGAGCATCACTCACCGAACGGGGGTCACCATTATCCGCTTTAATAATTCGCTCGGCAACAACGCCACCATCATGGCCTTCCAAGCGGCGCTGCAGCAGGTGCCGGCCACGAACGGGCTTATCCTGGATTTTCGCAACACCCCCAGCGGGGGCAACACCACCGTGGCGCGGGGTATCATGGGGCATTTCGTGCAGGTCGAAAAGCCGTACCAGGTGCATGTGGTACCCAGTGAGCAGCGCCGCTACGGCGTACCCCGCAAGTTTGTCGAATACGTATTACCCCTGGCGCCCTACTTTGCTGGGAAAGTCATGGTATTGGGCGGCCACTGGACCGGCAGTATGGGAGAAGGTTTACTGGTAGGCTTTTCGGCGTTGGGCGTACCTACGGCTGGCTCTGAGTTAGCCGACCTGCTCGGCGCGGTCTTCAATGAAAGATTAGCGCAGTGTGATGCGCTAGTAGATTTGGGAGAGGAGCAGCTCTTGCAAGTTAACGGCCAACTACGGGAAGACTTTGTGCCGCTGCACTACCGCCCAGCCAGTGAGGGAACCGCTACCCAAGATGAGTTACTGGAGCAAGCCGTTTACCTAGTGCAGTAAGAATGGATAGCCCGTTTTGCTTATCGTGAAGCAAGAAAAGTTAGCCACGGCCTACCCCTGTAACATTTGTACCAAACTTTTAACCAAGGCCGTTATTGCTGCCTATCTGTCTCGAGCGAAACCGGCTAACTGGGTACCGTATCTAATGCTTATCGTACCTAAAGCCCTCCTCGGCGTCGTGGCGGCCGCCTGGGTGCTGCGGCTCTCGCTGGCCAAGCGCAAGTCATCGGCCTTAAACGCCTCGTCGTATTTGCGTCGTTTATCGGGCGACGTTCCGCTCTTTTTGGCTGTCATCGCAGAAAAACTATACCTCCTTCTTCTGTCTGGCTTGCTTAGACCACTTCAAAGCCCCCAACCATTTCGAAATCCGCTTTCAAACAACGTCCCAACTCTGTCCGGCTTAGCTAGACCACCTCACCTACGAACTGAGGACACCCTATCTTTACGCCTACCAGGCTTTCACCACTACGCGTCACAACTCCGCCGCATCCCTCTGAGTGGCCTTCCATGAAAGTAACTCCGCATACGACTGCTGCTGCCTTTACGCTGGTACTGGATGGGGAACTAGATGCCTCCTCGGCTATTGTGCTTGACGACGCCCTCCAGAACCCGAACATCTTGGCCTACCAGAAGGTCCTGATTGATTGCCAAGGGTTGAGCTATATCTCGTCGGCTGGCCTGGGCGTCTTTATTGCGCATTTGCAGCGCCTACAAGACCTGGGGGTGAGGCTGGTCTTCTTCCACATGCAGGAAAGGGTCTTTAACGTGTTCGAGATTCTGGGCCTCGACGTGCTAATGCAGATTGTGTCCACGCAGCAACAGGCCCTGGCTGCGTAAGCTACTGCCCATTGCGCGCTGCTAACCATTTTGTGCGCCCACTAGCGCTTTCAGCCGGCGTGTAATTTGGTGCGCAAATTTCTGCTGACTGGGCGGTACTCGCAGCGACATTGGCGTCGACGGCGCGTTGCCCTGGCGGTACTGCTCGGCGTGGCCTTCGCAAGCGGAACTTAGCTACTACGCGGAGAATTTACCTGGCTTTTAGCGTGATGGCAGTCGAAACAGACACTTTCAACTTAGTACCGATAAGAAGCAGCTTATCGACGCTAATTTATTAGTTTTGTGTCTGTTGCAGAACACCCAACGGCCGCTTCAAGCTGCTTGTGCCCATGGCTGGTCGACAGTTGGCAGGCGAGGTAATGGCAAGGCGACGGCCAGCCGTTATGTTCGTTGGGGACGCTGCGTGAGCAGCTTCTTCAGATTGTAGGCCAAGGCTGTGAGCAGCATCGTCTTGTGGGCACTGGCTAATCCGCACGGGTTAACCCGCCGCAGGCCGTAGTGGTGCAGCAGCGTGCCGAAGACGGGCTCGACGGTGCTTTGCCGCACCCGCCGCAGGGACTGTCCCCGGCGGCTTTGCTGGCGCTGCCACGCGCGCTGACACGCGCTGATAGGCCGCGTCGTAGATGGTGCGCGTGGGGCGTCTGCACTTCGCCTTCGCGATGCAACCTACTGGAAATCGTGCTTTTCTTTGGTTTGGCGGCGCAACGCTGCTTAGTCACGAAGGAACTGCCAACCGAAGCCCACGAGGAAACCGAAACCCCGCTGCTCACCCTGTCTTTCTTCCTGGGCTTCCTCTTATTTCTGTTACTGGGCATGCTCGCTTAGTAAGGGGCAGTTTGTCTGGCCTTGGCCTTATTTTCCGTCCCTGAAACGGTAGGCCCCTAGCTTTCAAAGAAGAATTATTTAGTGACGTTTTTCTTTATGAAGCACGAATTCCTCCCCGCGCCACACATGATTGACAAGATAGCTTGGCTGCATCTTTGACGGGGTCTTTGCTAGTCAGTCCCGACCTTTACCCCGCCTCTATAGCTGTATTGATGCCTCCACTCGACTTGCTGTCTGTCTTCAACGCCCAGCCCGGCGCTACCCTGTTGCTGTCCCCGGACTGGGTGATTCTGGGCGCTAGCGACGACTACCTGGCCGCGACCCTGACCCAGCGGGAGACGATTGTGGGGCAGTTCATCTTCAATGCCTTTCCCGACAACCCCCAAACCCCCGAGGCTAACGCCGTCGCCAACGTGCGCGCCTCCCTGCAACAGGTGCTGGCGACCAAACAGCCGCACACGATGGCCCCGCAGCACTACGACGTGCCCGACCCCGCGCAGCCGGGCCGGTTCGTTGAGCGCCACTGGCAGCCGCGCCACACGCCCGTGCTCGATGCGCAGGGGCAGGTGCAGTGCATCATCCAATCCGTGCAGGACATCACCGCCCGCCGCCAGGCTGAGCGGCAGCTACGGGAAAGCGTGGCGGCCGAGCAAGCAGCCCACGCCGTGGCCGAGCAGCAGCGCCAACGCTTCCTGGAGGTCCTCACGCAGATGCCCGCCTACATTGCCGTCTACCAGGGGCCCGACCACATCTACCAGTTCGTCAACCCCGCCTATCAAAGCCTGTTTCCGCGCCGCGCCTTCCTGGGCCGGCCGTTTCGCGAAGGCACCCCGGAGGCCGAAGAACTGGGGGTCGTGGCCTTGTTTGACCAGGTCTACCAGACCGGGGAACCGGTGTACCTGCGCGAAATGGAGGGCTGGTTCGACTTTCACAGCAACGGGCAGCCGGTGCAGGTCTTTCTCAACATCTCCCTGCACCCCTTGCGCAACGTGCAGGGCCACATCGACGGGGTGCTCGACTTCACGTACGACGTGAGCGAGCAGGTACGCGCCCGCCGCCAGGTCGAGCAGCTCAACCAGGAGCTGGAGCACCGGGTGCAGGAGCGTACCCAGGAGTTACGCGCCAGCAATGACCACCTGCGGCGCACCAACGCGGACCTGGACACGTTTGTGTACACGGCCTCGCACGACCTCAAAGCGCCGATTACCAACATTGAGGGCCTGCTGCTGGCCTTGCACGAGGTGCTACCGGCGCAGGTGCAGCAAACGGCCCTGGTGGCCAAGCTGCTGCGCTTGCTGCAGGACACGGTCGGCCGCTTCCGCTTCACCATCACCCAGCTCACAGACCTGGTGCGCTTACAGCAGAGTCAGGGCGGCCCGACCGAGCCTGTCGCGTTGGGGCCACTGCTGGAAGCCGTGTGTCAGGACCTAGCCGCCGAGATACGGGCGGCCGGGGCCACGGTGCACGTGCAGGTGCCGGCGGACCTGCGGGTGAACTTTATCCCGGCCAACCTGCGCTCGATTGCCTACAACCTGCTCAGCAACGCCGTCAAATACCGCGCTTCGGACCGGCCGGCCCAGGTTTGGGTCCGGGCCGCGCAGCAGGCCGGCGCGGTCGTGCTGGCCGTGCAGGATAACGGCCTGGGGTTGGACCCGACGCAGCAAGGGCGCTTGTTCCAGGTGTTCCAGCGCCTGCACACGCACGTCGAGGGGACGGGCGTCGGCCTCTACATGATTAAGCGCCTGATTGAGAACGGGGGCGCTACCATTGCCGTACACAGCGAGCCCAGCGTGGGCACCACATTCACAGTGACGTTTCGCGCCTAGCGCGCGCCGTGCTTTTGTCCCTGTGCCCTATGCCCTTCTTATCCAGCGTGCTGCTAGTCGATGATGACCGCACCGCCAATTTTCTGCACCAGCTCCTAATCACCAACCTGGTGATTGCCGGGCAAGTGCTCGTGGCCGAGGATGGCCAGCAGGCCCTCGCTGCACTAGCCGGGGCCAGTGCCCCGCCCGCCCTTATCCTCCTCGACCTGAACATGCCCGTGCTCAACGGCGTGGACTTCCTGACGCGCTACGCCCAGCTGCCGCCCGCTAGCCCGCGCCCGGTCGTGGCGCTGCTCTCCAGCTCCGACTATTCACTAGACCAGGCCCGCGCCCAGCACCTGCCGGTTGATGCGTACCTGACTAAGCCGCTAACCCGCGAGAAATTGCAGGGCGTCTTGCAGCAGTATTTTCCCCAGTAGCAGCCGCTTACCTAGTGAGTTGGCGTTGCCAGCAGCGGCGGCGAACGGAGCCGGTGGGTACGCTTAGCTTATGCAGTTCGCGGGCCAGCGCAAACAGGACTTTGGGCAAGGTTGGAGGTAGCTTTTTTCCCTCTTGTTTCGGGTTTTCGTCCCTTCACATAATCCCAATTCTCGGCACATCCCGGAATCCGTGCCGGTTTCGGCCCTGCCGGCCTTTGCGCTCAGTGTGGTACTTTTGGGTGTTGTTAAACAAATAGGGGAAAACCGCCGACTCGGCCCGTTAAGCGGACGG
>CAZZWL010000070.1:0-28053 GCA_964657755.1 uncultured Rhodanobacter sp.
TACTAACCAATGGCGCGGTAGAGATGCTTCGACAAGCGGACGCCAGATAGGCATGACGTTCTGTTTTGTCAATAAATACTGCCACTTACAAAATTGGGCTGCCGTTGCGCACGGCGCTGCCGGGCTGCATCAGCGCCAGGCTGCCGTCGGCGTTTTCGGCCAGCAGCAGCATGCCCTGGCTTTGAATACCCTTGATTTCACGGGGTGCCAGATTCAATAAAACCATTGCCTGCTGGCCAATCAGCGCCTCGGGAATAAACGACTCAGCGATGCCGCTCACGATGGTACGCTGCTCCAGGCCCACCTCAATGGTGAGCTTGAGTAATTTCTTGGTTTTGGCGACTTTTTCGGCAGCTACGATGGTGCCCACGCGCAAATCCATTTTGCCAAACTCGTCGAAGCTCACGTTCTCTTTGGCCGGCGCCACGGGGGTAGCGGCCAATGCGTTGGCTTGCTTGGTGTCGAGCAATTTCTGCACCTGCGTTTGCACCACGGCATCGTCAATTTTGGTAAATAGCAGCGCGGGCTCCCGTAGTTGATGGCCGGCGGGCAATTGCTCGGCGCGGGCGGCGCTCTGCCAGTCGCCGGGCTCAAAATTGAGCATGGCGGCCAGCTTGGCGGCCGACTCGGGCAGAAAGGGCGTGAGCAGCGGCACCAGCGCGGCCGCTACTTGCAGCGCCACGTGCAGCACCGTACCGGTGCGCGCGGCATCGGTCTTGATGAGGTGCCAGGGCTGCGTGTCGGCGAGGTATTTATTGCCGAGGCGCGCCAGGCTCATCACCTCCGCCAAGGCATCGCGGAAACGGTAATTTTCGATGAGGTCGCCGACGCGCGCCGGAAATTCGGCCAGCTGCCGAAATACCTCTTCATCAATTTCCGATAATTCGCCCCGCAACGGTACTTGGCTATCAAAAAACTTCTGGGTGAGCACGGCGGCGCGGTTCACGAAATTGCCGAGGGTAGCGACCAGCTCATTGTTGTTGCGCGCCTGGAAGTCCTTCCAGGTGAAGTCGTTATCCTTGGTTTCGGGCGCGTTGGCGCAGAGCACGTAGCGCAGCACATCGGCTTGGCCGGGGAAATCCTGCAAGTACTCGTGCAGCCACACCGCCCAGTTGCGCGAGGTACTGATTTTATCGCCTTCGAGGTTCAGAAATTCGTTGGCCGGCACGTTATCGGGCAGAATAAATTCGCCGTGCGCCTTCAGCATTACCGGGAAAATAATGCAGTGAAAAACGATATTATCCTTGCCAATAAAATGCACCAATTTGGTGCCGGGGTCCTGCCAGTATTTCTGCCACTCGTCGGGGAAACCTTCCTTGGTGGCCGAGATGTAGCCGATGGGCGCATCAAACCAGACGTACAGCACTTTACCCTCGGCGCCGGGCACCGGCACGGGCACGCCCCAGTCGAGGTCGCGGGTTACGGCGCGGGCATGCAGGCCCTGGTCAATCCAGGATTTGCACTGGCCGTAAACGTTGGTTTTCCAATCGCCTTTGTGGCCCTCAATTATCCATTCGCGCAGCCAGGGCTCGTACTCGTTGAGGGGCAAAAACCAGTGGCGCGTGTCGCGCAGCACCGGCGTGTTGCCGCTGAGCATGGAGCGCGGATTAATTAACTCCGTGGGGCTGAGCGAGGTGCCGCAGCGCTCGCACTGGTCACCGTAGGCATTCTCATTGCCGCAATTAGGGCAGGTACCCACCACGTAGCGGTCGGCCAGAAACTGGCCCGCCTGCTCATCGTAGAGCTGCTGCGTGGTTTGCTCAATAAATTTGCCGTCGGCGTTTAATTTCCTGAAAAATTCGCTTGAAACCTCGGCGTGGGTTTTCGAAGAAGTACGCGAATACACATCAAACGACACGTTGAAATCGCGAAAAGAATCGCCAATTATTTTGTGGTATTTATCGACAATCTGCTGGGGCGTAACGCCTTCTTTCTGAGCCCGAATGGTGATGGGGACGCCGTGCTCATCGGAACCGCAGATAAATTTTACGTCGCGGTTTTGGGCGCGCAGGTAGCGCACGTAAATATCGGCGGGCAAATAAACGCCCGCTAAGTGGCCAATGTGCACGGGGCCATTGGCGTAGGGCAAAGCGGCCGTAACCGTGTAGCGCTGAGGAAGTGAAGTCATTAGAAAATAGGCTGGCTACTAGTGTTTTTTAGCACTTAAAATTAAGATTTTGTAAAAAATAGCAGTAGCTTGGCTTGAACTTAGAAAAATCGCCGCCTAATACCCGATTTTAAAGCAGGAATTGGCACCGTGAGGAAATAAAAACAGGCTAACAAAATACGCGTGCTACCGTTTGCGCAAAACGCACTTAGTCGTGAGCGGCGAGTAGCTTTAACTTACACCTTTTCACTTCTACTAACTTCTTTTACTCATGGCTAAGAAAAACGCCACGACTGCGCCCGAGGCGACCGCTGCCAAATCGAAGCGCACCCCGCTGGAAAAAGCGGAGCGCAAATCTCAAAAGGCCAGCAAGCAGGCAGCCAAGGCGACCAAAGGCCTGACCGACGAGCGCGCCGAGAAAAAAGCCAGCCAGAAACAGACCCTGAAATCGGCCGCCAAGCAGCTGCAAAAGGAGTTGGACGCGCGTATGAAGGAGGTAGTCACTCGCATTCGCAAAGAAACGAAAGCCAAGCTGAAAGAAGTGGTGAAGGACGCGACCCGCCGCCTCGATGTCGATACGGAGCGCATGTTTGAGCAGGCCTTGCACACGATAGTGCGGCACTACGATTCTATCGCGCCGGCAGGCCCTACCCCCCCCGATACGGCCGAAGCCGACGTAGCCACCGAGCCCAGCCCGGCCCCGGCTGCTGGCAGCGCCAAAAAGCCGTCGGTCAGCAAAGAAGGCTCGTCGCGCAAAGCCAGCCGCACGGCGGCCCCTACCCCCCCCTCACCGCGCAAGGGCGCGGGTCGCCCGCTAGGCGCAGCCAGTAAATCGACCAGCAGCCCCGGCCCCGGCCGGCCCCGGCGCCAGCCCGCCACCGCCGCCCCGGCACTGAACACGCCGGCGGGCACCCCCAACGACAGCGTAGCCGTTGACAACGCGTAGCTAGGCAGGTAATCAAAAAAGCCGGCCCGCCTCCCGATACGGGAAGCGGGCCGGCTTTTTTGATTACCCTGCGGGAAGACGTGGCCTAGGGGCGGCGCAGCGTATCGGGCAGTGACTGGTCGATGCGTTGCAGCCGGGTTTCGGTAGTGGTGTTGTTGGCGTCGTTGGTATTGAGCGATTCGGGCCGCTTGAGGCGGTTGATATCGGACGCCTGCTCGCCGAGGCGCAGGGTGTTGGGGGTGGCGTCGGGCACGGGGGTGCGGGCGGCGCCGCCGGCCGGCGCGTTCGAGTTGTAGATGGCGCGGCGGTCGGCGTCGGTCACTACTTCGGTGGGCACAGAACGGGGGGCGGCGGTTTCGGCGGTGCGCTCGGTGGCCGAGCACGCGGCCAGCAGCAGGGGGGGTAGGGCCAGGGCCGCGGCGCGGCAAGTGAGGCGGAAGAACATGAGTATCAGCAAAAAAGGCGGCCCGTGGTGGGTTGCCTTGCTTAAACGGATTCGGCGCCGGGCGGTTGGCCGCTATTTTTTCGGCTCAAATAGCAGCGCGTTGCCGTCCATGCAGTAACGCTGGCCGGTGGGCTTGGGGCCGTCGTCGAACACGTGGCCGAGGTGGCCGCCGCACTTGGCGCACACAATCTCGTCGCGGCTCATGCCGAAGCTTTCGTCCGACTTCACCTTGACGCTGCCCACCGTGGCCGGCGCGAAGAAGCTGGGCCAGCCGGTGCCCGAGTCAAACTTGGTATCGCTGGAAAAGAGCAGGTTATGGTCGGCGGCGCAGTAGTAGGTACCGGCCGCGTGGTTGTCGTGGTACTTGCCGGTGAAGGGTCGCTCGGTGCCCTCTTCGCGCAGGATGTAGTACTGGTCGGGGGTGAGCTGCTTCTTCCACTCGGCATCGGTTTTAGTCACCGGAAATTCGCCGGGCTTGCCCGTCACGGGCTGGGGCTGCGGGTACTTGGCAGTGATGACCGAGGCGCCGTGGGGGCCGGCGGGCACGGCGGCTACGGTTTTGGCCTGGTCGGCGTGGCTTTGGGAGCAGGCGGGCGACAAGGCGGCAACGCTCAGCAACAGGGAAAGCAGGGAAAGGCGCATGGCGGGGGGTAGGAATGAGCGAAAATGGGGGATTAGCAGCTCAACAAACGAAAAAGTCGGGGCGTTCGGATGCTGGCGTGGTAGACGAGGCCGGGCGGGCGGCCTTACCACCGGCCTACCCCCTGCTGTGGGCGGAACGTTGCGCGGCTGCCCGGTGTTGATTTTCAGGATAATAAAAACACAATTCGGTTTTCTATTTGAAAATTCGTACCTTTGCGGCCGCAAAAACTTACGTATGAGCCAGAACATTCGGAATATCGCCATCATTGCCCACGTTGACCACGGCAAGACGACTTTGGTGGATAAGATTATCCACGCCTCGAAGATTTTCGATGCCCACCAGCACTTCGACGACCTCATCCTCGACGACAACCCCCTGGAGCGCGAGCGTGGCATTACCATCGTATCAAAGAACGTGTCGGTACGCTATAACGGCGTGAAAATCAACATTATCGACACCCCTGGTCACGCCGACTTTGGCGGCGAGGTAGAGCGCGTGTTGAAGCTGGCCGACGGCGTGTTGCTGCTCGTGGATGCCTTCGAGGGCGCCATGCCGCAGACCCGCTTCGTGCTGGGCAAAGCCATCGACCTGGGCCTGAAACCCATCGTGGTGGTGAACAAAGTGGACAAGGAAAACTGCCGCCCCGACGAGGTGCACGAGCAGGTTTTTGACCTTATGTTCAACCTCGGGGCGAGCGAAGACCAACTTGATTTCGTGACGCTGTACGGCTCTAGTAAGCAAGGCTGGATGAGCACCGACTGGAAGCACAAAACCGACAACCTCATCCCGCTGCTCGACGCGGTGGTAGCGTCCATTCCGCCCGCGCCGACCTTGGAAGGCACGCCCCAGATGCAGATTACGTCGCTCGACTACTCGGCGTTCGTGGGTCGTATCGCTATCGGTCGCGTGCACCGCGGCACCATCAAGGAAGGTGCTAACATGAGCCTGATGAAGGCAGATGGCAGCATCAGGAAAGTGAAAGTGCGTGAGCTGCACGTATTTGAAGGCCTGGGCCGCGTGAAAGTGGACCAGGTGAGCAGCGGCGAAATCTGCGCCGTGTCGGGCATCGAAGGCTTCGATATCGGCGATACGCTGGCTGACGCCGACAACCCCGAGCAGCTGGAGCGCATCAGCATCGACGAGCCGACGATGAACATGCTGTTCACCATCAACAACTCGCCGTTCTTTGGCAAGGAAGGTAAGTTCGTGACTTCGCGTCACTTGCGCGACCGCCTGTTCAAAGAAACCGAGAAAAACCTGGCCTTGCGCGTGGAGGCTACCGACAAAGAAGACACCTTCCTGGTGTTTGGCCGCGGCATCCTGCACTTGTCAGTGCTCATCGAAACGATGCGCCGCGAAGGCTACGAGCTGCAGGTGGGCCAGCCCCAGGTGCTGTTCAAGGAGAACGAGCAAGGCAAGCGCATGGAGCCCATCGAACTGCTGGTGGTGGACGTGCCCGAGGAATCGGCCGGCAAGGTTATCGAGCTGGTGAGCATGCGCAAGGGCGAAATGACCATCATGGAGCCCAAAGGCGACTTGCAGCACCTGGAGTTCAACATCCCGTCGCGCGGCCTCATTGGCCTGCGTAACAACGTGTTGACCGCCACCGGCGGCGAAGCCATCATGAACCACCGCTTCGTGGACTACGAAGAGCACAAGGGTCCGATTCCGGGCCGCATCGCGGGCTCGCTGATTTCGTTGGAAACCGGCCCCGGCACCGCCTACACCATCGACAAGATGCAGGACCGTGGCTCGTTCTTCGTGGACCCGGGTGAGGAAGTGTACGCGGGCCAGGTTATCGGCGAGCACACCCGCCCCAACGACCTGACCATCAACATTCAGAAGGGCAAGAAGCTGACCAACATGCGGGCTTCGGGCACGGATGACAACGCCAAGATTGTGCCCAAGCGCCAGTTTTCGCTGGAAGAAGCGATGGAGTACATCCAGAAGGACGAGTACCTGGAAGTGACGCCCAAGTCGGTGCGGATGCGCAAGATTCTGCTCGACGAAAACGAGCGCCTGCGCTACGCCAAAACGGCCGAATAAATCGCAGATTGACGCTGATTTTTGTGATTTCGCAGATTCAGGCGTCAGGTAATTTTTGGGAAAGGCGCGGCGTTGGTCGCGCCTTTTTCTTTTCTGTTTTGCGCGTTGCGCAACTTTCGATTTTATGAATCAAGATACGCTAACCCGGTTTATTCGACTTTTCACCTTAAGCAATGCCGCTGCCAGCCAGCGCATTAGCGAGCGACTGGCGCTGGTGCTGCGCGACCCGGCCGCCTACCAGGTGCAGTACGCAGAGGAGTTGGCGGAGCGCGGCATCGAGGCCGCCCTACCCCCTCAGGAGTTGCGCGATGTGGCCCTTATCGATGCGCTGCTGAGCGAAAACCTGCTGTGGGAAAGTGATGCGCAGGACCCGATTACCGAAACTGCCGAGGGCTTGAATGATATTCTGGAGCAGCAGAAACGGGCCGAGCGGCTGCGCCTGGCCACCGGCCGCGGCGCGGGTGGGCCCGAGCAACTCGATGCGCTGCAAGACGCGCTGGAGCCGCTGGGCCTGGCGCTGGTACTGCTGACGCTCGACAGCGATGCCTATCCGCTGAGCGTGGTGGCCGATGCCCAAGCCGAAGAAGCGCGCCGGCTGGCCAAAGAGCTGGGCTTTACGCTAACCGTTTATTAATCCCTACCCCCCTCGCGCTGGCGCACGGCCTCGAAGGTGAGCACGGCGGCGGCCACGCTCACGTTGAGCGAGTCGAGCACGCCGCGCATGGGGATGATGACGGTTTCGTCGCAGGCGGCGCGGGTGGCGGGGGTGAGGCCATCGGCCTCGGTGCCGAGCACCAGCGCCGTGGGGCCCGTGAAGCTGGTGGCCGTGTAGCTCTTGGCGCCGTCGGCCAGGGCGGCGGCGAAGGTGCGGATGCCCTTTTCTCGCAGAAAAGCCAGGATTTCGGCCATCGGCGCGGCCACGGTGGGCACCGTGAAGATGCCGCCCAGGCTGGCCCGGATAACGTTGGGGTTGTAGAGGTCGGTACGCGGGTCGCCGACCAGCACGGCGTGGGCGGGCGCGGCGTCGGCGGTGCGCAGGATGGCGCCGAGGTTGCCGGGCTTTTCCACGGCTTCGAGCACGATGAGCAGCGGATGGGGGGGTAGGGCCAGGTCGGCGAGGGTGCGGCGCGGGGTGTGCAGCACGGCCAGCACGCCGTCGGAGCGCTCGCGCACGGCCAGCTTGGCAAACACGGCGGCGCTCACGGGCAGGTACTCGTAGGGGCGCGGCAGCTGCTGCGCGGGCGCCAGCAACTGCCGCGTGACGTCGGGGCCGGCCAGCTCTTCGCACACCAGCAGCGTGGCCACGGCCCAGCCAGCCTGGCGGGCATTGGTGAGCTCGCGGTAGCCCTCGACCAGCGTGAGGCCCTGGCGGCGGCGCTCGGCCGATTTTTCCTGCAAGCGCAGCACGTCTTTGATGCGCGGGTTGTGCAAGCTGGTGATGCGGTCGGGGGGGGTAGGGCGGGCGGCAAACATGGCGCGAAGGTACTGGGCCGGGGTAGTGAGCCAGCCAAAACGGGCACCGTTTGCCGGACGGCTGGGCCGTCGGCGTACCTTTGCCAGACTCGGCAAGCGACAACAGTTCACGCGTTGTTCATTTTACCTTTCTCCCATAAGCTTGGCTATTCGGCTTAACACCAAGATTTTACTTGGCTTCACTATTGCCCTCACGGTGCTCATGGCCACCTCCATCACCTCCTACGTGGTGATGCAGCAGCTGAGCCGCTACACGCGCCTGGTGGAGCATTCGTACCAGGTATTGCAGCAAACCAGCGACCTGCGCATCAGCGTGCGCGACGCCCAGGGGGGCGTGCGCAATTACCTGCTGCTGGCCGACACTGCTTTTCTGAGCTCCTACCGCCACAACGCGGCCCTGATGCAGGAGGAGGCGCGCACCCTGCACGAGCTCGTGGCCGACGATGCCGCGCAGCACGCTCGCGCCGATTCGCTGCGCCGCTTCGTGGCCGGGGAGCTGCGCGAGCTGGCCACGTACCGCACCTTTCCGCCTACCCCCCCCGCCGCCCAGTCGCTGCTGCTGCGCGAGCAAGGGCCGTTGCGCACGCTCAAAAGGATACTGCTGCGCCTCAGAATCCACGAAGATGAGCTGCTGCGCGCCCGCAACCGCCAGCAAACCTTGTTTCAGAAGCTGGCGCCGTCGGCCGTGGTAGTGTCGGCCATGCTGGCGGTGATTATCGTGCTGTGGCTGTTTCGCAAAATCGCGGGCGAGCTGCACGCCAACGACGACCTGCGCCTGCAGCTCACGCGCACCAACCTCGACATGGCCCGGCGCATTCGGGCGATGGAGCACCTGGCCCGGCAGGTGGTGCAGGGCGATTACAAGGTCAAAATCACGGACCCCGGCCAGCAGCACGACCGCCTGGCCTCGCTGGCCACGCTGCTCAACCAGATGACCCAGGCCCTGGACACGGCCTTCGGGGCGCTCGAAAACCGCAACAAGGAGCTCGACCAGTTTGCCTACGTGGCCTCGCATGACCTCAAGGCGCCCTTGCGCGGCCTTCGCACCATTGTGCAGTGGATGGAGGAGGAACTGCCTGAGGAGCTGTCGCCGCAGCTGCGCACGTACCTCGACCAGCTCAGGGGCCGCCTCACCCGCCTCGACGACCTCATCAATGGGCTGCTGGCCTACGCCCGCGCCAGCCGCGCCGAGCGCCACCTCGAACCCGTGGACGTGGCCCAGTTGGTGCGCGAGGTGGCCGACCTGGTGGTGCCGCCCAGCTTTGCGCTAGCGCTGGCACCCGGCCTGCCTACCTTCGTGGCCGACCGCCTGAGCTTGCAGCAGGTGTTCACTAACCTGCTCAGCAATGCCGTCAAGCACTACGTCGGCGAGGGCCCCGGCCAGCTTATCATCGCGGGCCACGACCTGGGGGCGCAGTACGAGTTTCGGGTGCAGGACAATGGGCCCGGCATCGCGCCCGAGCATCACCGCAAAATATTTTTACTCTTCCAGACCCTGCGCGACCGCCACACTGCCGAAAGCACTGGCATTGGCCTCAGCATCGTAAAAAAGCTGGTCGAGGACCAGCAAGGCACCATTTGCATCGAGTCGGCGCCGGGCCAGGGCGCAACTTTTATCTTTACCTGGCCGAAAGAACCTAGCGCGGTTACCATTTCGGAAGCCGTTCCTGCCTGATTTGCCGCGCTGACTGGCCCCGCGCCTCCTGCCGCCGAAGCTGTTCGCGCTCACTTATTCCCTACCCCCCCTATGCGCTCCGTACTGCTGATAGAAGATGATGTTTTTGACACCATGACGGCGCAGAAGTCCTTCGAGCGCTTCAACGTGCCGCACGAATTACTGACTGCTTTCAACGGCGAGGAGGCGCTGGATATGCTGCTGGGCCGCCACGGTACGCCCGCCATCAGCCCGCTGCCCGAAGTCATTTTGCTCGACCTGAACATGCCCCGCATGAATGGCATCGAGTTTTTGGAGGTGCTACGCGGCACGCCCCAGCTCGAGCACCTACCGGTATTCGTGATTACTACTTCCAGCATGGACCTCGACCGCGCCGAGGCCGAGCGCCTGGGCGTGAGCGGCTATATTCTGAAACCTCTGGACTTCGCCACCGGCAATGACCTGGCCGACAGCCTGAGCCTGCTCGAAAAATTATTAAAGTAGGCGCCCAGGCGAGCGTAAACCGCTGACGGCCTGGGAACAGCCGCGCCCAAAAGCCGGCCGGCGGCCTGGGCACTTTCGCGCGGGGTAGCAGCGTTAGCGGCGCAGGGGCCGCAGTTGGCCAAAATCGCTTTTATTTGCCTGCATGAAATTTTTGTTTGTTGCGGTGCTGGGCCTGGGGCTGAGCGCCGCCTGGGCGCCGGTGCTGGCGCAGGATGCTCCCCGGCAGCTGGGCGGTGCCCCCACGGTGCCCACGCCAGCCCCCCGCCCCGCCGCCCCGGCTCCGCGGCAGCTCGATGCGGTGCCCGCCGCCACCACCGCGCCGCCCGACTCGACGCGGCCCGCCCAGCCGGCCCAAATGGCTACTACCCCCGCCGCGCCGCCCCAACCCGCCCCGGCCGCCCAGCCGGGACCAGAACCGGCGGGCACGTCGCCCTTCAACCGGCCCTACATCATGGGCGGCTCTACGCAGCCGACCCGCTACCAGGTGGGCCTCAAGAGCGGCGCTGTCTACAACGTGTACGACGTGCAGGTGAAGCAGCCGCTGTTCGGGCGCAACTTTTTGCTGCTCGACGGCCAGCGCCGCGTGGAGCTGAGCGAGGTGGGCTTCTACGAGAACGAGACGGGCCACTTTGTGCGCACTACCCTGCCCGGCTCGTCGCGCGAGGCTACTTTGCGCCGCGAAAAAACCGGCCGCATCAGCCTCTACGCCACCTATAGCACCAGCTACGCGCCCGGCGGCTCCGGCATGCCGGGCTACGGCTACGGCGGCTTTGGCTACGGCGGCTTCGGGGGCTCGCCCTACGGCAGCGGCTACCGCACCACCAAAACCGAGTATTTCTCGAAAGACAACGGCCCGATTCAGAACCTGAACTCGCGCAACCTGGCCCTGGCCACCACCGACAACGCCGGCGCCCAGGAGCTGCTGGGCCAGGCCCGGCGCTACCAGTCCTTCGTGGTGGGAGCTTACGTGGTGGGTGGCGGCCTGCTGATAGCCGGGCTGCTACAATCGCTGCAACCCAATAACCCCGGCATTTCGCCGCTGTTCTACGCGGCCATTCCGGTGCTCATCGTGCCGCTGGTGCTGCAAGGCAAGCAAGCCTCGGCCCAGCGCCAGGCCATCGCGCTCTACAACAGCACGGGCTACCGGTAGCGTTTTTGAGGCCCGGCTAAACGGATAACTTACCAGGGGCTGTCTGCTTCTGCGTCTTCTGCGAAAACCTCCGCAGCCTCTGCGGGCTAAAACCATTCAGCCCAACTAGGAGTCACTCGGCAGGCAATTTTTAAGGGTACGGCCAACCTGAACGCGGGATTGGCAGTACCCTTTTTTATGCCCACCCCTGCCGCCGCGCCTACCACCGATTTTACTACCCGCCAGGCGCTGGCGCTGCTGGCCCACCAGCGGCTGTGCGCCGAGTACGGCGCGCCGTTCCCGTTTTTCAGCGACAAGGAGCCGCTGAGCGAATTAATTAGCGCCCTGCTCTCGCACCGCACCAAAAACGCCGACTCGCACCGCGCCTATCAGCAGCTGCGCGCCACGTTTCCGACCTGGGAGGCCGTGCGCGACGCGCCCACCATCGACGTGCAGCGCGCCCTGAGCGCCTGCACCTGGCCCGAGCAGAAGGCGCCCCGCATCCAGGCCGTGCTGCGCGAAATCAGCCAGCGCTGCGGCGATGAAAACCTGCCGCCCTGCTCGCTCGACTTCCTGGCCGACCGGCCCATCCCCGAGGCCCGTGCCTGGCTGGAGAGCATTACGGGGGTAGGGCCCAAAACCAGTGCCGCCACGCTGCTTTTCAGCACCTTGCGCCTGCCGGCCATGCCCGTCGATAGCCACCACCACCGGGTGGCGCAGCGCCTGGGTCTCATCGGCCCCAAGGTGGGCGAGGGCCCGGCCCACGCGCTGCTGGCCGCCCTCCTACCCCCCGACTGGACGGCCCAGCAGGTGTATGACCACCACGAGGCGCTCATGTTTCACGGGCAAAAATGCTGCTTCTATCACCAGCCCGCTTGCAACCGCTGCATTATGCTGGACGTGTGCCCGGTCGGGCAAGCATTGGTGAGCAGTAAGCAGTAAAAGAACGTCATGCTCATCTGGCGTCCGCCTGTCGAAGCATCTCGCGTGCAGCAGTAAAATCAATCGTTCAATGACCCGAGCGAGATGCTTCGACAGGCGGACGCCAGATGAGCATGACGTTCTTTTACTACTCAACTTTTACTATCACTTGATACTCCACCTCCAGGCCAAGCCTAATGCGCGCCGCAACGAGCTGCGGCCGGGGCCCGACGGCCGCTGGCTGGTGCGCCTGGCCTCCCCGGCCCAGAATGGCCAGGCCAATGCCGTGCTACTGGCCTTTCTGGCCGAAATCTTTGGCGTGCCCCGGCGCGACGTGCTGCTGCTGAGCGGCCACACCGCACCGTTCAAAAAAGTGGAAGTAACTGGCGTGAGTGAAGCCGATGGCACGGCGATTTTGGCTCGCTACGGTACCTAAAACTGCAGCGGCTGGCCGTACTTTCGCTTATCTACTTTTGTATTTAGCCGCTTTTATGTCCGACGCCACGCTGCAACCGCTGCTTGCCGCTTTGCAATTTTCGCCCGATAACCTGCCGTTGCGCCAGCACCTGGGCGGGCTGCTGCGCCAGGCCAGCCAGCCCCAGGCCGCCGAAGACCTGTACCGCGAGGGCCTGCGCTACCACCCTACCGACCCGACTCTACAGCTGGGCCTCGCCGAAGCCTATTTCGCGCTTAGCAAAACCTCGGCTGCCTTCGTGGTAGTAGAAGAGTTACTGAACCAGCACGATAACCTCGGGCCCGCCCACCTACTGCACGCCCGCCTACTGGCCGCTACCCAGCAGCCCGACGCCGCCCGCGCCGCCTACGCCCAGGCCCTGCACCTCGACGCCGGCTTGGCCGACTCTACCTTAGCTAATGAGCTGCAAGCCAGCGCCCCGCGCCGGGTGCCGGCCGGCGGCCCTACCCCCGGCGCCGGCGCCGAAGCCCCTACCCCCCCGCTGCCGGCCGGCCTCGAAAAGCCGCGCATCACCTTCCAGGATGTGGGCGGGATGGAGGCGGTGAAGGAGGAAATCCGGCTCAAAATCATTCATCCGCTGCATTTTCCCGATTTGTACAAAGCCTACGGCAAGGCCACCGGCGGCGGGCTGCTGCTGTATGGCCCGCCCGGCTGCGGCAAAACCTACCTGGCCCGCGCCACGGCTGGCGAGGTGCAGGCCAATTTCCTAAGCGTGGGCATCGCCGAAATCCTGGATATGTGGCTCGGCAACAGCGAGAAAAACCTGCACCAGCTCTTCGAAACGGCGCGGGCGCAGGCGCCGTGCGTGCTGTTTTTTGACGAAGTAGATGCCTTGGCCGCCAACCGCCACGACCTGCGCCAGAGCGCCGGCCGCACGGTCATCAACCAGTTTTTGGAGGAACTCGATGGCGTGTCGGCCTCCAACGAGGGCGTGCTCATCATCGCGGCCACCAACGCGCCCTGGCACCTCGACCCGGCCTTCCGCCGCCCCGGTCGCTTCGATAAAATCGCGCTCGTGACCCCGCCCGACGAGCCCGCCCGCGCCAGCATTCTCGACATTATGCTGAAAGGCAAGCCCCTGGATGCCAGCGTGAACCCGGCCGCCGTGGCTGCCCGCACCGCCGGCCTCAGCGGCGCCGACCTCAAGGCCGTGGCCGATGCCGCCGTGGACACGCGCCTGCGCCTCTCCATGCGCGCCGGCCGCCCGCTGCCCATCGAGCAAAGCGACCTGCTCGATGCCGCCAAGCTTATCAAGCCCAGCACCAAGGAATGGTTTGCCACGGCCCGCAACTACGCGCTCTACTCGAACGAGGGCGGGCTGTACGATGATATTCTGGTGTATTTGGGGGTGAAAAAGCCGGGCGCGTAGGAAGCGATGAATCAGCAGACGCCGTTACAGACAGCCGCGTTTAGTGCTCAAGCGGCCTGGCAGCTATTGCGGCTACATCGGCCGAGTTTGGCGCTGGAGATGGCCGAACAGTTACTCGCGCTCAATCCGGCTTATCTATCGGCCCTGTTGGCTCGCACCGAGGCATTGCGGCAGCTTCAGCGCCTGCCGGAAGCAGCGGAGGCTGCTAGCAAGGCAATTGCTCAGGCACCGCAAGCCGATGCCGCGTTCTATGCGCTTGCCCAAGTGTGTGGGCAGCAAGGCAAGATTCAGCAAGCGGAAACCGCTAACCGAGAGGCTCTGCGGCTTAACCCACAAAGTGCTACCTACCACGGATTTTTGGCTCAGCTTCTTTACTTGAAGGGAGAGTCTATCGCGTCTATTGCCAGCGCTAATGCCGGACTGCGGCTCAATGCCCGGCATTCTGACTGCCTGCTGTGGCGGGCGCTAGCCCAGGACCAGTTGGACCAGCCTGAGCAAGCCGACGAAGATTTTCGTCAACTTCTCCGCCTGACCCCAAACAGCGCCCTCGTGCACACCCGACGCGGTAAACAGCTACTGTGGCGCTGTGAACCCGCTGCTGCTGCCATTCATCTGACCGAAGCCCTACGGCTGGCCCCTACTGAGAGTGCCAATTTGCTACCCCTGTTGCGTCGGGCGCGCCGCGAGCAACACTGGCCGCCCTGGCTGCGACATCATCGCCGACAGGGACGGCTGGCCAGGGGCTGGCTTATCGTCAACCACGCGCATAAATGGCTGGCTGAATTAGTCACTCCCTGGTATTGGGTTCGCAGTTGGTGGCTGACTCGACACGACCCGCTGTTTCAATTGTCCCCCGCCCAGCGGCGGCAGCAATGGCTCAAACTGCTACTTGGGAGCGTACTGTTACTACCCCTGCTGATAGCAACAGGTAGTTACTTTGACCTCATCGACGCGGATGCCCCGCTCAGTATACCGCAAATTGTGGGGTTACTCATTGGCTGTACGCTGTATCTAATGGCCGTTTATTCAGCCACCAAAAAAACTGATTATTAGCCCTTAGCTTCAGTTCCTTACCACTTCTCCGTGAACTACTCTACCGACTGGCTGCCCCGCGTGCAGCTGCTGATGCAGCAAAAACGCCTGCCCCAGGCTGCCGACGAGCTGCGCCGCCAGCTGCGCCTCGACCCGCACGAGCCGGTGGCGCACTCCCTGCTGGCCCTCTGCCTGCTGGAAGATGCCGAGCGCCTACCCCAGGCCCAGGAAGAAGCTGAGCTGGCCATTCACCTGGCGCCGGAGTATGACTTTGCTTTCTACGTGCTGGCGCTGGTGCAGCACCGGCGGCACCGGCCGCAGGAGGCCCTGGCGGCCATCAACCAGGCGCTGGCCCTCGACCCCGCCGATGCCAGCTATTACCACCTGCTGGGCCAGTTGCGCCTCGAAAGCGGGCAGTGGCAGGCAGCCCTGCAAGCCGCCCGCACCGGCCTGAGCTTCGACAGCGAGCACGCCGACCTGCACGGCCTGGAGGCCCGCGCCCTCGCCCGCCAGGGCCGGGGCCACGAGGCCAGCGAAGCCGCCCGTGCCGCCCTGGGCCGCGGGGCCGAAAGCAGCAGCATCCAGGCCCAGGCCGGCTGGGTAGCCCTCGAAACCAACCGCTCGAAGGAGGCCCTCGACCACTTCCGCGAAGCGTTGCGCCTCGACCCGACTTCCGACTTTGCCCGCTCGGGGCTGGTGGAAGCGCTCAAGGCCCGCTACTGGGTGTACCGCACGTTTATGCGCTTCATCTACTGGGTCAACTCGCTGAGCGCGGGGCTGCGGCGCGGGCTGCTGCTGGGGGCCTACGTGGTGGCGCGCTTCGTGCCCTGGCTGCTGCCGTTCTACCTGGTTTTTGCCTACCTGAGCTGGTTCAAAGACCCGCTGTTTGACTCGCTGCTGCGCCTCAACCGCTACGGGCGCTATGCCCTCAGCCCGGCCCAAACGCTGCACTCAACGCACTTTCTGGCCTTGTTGGGACTCGGGCTGGCGGCGGGCCTGGGCAGGCTGCTGGGCGTGCCGGTGCCGGGGCTGGGCACGCTGGCGCTGGTGGCGCTGGGGCTGCTGTTTCCGCTGGTGGGCACCGAGCGGCTGGCTAGGCAGCCCAAGCAGCATGGCTACTCGCGCTGGGCCGGCTGGGCGCTGGCCGCCGTGGGCGGGCTGGCCGTGGCGCTGGCCCTACTGGCCATTCCTAACCAATTGATAATGATATTCTTGTACGGCACGGTGGCGTATACCTGGGTGTTCGCGCTGCGGTAGTTCGTTGGTTGACAGTTGTCCTTGCGAGCGCAACGCAGTGGAGCGCGGCAATCTTTCTTAATCGTCGGAGTAGCATTCTCAACGAGTAGGAAAGATTGCCGCGCTTCACTGCGTTGCGCTCGCAAGGACAGACGTTTTCAAACCTACTTCCCACGCTTCCAGCGGTAGTAGCGGCGGTACCAGGAGGACGTTTTCTTGAACAGGCTGCTGCCCGTTTCGTACGGGAACATGTTGATGCGGAAAATCTGCAGCCGGTCGTCTTCTAGGTGCAGGCCGCCGCTGTCGGTGGCCACGGCGTAGGTGAAGCCGGCTTCGGCTACCAGCTGCTTGGTTGCGGGGCTGAGGTCGCCATAGGGGTAGGCGAAGGACAGCACCTCGATGCCCAGGCGGCGCTCCAGCTCGGCTTTGCTGCTGGCAATTTCGGTGGCGGCCGCGGCGGGGGGTAGGGCGGCCAGGCGCGGGTGCGACTGAGTGTGGGCGCCAATTTCCCAGCCGGCGGCCACGAAGGCTTGCTTCTGGGCTTCGTTCATGAGGTCGGCGCGCGGCTCGGTGGGGTCCACGGCGAGGTCCCACTGGTTGTGGCGCACCTCAAAATCGCCGAGCAGGTAGAGCACGCCCCGGTAGCCATATTGCTGCATGAGGGGCAGCAGGTTGGTGTAGTTATCGAGGTAGCCGTCGTCGAACGTGAGCACGAGGGGCCGCTTCGGAAACTCGGCCAGCGGGCGCCGGGCGCTGGCAAAATCCTGGTAGTCGCGGAAGGTTATCGGACTGAGGCCGTGACTTTTGAAATAAGCCAGGTGCTTGGCAAAATTTTCCTTCGTGACAAAAATCTGGTGCTTGGTGGCCAGGGGCGCGTCGGGGATTTTGTGGTACATGAGCACGGGCATGAACGCCGGCGCGGCCAGCGCCATGCGCGCCGACTCGTACACGCCCAGCACCCGCGCCGCCACGCGGGCCAGGTCGTAGTCGTGGCGCACGCGCGCCGCTAGCTCGGGCGCCACCCGGTGCGGCCGCGCCAAAAAGGCCCGCGCATCGGCCAGCACCGGCGCGGGGTCGAAGGCCCCTACCCCCCCCAGCTGGGCTGAGATGTCGCCGAAGTTGGAGGCCGCCGCCTCAGGGTAATTTTCGGGCGTGACGGGCCCCACGTAGAGCGCCTCGCCCAGCGCCAGCACGGCGCGGCCGGCGCCCAGGCCTTCCATCGCCACGCGCCCGGCCCCGATGATGAGGTCGGTTATTTGAAGCCAGCCCGCCACGTCGTCGGTGAAGCCGATGACTTCCATCCGCTCGCCATACTGGCTCTGCAGCTGCGTAAGGGCCGTTTTGCCGGCTTCGGGCAATTGCTCCAACTCGCCGCCGATGAGGGTCACGCGCAAAGCCGGAAACTCAGCCAGCAGCGGCGGGAAGACGTGCTGGAGCAAGGCGGCGGCGCGCGCGCCTTTCGGGCCATTGAAGCGGCCGATAAATGCTAAGCGAACCTCACCGCCTACCCCCTCCTCCAAGAGCGAAGGGGATGAGACGGGCGTTGGCGCGAACGCTACCCCATTTGGCACCACCACCAGCTTGGCCGGGGCCATCTTCACTTCTTCCCGCAGGTGCTCCGCCAGGTTTTCGCAGATGGCGATGACTTTCTGGCCGTATATATCAAACAGCGAAGTAGAGGTATGCAGGTGCTGGCGGCCGTGCACCGTGCTCACCAGCGGCACCCGCAATCCCTTGATGGCGAAGTAGCTAACCCAGCTCGCAGCCCGCGAATGGGCGTGCACTACGTCAATCTGATGGGTTTTTACCAATTGGCGCAACGCCTGGACATTGCGTAGCCGCTGGCCGTATTTGCGCTGGCTGATGGGCAGTTGCACCTGCGCGGCCACCGTGGGCAGGGCCGCCGCATCGGAAGCCAGCCACACCTCGTGGCCTGCACGGTGGTGCGCCTCGGCCAGGGCCACGGCGTAGGCTACGGAGCCAGCAAAGAAATTAGCGGACAGAACGTGCAGGATGCGCATGGCGCAAATGTCGGCACGTCGGGCAAAGCTTGCGCTTTATCCGACGGCTACGCCCAAGCGCGGCCAGCCACGTTGCTCATGTATTTTTGGCCGTTGCCGGTGTTCAGGAGCAGGATGCGCTCATCGGCTTTCAGCCAGCCATCGGCCAGCAGGCGGCGGGCGGCCATCCACACGGCGGCGCCCTCGGGGGCCACGAACAGGCCCTCGTGGCGGCCCAGCTCGCGCATGCCTTCCAGCATCCCTTCCTCGCTGATAGCCACCACCGTACCCTGCGACTCGCGCAGCACTTGCAGCATCAGCGGCTCGCCCAGCGGGCGCGGCACGGCCAGGCCGTTGGCCAGCGTGGGGCGGCCCTGGTAATTGTGACAATTGGCTTGGCGGCCAAGGTAGGTTTCGAGCAGCGGGCAGCAGTTTTCGGCCTGCACGGCCACCATGCGGGGTAGGCGGGTTTCGGGCGCGAGCCAGCCCAGCGCCTTCATTTCCTGAAACGCTTTCCAGATGCCGATGAGGCCGGTGCCGCCACCGGCGGGGTACAGCAGCACGTCGGGCAGCTGCCAATTCAGCTGCTCGGCAATCTCGTAGCCCATCGTTTTCTTGCCTTCGAGGCGGTAGGGCTCCTTGAGGGTCGAGATGTCGAGCAGTTCGCCGCCAGCGTTGAGCTGGCGCACGCGGGCCGCGCAGTCGTTGATGAGGCCATCGACCAGCTCCACTTTCGCACCGTACCAGTAGCACTCTTCTTTGAACGCCTCGGGCGTGTGCCGGGGCATTACCACCGTGGCTTGCAGGCCACCGCGGGCACAGTAGGCCGCCATCGCTACCCCCGCGTTGCCGGCCGTGGGAATGATGCAGCCCGTAACGCCCAGCTCTTTGGCTTTAGAAATGGCCATGCTCAGGCCGCGCGCCTTGAACGAGCCGGTCGGGTTCTGGCCTTCATCTTTGAGCAGCAAAGAGTTAAGGTCGTAGCGGGTGGCCAGCTGAGGCAGGTTCAGCATTGGGGTCATTCCCTCGCCCAGCGTCACCTTGTTGGCCTCGTCGAGCAGGGGTAGGAGCGCACCGTAGCGCCACATCGAGCTGTCGGCCAGGTTGATGCCGGCCGCGCGACTCAGGGGCTCACGCAGGTCGTAGTCGGCCACCAGCGGCTGCTGGCAGCAGGCCGATACCGCCTGCAATTCGAAGGGGGAATAGTGCGTGCCGCAGTGGGCGCAGTGCAGCGATTGGACCCGCGAAAGGGGCAGCGTGGCAACGTGGTTCATGAGGCAAAGTTCTGGCTGCCTTATACGGGTTACTATGCCTTATCGAAATGAGATTTTGGCGTAGGCTATTCCTTTACGGAATAATAACGCTGGGTAAACCGCAGGAAATCGCGGTACGGCCCGTTGTTCTCGGTGCCCCGCCGCTGGATGAAGCTGAATTGCCTTTTCAGGTATAAATCTTTGACTTTCACTTCTTTTAGCTCACCACTCGCCAGCTCTTTCAGCACGGCTTGGCGGGGTAGGAAAGCCAGGCAGGTGGTTTCGACCCGCACGAAATTCTTGAGGGCCTCGGTGCCGCCCAGGCGCACCCGCACGGGCAAGGCCGCCAGCCGGATGTGGTGCCGCTCCAGCGCCTCTTCCAGCACGGCCAGCGTGCCGGAGCCCACCTCCCGCAGCGCCAGCGGAACGCTTAGCAAGTCGCTGGCTACCAGCTCGCGGCCAGCCAGCGGATTGTCGGCGGCGCACACCGCCACCACCTCATCGGTGAGCAGCGGCGTGTAGGTGACGTTGCTGACTTTGTGGATGCCCTCGATGATGCCCAGCTCAATCTCGTGCTCCAGCAGCGCCCGCAGGATGTTGTCGCTGTTGCGGTTTTTGAGGCTGAGCTGGTGCTGCGGGTGCTGCCGCAGGTAGGCCGCCACCACGGCCGGCAGCACGTAGAGCGAAATGGTGGTGCTGGCCCCAATGAGCAGGTGCACGGCCGGCGCGAAAGCCGGGCTCACCTCGCTCATCTCCTGCTGCAGCTCCTGCTGCAACTGCTTGGCCTGCAACAGCTTTTGGTGCAGCTTCTGCCCGGCTGGCGTAAGCTGCACGCTGCCGCCCAGCCGCTCGAAAAGCCCCGTTTTGTAGTATTCTTCCAGCGCCTTTACCTGCTTGCTCACCGCCGACTGGCTAATGAACAGCGCCTGCCCGGCCTTGGTAAAGCTCAGGCGCTGCGCCACTTCGAGGAAGACTTCGTGGGGGTGGGAAAGCATCGGGCCAGGGATAAATAAGTGTCAAAAGTAGGCTACCGCCTTAACCAGACCCAGTCGAGAATCCCTACCCCTCCAGCTTGCGCTTAGGTGAGTGGCAAGTGGGAAAACAGGGTCAATAGCCAGCTAACATTTTTGTATTGAGTATTTTAAAATAGCCCATTACCTCACCAGATTTTTAGTCTAACTAATTCACCTAATGTTTATCTTTAACCAACGGTAGCCAGTCGCGCTTTTTATACCGCCTTTCCGATTCCTTTCTTACTTATCTGTGACGCAGCTGCCAGCCACCTTGCGCCATCTATTCAATCAGCCCGGATTGTTGGCCGTTAAGCATTTAGTACGAAGCTTGCAAACCATCTTGGATTACGCTGGTTTTCAGCGAGTCAAGCACTTGGCTACCGCATTGCCCCTGGAGCAGTTACTGGAGCGTCAGCCCCGCTTTACGTACAAATACTTGTCGCGCTACACGGCGGTTAGCTTTTCGCGCCGCAAGCGGCTGACGGTCATCCTCAATCATTACGACTTCTTAACGGCCACCGTCGGCGCGGATTTTTTTAGGTTGGTGGCGAGTAAACCCGTTATCTGGCAGGAGCAGCGAGGGGCCGACAACTTTACCATTGTGTTATCATACCCGGCACTGGTGGGTTTTGAGGGCGAATTATCACTGAGCCTGCGCGTTAACGATGTTTTGGCGCAGGTAGTATCGTTTGTGATTGTGCCGGGCCACCTGGTAGGTTCCGGCAGCGCGCAGACCCTGTTTTTAAGCCAGGTGCAAGGGGCGCACCACCCCGCGCTCTACAAACACGCCACGAAAACCCTGCTCGATATTACGCCGGCCGCCTTGCTCGTGAACGCCGCTTACGGCCTGGCGGCCGCGCTGGGCATTCGGCACGCGGCGGGCATCAGCACGGCTGAGCAGCTAAGCCACGGTTCGGGCAACCGCTTCGACTACGATGCTTTTTGGGCCCAGTTTGGTGGCGAGCGCACGGCCGACCAGCTTTTCCTGCTCACCGTGCCGGCTCCTGAAAAGCCGCTGGAAAGCCTCAAATCCAATCACCGGGCGCGCACCCTGCGCAAGCGCCAGTATAAGCTGGCCCTGCGGCGCGCGGTGGAGCAGACGTGCCGGACCTCGTTTGGCCAGCCAGCGCTGCCGGCAGTTGTGCGCTGGGAAGTAGCGCATTAGCGGCCATTACGGATTACCTTTCGCGGGCCGCTTCGCCCCTACCCCGCCATGCCCCGACCACGCCTGCTGCTGCTGCTGTTTCTGGCCCTACTCGCCACGTTTTCCTGCTCTAAAAAAGACGCTGCCGGCCAGGCCGATACCGCCGCAGCCCAGGCGGCCGGCGAGGAAATTGACCCCTACCAGAACCTGGTGTTCAACTTCGACGAGCCCGTGGTGCCGGCCGGCCAGAGCGGGCGCTGGGACACCACGCGCTACGTGCAGTTTGAGCCCGCCATCCGGGGCAAGTTTAAGTGGACGAACGACGGGCGCGAGCTGGTGTTTTCGCCCCTGGAGCCGTTTCGGCCGAGCACGGCGTTTTCGGCTAGCCTGCGCACCGCGGCGCTGCCCTCGGGCAAGCAGAAATTGACCCTGAGCCGGGCGAAGTTTCACACGCCGTTTTTGCAGCTGGGCGGGGCGCAGGTGTTTTACGGGCGCAGCAGCCGGGCCGCGGGCACGGCCGAAATGCGCGCCAACGTGCTGTTCAACTACCCCGTGCGGCCCGCGGACCTGCGGCCGCGCTTGCGCCTAAGCCAGGGGGGTAGGCCGGTGGCGTTCACCCTCACCGCCGCCGAACCCGATAAGACGCTGGGCCTCACCATCAACCAGGAAATCAAACCCGACCAGCCGCTGCTAGTTGAGGTGGCGGCGGGACTAAAAGCGGTGGCCGGCAGCCAGCCTACCGAAGCCGCGCTGCAAGCCGAGGCCGAAGTGCCCAACCAGCAAACCCTGCAAGTGCGCGAGCTGACCGGCCAGGTGCTCGACGGCAAAGCCGTGGTAACGCTGCTCACCAACCAGCCCGTGTCGGTGCCCGACATTCAGCCGCTGCTGAAGGTGACGCCCGCCGTGCCCTTCGAAATCGAGGCGCTCGAAAGTGGGCTGCTGCTGCGCGGCGGCTTCGAGGTGGGCAAGACCTACCAGATAACCCTGGACCCCGGCGTGCGCGGGGCGCTGGGCGGGCAATTGGCGGAGAAATTTGACCAGGCGGTGAGTTTCGGCGACAGCCAGCCGAGCATCGAGTTTGCCAGCGCCGATAAGGCCATGTACTTGCAGGCCAATGGCAACCGCAACCTGGCGCTGCGCCTGAACGAGGTAGAAAACGTGCAGGTGACGGTAGCCAAGGTCTACGCCAGCAACATCCAGGACTTGCTGCGCGGCGAAAAGCAATACGGCTACGACAGCGACGACGAGGGCGAAGGCCGTGGCGAGGAGGGCGAGTACGTGGACCGCAGCTACCGCTACTACGACCTCGAAAACCGGGGCGACGTGCTCTTCACGCGGCGCTACGCCACGGCCGGGCTCAGCAAAGTGAACGGCCAGCGTCTACTCAATCTGAGCCTGAAAGACCTGGAATTCAGCGCGCCGCTCAAGGGCTTGTACGTGGTGCGGGTGCAGGACACCGAGCGCCAATGGCTGCGCCAGGACAAGCTGGTGGCCCTCACCGACCTGGGACTGATTGCGAAAGAGGGGGTAGGCGGCAACGCGGTAGTGTTCCTCAACTCGCTGCGCACGGCGCGGCCGGTGGGCGGGGCCACGGTGCGCTTCATCTCGACCAACAACCAGCTCATGGGCACGGCCACCAGCAACGGCCAGGGCGTGGCGCGCCTCGACAGCGTGCTGGGCTCGCCGCTGAAACTGGGCCTGGTGACGGCCACCAGCGGCAGCGATTTTTCGTTTCTCACCCTCAAAAACAGCCAGGTAGAAACCTCGCGCTTTGAGGTGGGCGGGCTGACCAGCAACGCGGCGCACTACCAGGCGTTTTTGTACGGCGACCGCGATTTGTACCGGCCCGGCGACACCATTTACACCAACACCGTGGTGCGCACCGAGGCGTGGGCAACGCCGCCCGCCGGCCTGCCCGTGAAGGTGCGCCTGCTGCTGCCCACCGGCCAGGAATACGCCAGCCTGGGCGAAAAGCTGAACGCGGCCGGCGCGGTCGAGTCGCGCTTTATCCTACCCCCCACGGCCATGACGGGCCTCTACTCACTGGAAGTATTGACCGGCAACGACGTGCTGCTCAGCTCGAAAGCGGTGAGCGTGGAGGAATTTATCCCCGACCGCTTAAAAGTAACGGTGACCGCCGCGCCCGCCGTGCTGCGCCCGGCCCAGACCGTGACGGCCGCCATTCTGGCCCAAAACCTGTTTGGCCCGCCGGCGGCCGGGCGCAAGTTTGAGGTCGAGTTTTCGCTGAAAGAGAAGAAGTTCTCAGCCAAGAATTACCCCGATTATGACTTCGATATCAACACCGGCGAGCGGCCCCAGCGCAACGACTACGGCGGTAGCACTCCTCCGACCGGCATCGCGGCGCGCTTCCAGAAGGAGGTGCAGCAGGGCGAAACCGACGCCGCCGGGCGCGGCACCGCCGCCTACACCCTGCCCGATGCCCGCGACTTGGGCACGCTGGAGGGGGTAGCGTTTGCCACGATTTTCGACGAAACTGGCCGGCCCGTGAACCGGCTCGCCACTTTCGAGGTGCAAACGCAGGCGGCGATGTTTGGCATCCAGAACCTGCCCGAGTTGGTGAGCACGCGCCAGGCGCTGCCCATCAAGCTAGTGGCGCTCACGCCGGGCGGGCGGCCTACCACGGCCCCGGCCCAGGTGCGCGTGGTGCGGCTGCTCTGGGAAACCGTGCTGGAGCGCCAGGGCGGCCGCTACGTGTATAACTCGCAGAAGCGCGAGCAAACCCTGAGCGCACAGACCCTGAGCGTGGGGGTAGGGACGGGCTTCAGCTTTACGCCGACCTACTCGGGCGAGTACGAGGTGCGGGTGAGCCGGCCGGGGGCGGCTAGCTACGTGGCCACGCACTTCTACGCCTACGGCAGCGGCGACACGGCCGGCAACGCCTTCGAGGTAAGCACCGAGGGCGAGGTGACGATTGAGGCCGACAAGCCGAAGTACGAGCCGGGCGAAACGGCCCAATTGCTGCTCAAAACGCCCTTCCCTGGCCGGGTGCTGGTGACGGTGGAGCGCGACCAGGTATTCGACCATTTTTACGTCGATACCGACCAAAAGTCGGCGCGGGTGAGCGTGCCTATCCGCGCCGGCCACGTGCCCAACGTGTACGTGACGGCCACCGCCATCCGGCCCATCACCGACAACGCCCTACCCCTCACCGTAGCCCGCGGCTTCGTGCCGCTGACCGTGGAGAAGCCCGGCGCCCACCTACCCCTCACCCTGACGGTGGCCGCCCTGAGCCGCTCGCAAACCTTCCAGACCATTGAGGTGCATACAGCGCCGCGCGCCCAGGTGACGCTGGCGGTGGTGGATGAGGGCATTTTGCAGCGCAAAAACTACCAGACGCCTGACCCCTACGGCTACTTCTACCAGAAGCGGGCGCTCGAAGTGAGCGCCTTCGACGTGTACCCGTTTCTGCTGCCCGAGCTGGGCAGCAGCAGCAGCGGCGGCGACGCGGCCGACATGGCCCGCCGCGCCTCGCCCGTGCCCAGCCGCCGCGTGAAGCTGGTGGCCAAGTGGAGCGGCATCCTCACCGCCGATGCCGCTGGCCTGGTGCGCTACCGGGTGCGGGTGCCGCAGTTCAGCGGGGCGCTGCGCGTGATGGCCGTGGCCTACAAAGACGACGCCTTCGCCAACGCCGAGCAAACCATGCGCGTGGCCGACCCGGTGGTAATTTCGACGGCGCTGCCGCGGTTCGCTAGTCCGGGGGATAGCCTGAGTGTGCCGGTGACTTTTACAAATACAACTGGCAAGAAGATATTCGTCGATACAAAACTGAAACTTACTGGTCCTATTGAATCTGCTGAAGTTGCGGTGCGAGATGGCTCAAGCTCTTACTTTGCCAGACCAGTTTCCTATGTTATTCCGGTCGCGGCTAATTCAGAAGGTCGCTTCGTATTTCATTTGAAGGCTAGCAATAGCATCGGGAATGCGAATGTGACGGTTTTAGCCACCGGCATTACCCCAGGAGTTTCTATTAAGGAAACTTTCTCTGAAACCATTGACATCCCCATCCGCCCGGCCGCGCCGCTAGCCTCGCGCACGGGCAGCGGGGAAGCCACGGCCGGCACGCCCGCCACGCTTAACCTGCGCAGCGACTTTTTACCCAGCACTTTGCGCAGCAAGCTGGTGCTGAGCCGCTCGCCGCTCACGCAGTTTGCCAAGGACCTGAACTACCTGCTCGAATACCCCTACGGCTGCCTGGAGCAAACTGTGTCTGCCGCGTTCCCGCAGCTGTATTTCGGCGATTTGGCGACCACGCTGCGGCAGCAAACGGGGACGCGGGCCAAAGCCCAGCGCTACAACCCCAACTACAACGTGCAGGAGGCCATCCGCAAAATCGAGAGCATGCAGCTCTATAACGGCAGCCTGAGCTACTGGCCGGGCGGCGACTACGACAACTGGTGGGCCACCGCCTACGCCGCGCATTTCCTGCTCGAAGCCAAGCAGGCTGGCTTCGCCGTGAACCAGAGCACGCTTGATAAGATGCTGCGCTACCTGCAATTGCGCCTCAAGAAGCGCGAGACGGAGAAATACCAGTATTTCGACGTGAATAACATTGCCCGTGAGCGCATTATCGCCCCGCGCGAAATCGCCTACTCGCTCTACGTGCTGGCCCTGGCCGGCCGCCAGGATGCTGTGGCTCTCAACTACTACAAGGCCAACCGGCCGCTGCTCACGTCCGATGCGCGCTTCCTGCTGGCCTGCACCTACGCGCTGGGTGGCCAGCAGCGGGCTTTCCAGGAAACCCTACCCCGGCAGTTCAGCCCCGAGCGGGCGCAGCGCGAGCTGGGCGGCTCGTTTGCCTCGCCCATCCGCGATGAGGCGCTGGCCCTCAATGCCTTGCTGAGCGCCGACCCCACCAACCCGCAGGTGAACGCCCTGGCCCGGCAGCTGAGCCGGCAGGTGCACGACGCGCCCTACCTCAACACCCAGGAGCGGGCCTTCGCGCTGCTCGCGCTGGGCAAAATAGCGCGCCGCGCCCAGGCCAGCACGGCGGTGGCCGACCTGCTGGCCGACGGCAAGCTCGTTGGCAAATTTGACGGCAAAGACCTCACGGTGAACAACGTGGCCAACCGCACGCTGGCGATAAAGCCCAGCGGCGCGGGGGCGCTCTACTATTTCTGGCAGCAGCAGGGCGTGAGCGCCAGCGGCCGCGTGCCCGAGGAAGACCACTACCTGAAGGTGCGCCGCTTCTTCGCTACGCGCGACGGCAAGCCGCTCACCAACCCCACCTTCCAGCAGAATGACCTGGTGTTGGTAGTTATCGCGCTGCAAAGCGGCGACGCGGCCGGCGAGGTCAAGAACGTGGCCATCACCGACCTGCTGCCGGCCGGGCTGGAAATCGAAAACCCGCGCCTGGGCGTGCAGCGCGACCTCCCTACCCTCCCCAATCTGGCCCAACCCGATTACCTCGACGTGCGCGACGACCGCCTCAACATCTTCACCACCGCCACGCCGCAGCCCAAGCTCTTCGCCTACCTGGCCCGCGCCGTGAGCAAGGGTACCTTCAAGCTGGGCCCCGTCAGCGCCGAAGCCATGTACAACGGCGAGTACCGCTCGGTGAGCGGCGCGGGCGTAGTGCGGGTGCGGTGAGAGGAAAAGCAGGGTAAATAATTAAAAAAATAAAAGAGCGTCATGCTCATCTGGCGTCCGCTTGTCGAAGCGTCTCTACCGCACCGTTGGCTAATGACATACATGAAGCGAGCGAGATTCCTCGAAAGGCTCGGAATGACGTTCTTCATCTCATCTTGCTTTGCGGAGCATATCATCGCCGCGCCGCCATTTTTTCGCGTTTCTACCCCCCGTTTCGTCCGGTAAAGCGCCGCTTTGGCCGACTTTACCCCGGCTTGCAGCAACTTCTGCTTCGGCACGGAGCTTGTATTCGTAGATAACCCGCCGCTATTCTGCTAACTTGCGTGGCCTTACGGCTGCGCCGCTTCATTTACCTCCCTATGCGCCTTGCTACTCGTCTTTTAACCCTGGCTTTAGCCGCTTTGGCCCTGGTGCCGGCGGCCGTTGGGGCCACTGCTTACGCCACCCAGCGGGCGCCCGGCAGCCCCATTGCCCTGCCGCCTTCAAGCCAGCCCGCCACCAGCGCCGGCCACTTTGGCCTGGGCTGGACGTCGGAAGCGCGCCCTACCCTGCCCGAGAGCGCGCCCACCGTGTGGACCATGCCTGCTTTGGGCAGCTACGTGGCGATGCCCACCGCTACTATTACCAAATCGAACATTTACATTGCATTGCGCGGTGGCCGCGCGCTGCACTCGGTGCTCGCCCCGATGCCGTTTCAGGGCTTCAACCCCACGCTGAGCCTGTTTCCGAACCCGGCCCGTGGGCAGCTCACGGTGCAGCTGTCGGCGCAGACTGGGCCCGACTACAAGCTGCGGCTAAGCAACGTGCTGGGCCGCGAGGTGCGCCTGCTGCCGCTGCCGCTGGCTACCGCCGCCAGCGGCCTGCCCCTCGATGTGACGGGCTTGCCGGCCGGGTTGTATTTTTGCTCGCTGCTGGTGAATGACAAAGCCGTGAGCACCAATCGCCTAACATTACTATAAGAAGTTTTAGAGACCGTTTGTCATTGCGAGCGCAACGAAGTGGAGCGCGGCAATCTTTCCTAATCGTCAGGATTATTACCCCAACGATTAGAAGATT
>CAZZWL010000071.1:0-27908 GCA_964657755.1 uncultured Rhodanobacter sp.
GGTCAGCAGGGCAACTAGGAGTTTTTTCACAAGGGCAATTAGCAGGAGAGGTAAGGCAGCGCTACTTCAGCTCGTAGCCCGCGAAATCTTTACGCAATTGGGTTTTGAGGAGTTTGCCGGTGGCCGTGTGCGGTAGTTGGTCCACAAACTCCACGGCGTCGGGCCGCCACCAGGGCGCAATTTTGCCATCCAAAAAGGCCAGTAATTCTTCGCCCGTCACCTCATGGCCGGGCTTGCGCACGGCCACCAGCAGCGGGCGCTCGCTCCACTTGGGGTGCGGCACGCCAATGACGGCTGCTTCGGCGATGCTGGGGTGGGCCACGGCCAGGTTTTCGAGGTCGATGCTCGAAATCCACTCGCCGCCCGATTTTATCACGTCCTTCGAGCGGTCGGTGATGTTGAGGAATCCCTCGGGGTCGATGGTGCCCACGTCGCCGGTCCGGAACCAGCCGTCGGCGGTGAGCTGGCCGGGGGTAGGCGTGCCAAAATAGTCACCCACCACGAAGGGCCCGCGCACCAGCAGGTCGCCAAAGGCCACGCCGTCGTGGGGCAGCGGCTGGCCCTCGCCGTCCACAATTTCCATGTCGATGCCAAAAATGACGCGGCCCTGCTTGATTTTCAGGAAGAACTGCGCCTCCTCGGGCAGCTCCAGCTGACTGGCTTTGAGGGTGCTCACGGTGCCGAGCGGCGAAGTTTCGCTCATGCCCCAGGCGTGGCGAATCTCTACCCCCAGCTCTTCGTCGAAGGCCCGCAGCATGGCCGGCGGGCACGAGGCGCCGCCCACTATCATCTTGCGCAGCGTGGAGAACTGGCGCTGGCCCTCGCGCATGTAGGTCAGCAGCCCGAACCAGATAGTGGGCACGCCGGCCGAGAACGTAACCTTCTCACTTTCAAACAGCTCATACAAGCTGGCCGCATCGAGCGCGGGGCCGGGCAGCACCATCTTGCAGCCGTTGAGCGCCGCCAGGTAGGGCACGCCCCAGGCATTGACGTGGAACATGGGCACAACGGGCAAAATCGTGTCGCGCGCGCCGCAGTTGAAGCAGTCGGGCAGCGAGGCGGCGTAGCTGTGCAGCAGCGTGGAGCGGTGCGAGTAGAGCACGCCCTTGGGCTCGTCGGTGGTGCCGGAGGTGTAGCAGAGCGAGGACGCCGTGTTTTCGTCAAACACCGGCCAGTCAAAATCAGTACTTTCGGCCACCAGCAGGCTTTCGTAGCTGGCCAGGCCGGGCAAGGCCGAATCGGCGGGCAGGTGCTCGGGACCAGCCATGAGTATCCACTTCTCCACCTTCGGGCAGTGCGGCGCCAGCTTGGCTACAAGGGGTAGAAAGGTGAGGTCGAAGAACAGCAGCCGGTCCTGCGCGTGGTTGATGATGTACACCAATTGCTCGAAAAACAGCCGCGGGTTGATGGTATGGCACACCGCCGCAATGCCCGAGATGCCGTAGTATAGCTCGAAGTGCCGGTGCGTGTTCCAGGCCAGCGTGCCCACGCGGTCGCCTTCTCGAATTCCCAACCGGGTGAGGGCATTGGCCAGCTGCTTGGCGCGCTGGTGGGCGGCGGCGTAGGTGTAGCGGTGCAGGGGGCCGCCCTCGGGCAGGCGCGACACGATTTCGGTAGTGCCGTGCCACTTGGCGGCGTGCTCAATCAGCCCCGCGATGCGCAGGGGCGTCTGCATCATAAGTCCGAGCATAATCGGGGGCGGGTGGGAAATGGGATAGAAGCCGGAAGATAGCAGCCAGGGGCCGCACGGCCCTACCCCCCGCGCTTCTTTTGAAGCCGCCCGAACACTTAGCACGGTCGGCTCGTTAGGCCAGCTGAACAGTACGTGCGTGGTTACCAAGAACCGCGGTTTTCATGCCCCAGCTTTACACCGCTTCCGAACACTTCGAAATAAGCTACCAACCCGATTTTCGGGTGCTGGTGGGCCGCTGGCTGCGCCCCGTCGCGGAGGCCGAAGCCCTGCGCGACTACGCCGACCTGCTGGCCGCCGCCCAGCACTTCGGTGCCCACTACTGGCTGCTCGACATCCGGCGGCGGGGCCGCAGCGCGCCGGCTACCCTGGCCTGGTTGCTGGCTACCTACTACGACCAGGCCGTGCGCGAGCTAGGCGCGCCCGTGCGCCTGGTGTACTTCATGGCGCCCGGCCTGCGGCAAGAGTTTCAGCAGGACGGCCTCGTGCCCGAGCCCACCGACTACGCCCACCACGAGCCCTTCCGCATGAACCAGTGCATCACCGAGGCCGAGGCCATGCGCTGGCTGCTGGCCGAGCAGGTGGGGGAATAGGGAATTTTCGCGCAGTGATTGGAAATATCTTTCGCGCACAAGCCTACCGCAGCGCTTCAATCGCCACCTGCTGAATCTGGGTGCGCACGTTCAACTCACTCAGCTTGTTGTTGCGCCGCGAGGGATTGAGGCGGTTGGTGAGCACGACTACCACCAGTTCCCGCTCGGGGTCAACCCAGAAATACGTGCCCGTGAAGCCCGAGTGCCCGAAGCTGCCGGCCGAGGCGCCCGGCGCGGTGTTGCCCACCGCCGGGCTGGCGGGCCGGTCGAAGGCCAGCGCCCGCCGGTTGCCGGCCGACTGCTGGCGCGTCCAATCGGCTAAAATCGCTTTGTCGAATACCTGCTGGCCGCCGTAGCGTCCGCCCCAGGCATAGGCCTGCGCCAGCTGCGCCACATCATTGGCCGAGCCGAAGAGGCCCGCGTGGCCCGAAACACCGCCCAGCAGCGCCGCGCCCTCGTCATCGACGTAGCCGTGCAGCAGCTGGCGCCGGAAAAGCGAGTCGTACTCGGTAGGTACGATGCGACCCAGCGGCGCGTGGTGCAGCGGCTGAAAGTGCAGCCCCGAGCCCAGCGGCCGGTACACTTCCTTCGCCAAAAACTGCTCGAACGGCTGGCCCGTGCGCCGCCGCACCAGCTCGGGGTAGAGGTAAAACGACAAGTCCGAATACACGTAGCCCGGCTTGGCATTGAGCGGTGCGGCCCCAATTTGCCCGTAGATATAGCCCGGCAGCCGGGCCCTACCCCACAGCCCGCGCGCCACCGGCAGCGGAAAGCGCCGCGACGAGTCGGCCCGAAACCAACGCCGCCGCAACGTGCCATCGGCCTTGGCAAAGGCCTTCCAAAACGGAATCCAGGCGGGCAGGCCGGCTTGGTGGGTCAGCACGTCGCGCAGCTTTAGACTAGCCTTGTTGGTCTTGGCCAGGAAGGGAAAAAGCTGCCCTAGCGTGCTGTCGGGGTTGAATTTGCCCTGCTCCTGCAGCTTGAGCAGCGCGGGCGTGGCCGCCAGCACTTTGGTGAGCGAGGCCAGGTCGTAGAGGTCGGTATTCTTAACTAGGCGCAGCCCGGCGGCCGGCGGCGCACTGGCCGCGGGCGCGGCGCTGGCCACTTGCGCGCCGGGCTCGCTGGCCATGCTGCTGGCGGTCAGCAGCGCCGCTTGGCCCGTTGGCGGGGGGGTAGGCAGCTGCCCCGCGCCCCTGGCTTGCTGGTACCCGTAGCTTTTGCGCAGCACCACCACGCCCCGCCGGGCAATGAGCACCTGCCCGCCCGGCGTGGCCCCGGCCGTTAGCGCCTGCCGCATGATGCTATCCACTCGGGCTTCGAGGCGGGTGTCCATGCCCGCAGCCTCGGGGTGGGCGTAGGCCAGGCGCAGGCCGGGCTGGGTGGTGAGGCCAAAGCCGGCGGGCAGGTTATTCGCCACAGTTACGGGCAGCTTGCCCACGGCCCCTACCCCCCCGAAAATGAGCTGAGCCGCCAGCTGCTGGGCCTCGGGGCTTTCCTGGTAGGCCATGACCACGGCGCTGGCCCGGTCGAAGTCGCGCACCTTGGCCGCCGCGTAGGCCGAGCCGAAGATGCTCAGAATCACCTGCTGGCCGGGCTTGGTCAGCTCGCGCAGCAGCACGTTGGCCTCGGGCGCGATGCCGAAATTGGTAGCGGGCAGGCGCCCCAGGTTTTGCAGCGCCACCAGCACCACGTCGTAGCCAAAGAGCCGGGCCCGCATGTCGGTCAACTCGTCGAGGGTAGGCGCGGCGGGCAAGTGAAAGTGCGCCACCTGGGCGTCGTAGTCCGCCACGGCCCGCTGAAAGTCAGTGGTATCGACCGGCTCGCCGCCCAGCACCAGGGTAGCCAGGCGCAATGTGTCGAGGCGCTGCAAGGGCAACGTATTGCGCTGGTTGCGCAGCAGCGTGAGGCTGCGCGCGGTGAGGCGGTGGGCCAGGTAGCGGGCGTGCGGCGGGTTGAGGTCGGCAAATAGATTTTGCTCGCTGATAACCGGCCGCCGGCGCAGGCCGGCCCACTGCTTGAGGGCCAGCACGCGGCGGCAGCTCTCGTCGATGCGCGCCTGCGAAATGCGCCCGCTGTCCACGGCGGCTAGCACGCTGCTGAGGGCCAACGGCACGTTTTTGCTGAACTCCAGCACGTCGTTGCCGGCCAGCAGCGCGCGCACTTCGGCCTCGCCGGGCGGCACCAGGTTGGTGAGGCCCTTCATGTTCATGGCATCAGTAAAGACTACCCCCCGAAAGCCCAGCTGCTGGCGCAGCACGCCCGTCACGATGGGCCGGGATAAGGTGCTGGGGCCGCGCACGGTATCGAGGGCCGGCACGTTGAGGTGGGCCACCATCATGCCCCCTATCCCATTGGCAATCATGCTTTTGAAGGGCGGCAGCTCCAGCGTATCGAGGCGCTCGCGGTCTACCCGTACCACCGGCAGGCCCAGGTGCGAGTCGGCATCGACGTCGCCGTGGCCGGGAAAGTGCTTGGCCACGGCCAGCACGCCCGCGTCCTGCATGCCGCGCATGTAGAGGCGGCTCAGGCGCGCCACGGCGGCCGGGTTTTCGCCCCACGAGCGGAAGCCGATAACCGGATTGTTGGGGTTGTTATTGACATCGACCACCGGCGCGAAATTCACCTGCATGCCCAGCCGCCGAAACTGCCGCGCCACCTCGCGGCCCATGTCGTAGATGAGCAACGAATCGGCCGCCGGTACCGCGCCCAGCGTCATCTGGTACGGGAATTTCTGCACGCTGTCGAGGCGCATACCCACGCCCCACTCAGCATCCATCGCCACCAGCAGCGGCACCCGGCTCTCGCGCTGAAACCGATTTAGCAGCCGCGCCTGCCGCACCGGCCCACCCTGAAAATATATCAGCCCGCCGATGCCGTAATCCTTTATCAGCGTCGAAATCGAGTCCTGGTAAATAGCGGGCTTGTTGGAATAAGCGGCCAGCATAAACAGCTGCGCCACCCGCTGCCGGGGCGTGAGCGCGCGCATCAGGCTATCGACCCACGGCGAATGCAGGTAGCGCAAAAAAGCGGGCGCCTGACCCACTACGGCCTTTTTAGGGGGGGTAGGCGCCGCGTGGCGCGGGTGTGGGCGAGTGGCCCGGGCGGCCGGGCGGCGCTGGGCCGGGGCCAGCAGCGGGGCCGCCAGCAACAGCAGCAGCCACAGGTATTTTTTGGTAAGCAAGCGAAGGAGCGACAAAAGGGAGAGCTGCAAAAGTCGCCCGAAATGTAGGGCAAGCTTCAGCTTGCCGACCAAAAGCCGCCGAAAAAACTATGCTACCAGCCAGCGGTAAGCTAAAGCCTACTCTACGCGAGCAGCAGGTCCTGGTACCAGAAGCCGATGGCAAAGGGGTCATCGGTCCCAGCAGGGGTAGCGCTACTCGCGGCCGGCGCGTAGGTGCGGCGCACCAATTCGCCCTTCCCAAACGAGATGGGCGCGCTGAAATACGGCGCGTCAAACACGAAGCTGTGGTACTCGCCGTTTTCGCCGCAGGGGTCCACGCCGGGCGGCAGGTCGCGCAAAAAATCGGCGTCGAGCAGCCGCCCGCAGAAGCTGGCGTCGAGCCAGCGCTCGTTCACGCACACGATTATCGCCCCAAAGCCCAGGGCCAGAAACTCGCGCAGCAGTTCGGCGCCCGGCCGCTGCCACAGCGGAAACTCGCCGCGCAGCCCCGCCCGCGCCAGCTGCTGCTCGCGGTAGGCCCGCAGGTCTTCCAAAAAAATGTCGCCGTAAAAAGCAGCTTCTACACCCCGCGCCCGCAGGCCGGCCAGCGTGGCCTGCTGCGCCCGGTCGTAGTCGGCCATCGCGGGCATTTCGGGCAGGCGCAGTTGCGTAAGGGGTAGGCCAATGCGCGCTGCCTGGGCTTCGAGCAGCGCCACCCGCACGCCGTGCATCGCCACGCGCTCAGCCGGCATGGTCACGCTCGTGAGCAGGTGCGCCACGCGGTAGCGCGGGTCGCGCCGGGCGTGGTACAGGGCCAGGGCCGCGTCTTTGCCGCCGCTCCAGCTCAGCAGTGCTTCGGTGGGCATGATGCAGGGGGGTAGGGACTTGTCAGGAATACGAAATGGTAAAAACAGAACGTCATGCTGAGCTTGCCGAAGCAGCTCAGCATGACGTTCTGTTTTCGGCTAAGTTGAATTAGCTAACGCGCTTTACTTCAGCGTAAACGTAGTCTTGCCCATCAACGAGCCGCCTTCGTACAACTCGACCGTGTGCTGGCCGATTTTGTAGTCGCCGCCCTTGGCGTACACGAAGTTGAGGGCCTGCTTGCTGTTGTCAAATACCACATCCTGCTTCATGGTATAAAAGGCCTCCTGGCCATCCACGGTGAAGGTGCCGCCGCCCGTGCTCAGGTTGTAGAGGGCCGCGCCGTCGGGCTCCAGGATGCGCATGTAGATGGTTTTGGTGTCCTTCGGCGTCACGTCATTGCGGGCCAGGCTAAAGGTCACCTTCACCCGGTCCACCTTACGGGCTTTAAACTCCTCCTTGTCGTCGTCCTTCTCCTTGTCGCGCTTGTTGAGCACGCTCACGTGGATGTTGCTGGCCTGCACGCGGGAGGCTACCGTCACCTTATCGCTCAGGTCGCGGTTGGTTTTGGCGATGGTGCTGATAGTGTCGGTCAGCTTGTTCTGCCGCTCCTTCAGGGTCGTGGTTTCGGTATAGAGGTTTTCGTTCGACTTTTTCAGGTCGGCAATCTGCTCATCTTTTTTCTTGAGCTGGCTCTCCAGGTTGAGGGCGCGCTGCTTGAAAAGCTGCTGCTGCGCCACCGAAAAGGAGCCCGCCTTAAACGAGCGCAACTTCAACAGGTCGGCGTTGATGCTGGAGATGCGCGCGGAGAGCGAGTCGTTGCTCAGGCCCAGCTTTTGCAGGTCCTGGCTCTGGCGCTCGTAGCTGGCCTTCAGGTCTTCATACTCCTTAATCTGAGCTTGCAGCTTCGTGTCTTTAGCCTGCACTTGCGTCGTAAGCTGCTCATTCTCAGTCTTTTTCTGTGAGTTCAGGTAAAATAGCACCCCGTTGATACCAAGCAGCACGAGCACTAGAGCGACCCACAGAAGGACGCGGCTGTTGTTTTGGCGGGGTTCGGGATATTCCTGTTTGGGCTCCATAAAGAAGGGGGCTGGGTGGATGAAGTGGCAGAATGCAAAGGGCCGACTGGGTCGCTACCTACCTTTGTGCCGGGTAAAAATAGGCGAAATTCCCAATCGACTTCGGTCCTCGTTATACTTAGCTCCTGTGCAAACGGTTTTCCCGCCCTTCGATGCCGCCTACTGGCAGGCCCGCTACGCCACCCCCGGCCGCGCCGACTGGGATGCGGGCGGCCCTACCCCCCCGCTGCGCGCCTACCTCGACCAGCTGCCGGTGGCCCGCCAGCCGCGCATCCTGATTCCGGGCGCCGGCCGGGCCTACGAGGCCGAGTACCTGCACCGCCGGGGCTTTCGGCACGTGGTAGTGGCCGACCTAGCCCCCGAGCCCCTGGCGGCGCTGGCCGGCCGCGTGCCCGATTTTCCCGTGGCACATCTCTGGCAGGCCGATTTCTTCGCCCTACCCCCCACCGAGCCGTTCGACCTGCTCCTCGAGCAAACCTTCTTCTGCGCCCTCGACCCCCGCCTGCGGCCCACCTACGCCCGGCAGTGCGCCGCGCTGCTGCGGCCGGGTGGCAAGCTGGTGGGCCTGCTTTTCGACACCATTTTTCCCAAGGCCACTGAGCCGCCTTTCGGCGGCAGCCGCGCCGAATACCACGCGTACTTCGCGCCGTATTTCCGGTTTGTTCACTTCGAAACCGCGTACAACTCGCTGCGGGCGCGGGCCGGGCGCGAGCTGTTTATTTGCCTGGAAAAACAATAGTTCCGGCCTTCATTTTCTTCTTCTTTCCTCATGCTCACCTCCCTGGCCCAGGCCCTACCCCACTTCCGCAACACCAACTCCGGCCAGTTTTTTTTGATGGCCGGGCCCTGCGTCATCGAAGGCGAAGATATGGCCCTGCGCATTGCCGAGCGCGTGAAGCATATTACTGATAAGCTGCAGATTCCGTACATTTTTAAGGGCTCGTACCGCAAGGCCAACCGCTCGCGGCTCGACTCGTTCACGGGCATTGGCGACGAAACGGCGCTGCGCATTCTGCAAAAAGTGGGGCGCGAAATTGGCGTGCCCACCGTCACGGACATCCACGAGTCGGACGAGGCCGCGCTGGCCGCCGAGTACGTGGACGTGCTGCAGATACCGGCCTTCCTCTGCCGCCAGACCGAGCTGCTGGTAGCGGCCGCCAAAACCGGCAAAGTGGTGAATATCAAGAAAGGCCAGTTTCTCAATGGCGAGGCCATGCGCTGGGCGATGGACAAGGTGCAGGGCGCGGGCAATCCGCACGTCATCCTCACCGACCGCGGCAACTCGTTCGGCTACAGCGACTTGGTCGTGGATTTTCGCAACCTGCCCACCATGCGCGGCTTCGGCGTGCCCGTGGTGATGGACGTGACGCACTCCTTGCAGCAGCCCAACCAGGCCAGCGGCGTCACCGGCGGCCAGCCCGCCCTCATCGAAACCATTGCCAAAGCCGCCATCGCCGTGGGCGCCGACGGCCTGTTTATCGAAACGCACCCTACCCCCGCCACCGCCCTCTCCGACGGGGCCAATATGCTGCCCCTCGACCAGCTCGAAGCCCTCTTGCAGCGCCTCACCCGCGTGCGCGAGGCCGTGCGCCCCAGCGGCGACATCGACCCGCAGGGGCTGACGGCGTAACGTACGACCGCGCTAGTTCAGCTTTTCTTTCAGGTAGTCAAAAAGCTGGTCGAACCGTTGATTTACTTCGGTACGCAAGCCAGTTATGTTGACCTCCAAAGCATCCGTCTTCTCCGCCAGCACGTCTGTTTTCTCCGCCAGCACGTCTGTTTTATTACTTAGCTCAGTAGTTTTTACCAGCAAAAACTCTATAGTATCACTTTGAGCAGCAATCGAATTCGTAACTGTGAGCGTGAGTTGACGCACTTGAGCCGATACGCGCTCCACTTTCGCGGCGGTTTCGTCCAGGCGAGCCAGCATTTCGCTGATAATGGGTTCTAGTTGGTCGAGGCGCTGGTCGGCGGTGGGCATTGAGGCAGGAGGGGAATGATAAGCGAAGTTAGCACAAGAGAAGGCTATGTTCAGGAGCGCAGCCAGAAGTCCTGCCGGGGCTGCTGCTTCCGAAAAAACACTAGCCCGACGTAGAATAAGTCGATGGTTACGGTCACGCTGGGATGCGCCTTAATGGCCGCCCAGGCCTGCTCCATTTCGGCCGACCAGTGAATATCATCGAGCACGAACACGCTGTGCTCGTGTGCCTTAGCCAGGCACTGCTCGAAGTAGCGCAGCGTGGGCTCGTAGCGGTGGTTGCCATCGAAAAACACGAAATCGAGCGGCTTATCCAGCGCGGCCAGCGTGGCGGGCAGGGTCGCGTCGAGGTTGCCTTCTACCAGTCGCACATTCTCAATTTTCAGCTGCTCAAACGTTTGGCGGGCCACGGCCGCCGTGTTGGGGCAGCCTTCAAAAGTGAGCACCTGACCGCGCGAATTAGCCAGCGCCAGGTAGGCCGTGGTGAGGCCCAGCGAGGTGCCCAGCTCCAGGATGGCGGCCGGCTGAAAGTAGTTGACCAGCCGAAACAGCAGCTGTGCCAGCCGCGGCGGCTTGGCCGCGTGGCGGGCAATATCGCGCACGGCCCGCTGCCGCCCACCGGCCCCGGCCACCTGCGAGCCCGCCCCAAAATCGGTTACGTCCAGCACGTGGTCGCTGGCCAGTAGCTCCTGACGTCGCTTCTCCACGAGGGGGTAGGCGCGAAACATGCCGTCGTGGCGCACCACCGTGGTGTAGAGCCCAAACACAAACGGCGAATGCAGCCCGTGGGCATTGCCTGAGCGCAGCAGCCAGTGGCGGAGATAAGCGAGGAGTTGGTACAATTTTGTTAACCGTCTGTCACTGCGAGCCTAGTTCATCCGAAACGGCACCATCAGGGTAAACTCCGGGATATTAACCCGAAATTGCTCCGCGTTGACCACGCGCTCCATGAGATAAGTGCCGCGCATCTTGCCTACCCCCGACTTGAGGTTGCAGCCGCTCACGTACTGGTGCGCCTCGCCGGGCTCCAGCACGGGCTGGCGGCCTACTACCCCCTCGCCCTCTACCTCGCGCATGCCGGTGTTGACATCGGAAATGTACCAGTGGCGCCGCAAAAGCTTGATGGTAAACTCGCTGTCATTGCGAATATCAATGCGGTAGGCAAACACGAAGTGCTCCTGGGCAGGGCTGGAGTAGTCGGGCAGGTAGTTGGTCGTAACCGTAACGGTTACGCCTTGCGTAGTGGTAGTTGGCATAGCGGCGGCCGGCGAAATTACGCTGCTGGGGCAACAGTAGCCCCGTAAGTTTGGTTTTGAGGCCTCAACGCGAGGCCTGCTGGTTTAGTTGTTGCGCGGGTTTTCTCTTTCATTTCTTCTTTTACTTCATGGTCAAAATTGCCGAAAGCTGGCGGCCGGTACTCGCCGCCGAATTTGAAAAACCCTATTTCCAAAAGCTCACGGCCTGGGTGCGGGGCGAATACGCCACTACCACCGTGTACCCACTGGGCTCGCAGATTTTTCATGCCTTCGACGCGTGCCCATTTGAGGAGGTGAAAGTGGTTATCCTGGGACAAGACCCCTACCACGGCAAGAATCAGGCCCACGGCTTGGCTTTTTCGGTGAACGATGGCATTCGCACGCCTCCGTCGCTCCAAAATATTTTCAAAGAGCTGCAAGATGACCTACCCGGCACCCCCGCGCCCGCCAATGGCAACCTCGACCGCTGGGCCCAGCAGGGCGTTTTGCTGCTGAATGCGACCCTCACGGTGCGGGCCGCTACCCCCGGCTCACACCAGAAAAAAGGCTGGGAAGAATTTACGGATGAAGTTATCCGGCGCGTGTCGGCGGGCCGGCCGCACGTGGTTTTTATCCTGTGGGGCGCCTACGCGCAGAAGAAGGAAGAGCTGATTGACGCCCGCAAGCACCTGATTTTGAAGGCTGCTCACCCCTCGCCCTACTCCGCCGACCGCGGCTTTTTCGGCTCCAAGCCCTTTAGCCAGGCTAATGCGTGGCTCGAAAAAAACGGCGAGCAGCCCATTCAATGGTAAGTAGCGCGAAGTTTCCACTTCGTGCGCGAGCGCCGCGAGCAGACGGGACCACTCGGCGCGAACGACGATGCTCGCTGTGCTCGCGCACGAAGTAGAAACTTTGCGCTACAGCAAACGCTTGATTAGGCGCAGCTTGTGGCCGTATTTCTGGCGGTCGCGGTTGAAAATGCCGTGGTGGTCGAGCGGGTCGAGGCGCACCTCGCCCGAGGCGTGCAGGATGAGGCCATCGTCGAAGACCATGCCCACGTGTACGATGGCGCCGTCGGCATTATCGAAAAAAGCCAGGTCGCCGAGCTGGGCCTGCGTCACGAAATCGACGGGCTCGCCCAGCGCAATCTGCTGGCGGGCATCGCGCGGCAGCTGCACGCCCACGAGGCCAAACAGCGTCTGCATCAGTCCCGAACAGTCGATGCCGAAGATATTTTTGCCGCCCCACACGTAGGGCGCTTTTAAAAAGTGCTGCCCCATTTTGCGCAGCAGCACCAGCTGCCGCTCGGGCGGGCAGGCATTGGCCAGGTTGGTGGCCGTGCCGTTGAAAAACAGCGGATTATCGTCGCCCAGCCGTAGCGTCATGCCGTCGAAGAAGGGTAGGCGGCAGCCCAGGGTGATGGGTTGGCGCTGGGCGGCGCTCGACACCACCTGCACCACGTCGAGCACGCGCGGGTGGTCCTGGCCGCGCCAGGCAGTAAAGTAGGCGTCGCTCACGGGCCGGTGCTGCTTGAAGTCAATCCAGCCCAGGTAGCTGTCGGCGGCGGCCTCAATGCGCAGCCAGTTGCCCTGGGTTTGCAGCACCGTGTAGCACTCGCCAAACAGCAATTCGGTGACCAGCTCGGCGCGGTCGGTAGGCTCGGCGCGGACCGGAACGGCGCTGAGCGCGCAAATACCGTGGTTCAAAATCTTGAGGAGTAATTAATCATTGTTTATTATTGCCGCGCTTCGCTCGCAATGACAAACGATTTTATTTTATCTGATAAACCGCTCTATCTCCCGCTTCTGGTCCTTGGCTTTGAGGTCTTCGCGCTTGTCGAAGAGCTTTTTGCCCTGGGCCAGCGCGATTTCAAGCTTGGCAAAGCCGCGGTCCGTCACGAATAGCCGCAGCGGGATGATTGTGAGGCCGGTATCCATTTTGCTGGCCAGCTGCTTGAGCTCGCGCTTGTTGAGCAGCAGCTTGCGAACGCGCATAGCGTCGTGGTTGTTATAAGTTCCTGGCGTGTAGGGCGCTATGCGCACGCTGTGCACCCACAGGTCGCCTTTGTGGTCGAAGGTGCAGTAGCCATCCTGGAGGTTGACTTCGGCGGCGCGCACGCTCTTTATTTCGGTGCCGTGCAGCATCATGCCCGCGTCATACTTGGCCAGAAACGTGTATTCGTGGCCAGCGCGGCGGTTTTTGATGTTAATGTGGGCGGGGGTCTTGTCTTTCATAAATCGCAGATTTTGCAGATTGAGCAGATTCCGCAGATTCAATCGGCGCGGGCGTAAAGGTATCAGTGGGGGGTAGGGCGAGCAGTTGCTTGCCGTTTTGGCGCTCCTTATACGGAAGTGCGGCAAGCTGAAGCTTACCCTACGCTAGTTTCAGGCGCGGGTCGGGGCTGGTGAGCTGGCTGGCAAAGTCGCCGGCCTCGTACTGGAAGATGGCCGCCTGGCCCACCATCGCCGCGTTGTCGGTGCAAAACTCGAAGTCGGGAATGAATACTGAGTATCCTTCGACTGCGGCCAAGGCTTGCAGGCCCTGGCGCAGGCCCGAGTTGGCCGCTACCCCCCCCGCCAGCGCCACCTGGCGCAGGCCGGTGGCCTGGGCCGCTTTTTTGAGTTGGCGCAGCAGCGTTTGCACGATGGTGTGCTGGATGCTGGCGCAGAGGTCGGCCAGGTTTTCTTCGACGAAGGGGGGGTAGGCGGCGACTTCCTTTTTCAGGAAATAAAGCACCGACGTTTTCAGGCCGCTGAAGGAGAAGTTATAGCCCTCCATAGCGCCCATCGGAAACTCGAAGCGGCGCGGGTTGCCGGTTTGGGCCAGCTTGTCGAGGCGGGGGCCGCCGGGGTAGGGCAGGCCCAGCAGCTTGGCCGTTTTGTCGAAGGCCTCGCCGGCCGCGTCGTCGATGGTCTGGCCCAGAATCTCCATATCGGCCGCGCCGCGCACCACCACCAGCTGCGTGTGGCCGCCGCTCACGGTGAGGCACAGAAACGGGAAAGTCGGCTTGGGGTCGCGGATGAAGTGCGCCAAAATGTGCGCCCGCATGTGGTTCACGGCCAGCAGCGGCTTGCCCAGCGCCAGCGCCAGGCTCTTGGCAAATAAATTTCCTACTAACAAGGAGCCGAGTAGTCCCGGCCCCTGGGTCACGGCCACCACGTCGAGGTCGTTTTTGGAAACGCCCGCCCGGCGCAGCGCGGCCGTGACCACCGGCAGCAGGTGCTGCTGGTGCGCGCGCGAGGCCAGCTCGGGTACTACCCCCCCGTACTGCTCGTGCACGGCCTGGCCAGCCACCACGTTGCTCAGCAGCTGGCCGTTTTGGAACACCGCCGCGCCGGTGTCGTCGCAGCTCGATTCGATGGCGAGAAGGGTCATTTCAGTTATCAATTAGCAATGAGCAATGAGCAAGTAATCGTTTGTCATTGCGAGCCTGCGAAGCAATCGCACCAGAACGAGTCGTTCGAGCATCGTTCTGGTGCGATTGCCTCGCAGGCTCGCAATGACAGATAGGGTACGGCAGCCTCAGTTACTTCCCAGTTGAAACCGCAAAGGTCGGGCGAACCCGCGCGCCGTTGGCTACGTTGGGCCGACTGGTACGCGCGAAAAGCTGCACCTTTGCGTTAGTACCGGCTCGCCTGGGCGTTTTTTTAACCTGCTTCCGCCTTTTTTCGTGCGTCGCGCTCTCCGTATTCTGCTCCGAATCTTGCTTGGGCTGGCCGTGGTACTGGTGCTGGCGGTGGGCGGGGTGCTGCTGGCGCTGCGTGTGCCGAGCGTGCAAACGCGGGTGGCGCACCAGATTGCCGAGGTGCTGACGCAGAGGCTGGGCCAGTCCGTGACCATTAGCAGCGTGGATGTGCGGCCGTTTTCGCACGTGCTGCTTGAGGGCGTGCGGGTGCTGGACCGGCGCGGCGGCGAGCTGTTTGGGGTGGGTAGGGCCGATGCGGACATCAAATTATTCTCGGTGTTTGACCCGCGGCACCTGCACGTGGGTACCCTCACGCTTACTGAGCCGCGCTTCGTGCTGCGCGACGTGGCCGGGCGCGACTCGACCACCCTCGACCAGTTCCTGGCGGCCATCAGGCGCCTGAGCGGGCCGCCAGACACGACTACGACCTCCAAGCCGTTCGATTTTCAGCTGCACGACGTGGCTATCCGCAACGGGCACTTCGCCATTGAGCGGCCCGACCGGCCCCGCGAGGCGTTTTATGGCCGCGCCGTGGACTACGACCACATGCAGGTCGATAGTATCTACGCCGACATTTCGGCCCTCAACTGGAAAACCGACACCCTGCGCGCCCGCGTGGCCGGGCTGCGGGCCGTGGAAGTGCCGTCGCGCACGCACCTGCGCGAGCTCACGGCCAACATTCAGTACAACCAGCACTTCTGGGATTTTGGTGGGCTGACCCTCCGACTGGGCCGCAGCGAGCTGCGCAAGCACATCCGGTTTGAGTACAAGCGCTTCGGTAATTTCTCGGATTTTAACGACTCAATGCGGGTGGTGACGCAGCTGCGCGGAGCCAAGCTCTACACCGATGATATTGCCAAGTTCGCGCCCGATTTGGCGTCGCTGAAGGACTCTATTTTCATCTCGGGTGATGCCAAGGGCTACGTGCGCGACTTTCAGATTAAGAACCTGGACGTGCGCTACGGCCGGCGCACCCACATCGTGGCCACCCGCGCCCACGCCGACAACCTGCCCCGCTGGCGCGAAAGCCTGATTGACCTGCGCCTGCAGCCCTCGCAGGTGGACGCTGCCGATTTGCGCCGCTTCCTACCCCCCTCGGCCAACCGCCTGGTGCAGCGCCTGGGCCTGGTGAAGCTGGACGGGCAGTTCGTGGGCTTCTACAATGACTTTGTGGGCAAGGCCAATTTCGATACGGCCCTGGGCGCGGTTTCGACCGACGTGAACCTGAAAACCAAGAGCGACTTTGACCATGCCGTGTACGAGGGCACTATTCGCAGCACGGCCTTTAACGTGGGCAAGTTTATTGGCGATGAATCGATTATCCGCGACGTGACGCTGAATGGCCGGGTGCAGGGGACGGGCTTCGTGCCGCCCGTGGCCAAGGGCCACGCCGTAGTAAGCGTGCCCGCCATCTGGCTCAATGGCTACCGCTACCACAACCTGAGCCTCGACGGCGACTTTGCCGGGCAGGGCTTCAAGGGCAAGGTGACGGCCGACGACCCAGCGGTGCGCCTCACCGCCAACGGTGATTTCAACCTCGACCCCCGGCACCAGCATATCGATGTGCTAGCCAACGTGGCCCACGCCAACCTGGGCACGCTGGGCCTGCTGGGCGTGCCGCTTACCATGAGCACCACCGCCCGCGTGAACCTGCGCGGCACTCAGCTCGACTCGCTGCTGGGCTCGGCGCAGCTGCGCGGCTCGCACTTCGCGTTGCGCGGCCAGCGCCTCGACCTCGACACCCTGGACGTGCGCAGCACCCGCAGCAGCCGCGGCCAGCGCGCGGTAACGCTGCGCTCGGAGCTGGTGGACCTGACGGCCAACGGGGCCTTCGAGCTGGCGGCCGTCTCGCGCGATTTGGAGACGCTATGGCACGAATACCGGCTCAACTTTGAGAGCAATGCCGCCGCCACGGCCGACTACTACCGGCGCAAGCGCCAGGTGCGCCAGCCTACCTACGCCATCGAGCTGGAAGTCAATCTCAAGCACATCAACCCCGTGCTGAACCTGTTTATGCCTGACCTGCAGGTGGCCGACCGCAGCCACCTCGACGGCTCGTTTCGGCAGGGTGAAACATCGATTTTGCAGCTCGGCGGCAAGTTTGACAGCATCTGGTACGGGCCGGTGCACACGGTGGCCACCGAGTTCGACTTCACTACTTCCAAGCTGCCCTACCAGCCCGAGGTGCTGGCCCAGGCCAGCGTGACCTCGGCGCGGCAGCTGGTGCCGGGCCTGGGCCGCACTGAGAAGTTTGTGGTGGAAGGCGTGTGGGACCAGCAGCGCATCAATTTCTCGACCTCGCTGGCCCAGTCGGGCACCACCAACCGGGCCACCATCAATGGGGCGCTGGAATTTTTACCCAACGCGGTGCAGATAATCTTCCGCAAAAGCGGCCTGCATTTGCTCGACCAGGAGTACACGATTGCGGCCGACAACTCGGTGCGCATCAGTGGGGGGGGTAAGGAATTTGACATTCAGAATTTCACGCTCACCAACGGCAACGAGCGCATTAGTGCCCAAGGCATTATCTCGCCCGATGCGCGCCGGCCGCCGCTCAAGCTCGACGTGGCCAACTTCGATTTGTCGTCGCTGACTTCCGTTATTGGGCAACGGCTGGGCGGGCGGCTGAACATGCAGGCGGCCGTGAGCGGCATCTATAACCAGCTGGCCATCAACAGTACGCTGGCCGTGGATTCGCTGGTGTATGAGGGCACGCCCATTGGGCAGGTAGCGGGGCGCGGCGACTGGGATAACCCCAGCGGCCAGCTGCGCGTGAACCTCGACGTGGCCCGCCAGCAGCAGCGCGTGCTGACCGTGACGGGCTACCTGGCGCCCGGCTCGGCCACCCAGCAGCTGAACCTGACCGGCGAACTGAACGACGCGCCGGTGGTGCTGGCGCAGCCGTTTCTGGGCAGCATTCTGCAAAACCTGGGCGGCACGGGGCGCGGCCAACTGCAGCTCGGCGGCCTGTTTGGGGCCCCTACCCTGGCCGGCGCGGTCGACGTCACGGATGGCCGCTTCACGTTTGGCTACCTGGGCACCACCTACAAGTTTGCCGACCGCATTAGCTTCACTACTACCTCAATAGGCTTTAATAACGTGCAGCTGCGCGACCAACAGGGCAACCTGGGCACCGTGACGGGCCTCATCCGGCACCAGGGCTTCCAGAACATGGTGCTGGACATGAATGCCAGCTTCCGCAAGTTTCAGGTGCTGCACACCACGCGGCGCGACAATGACCTGTACTTTGGCACGGCCTACGCCACGGGCACGGCCACCGTGCGCGGCCCCGCCGACGACCTGGTGGTGGATGTGCAGGCCACCTCCGAAGCCGGCACCCGCCTGGCCCTACCCCTCGACAACGCCGCCAAGGCCGAGCAGGCCAGCTACATCAAGTTTGTGAACCGCAACCTGCCCGACTCGGTGCTGCGCCGCCAGGTCCGGCGGGCGGCGATAGTATCGGCCCAGGATAAAGTGGACCTCTCGGGCATTCGGCTGAATATGAACCTGACGGTGACGCCCGACGCTTACCTGGAGATTTTGCTGGATGAAAGCACCGGCGACGTGATTCGGGGCGCCGCCACCGGCCAGCTGCGCCTGAACATCGACACGCGGGGCGATTTTAACATGTACGGGCAGGTCGAGATTGTGCGTGGCGCCTACAATTTCACCCTGCAAGGGCTGGTAAACAAGGAGTTTGTGGTGCGGCCGGGCGGCATTATTACCTGGAACGGCGACCCGCTCGACGGCCAGATGAACGTGACGGCTACCTACACCCAGCGCACCTCGCTGGCTCCGATTTTGTCGAGCACCGGCTCGGGCACGAGCGGCGCCGTGGTACCCGTAACGGCCGTGATGAACCTGACCGGGCCGCTGCTGCTGCCGGTTATCAAGCTAGCGCTGGAGTTTGACGACGCGCCCAGCTCGCTGCAAAATGACCTGGCGGCCTTCATCGCGCTGCTGCGCAACGACGAGCAGGAGCTGAACCGCCAGGTATTCAGCCTACTGGTTTTCAGAACGTTGTCGCCAACTAACAACAGTAATTTCAGTGGCGTTTCGCTTACGGGGCAAGGCAACGCGGTGCAGAACAGCCTGGGGCAGATTATCTCGTCGCAGCTCGGCTTGCTGACCTCGCAGATTGACCAGAACCTCGAAATTGACTTCAATATCAACGGCCTCACTGCCGACCAGCTGCAGGCGCTGCAAGTGCGCCTCAGCTACTCGTTTTTGGGGGGCCGCCTGCGCCTCACCCGCGAGGGTGGCATCAGCAACTCGGCCAACACTTCGACCATCAACCCGGCCACCGGCCTGCCCTACACACAGTCGTCGCTGATTGGCGACTTCAGCCTCGAATACTTCCTGCGGCCCGACGGCAAGTTTCGGGCAAAGCTGCGCTACGAAACCACCCCGCGCGACAACATCGTGACCACCGTGAACCAGCCGCGCGCCGGCGTTTCGCTGCTGCACACCAAGGAATTTAACAACCTCGGCGAGCTATTCAACCGCGAAAACCCGAGCCGCCGCGAGCGCGACACCCGCCGCGCCCGCGAGGTGCTGACGGTGGACGAGGACAAGCGCACGAATCTGTAACTAAAGCCTTCTGATAAATCAAGAACGTCATGCTCATCTGGCGTCCGCTTGTCGAAGCATCTCGCGTGCAGCAGTAATTCCAATTGTTCAACGATGCGAGCGAGATGCTTCGACAAGCTCAGCATGACGTTCTTTAGAATTACTCTATAAGCAAAGCGTACCTTTGCGCCCCTATGGCCCGGCCCCGCAAAAAGAAACTTGGCTCCTACCCTACCCTGCTGGTGGTGTTCAGCGTGACGCTGGCGCTCACCGTCATTGGGCTGTTTGGGCTGCTGCTGCTGCACGCCCACAAGCTGGGCGAGGCCGTGCGCGAAAACCTGGAAGTGCAGGTGTACCTGGAGCGTAACCTGCCCGAAACTGAGCTGCTGCGCCTGCAACAGGACCTGGAGCACCAGCCCTACGTGGCCGAGCGCGACGGCCGCGCCCAGGTGCGCTTCGTGAGCAAAGAGGAAGGCGCCCGCCAGCTACTCGAAAGCACCGGCGAAGACTTCCATAACTTCTTAGACGACAACCCACTGCGCGATGCCTACGTGCTCAAAATCCGGCCTGAGTACACTGACACCATGCACCTGCGGCTGCTGGGCCGCAGCCTGGGCCAGCAGCGCGGCGTATTTGAGGTGCAGTACCCCAAGAGCCTGTTTGCCAGCATCAACCAAAATTTGGCACGGGTGAGCCTGCTGCTGCTGGGCTTTGCGGCGGTGCTGGTGGTGGTGGTGGTCATCTTGATTAACAATACGATTAAGCTGGCCATGTTTTCGCAGCGCTTGCTCATCCGCTCCATGCAACTGGTGGGCGCTACGCGGTTCTTTATCCGGCAGCCATTTATTCGGCGGGCCACCTGGCAGGGCTTGGCCAGCGGCTTGCTGGCCGCGCTGGTGCTGCTGGGGCTGCTGCAATACGCGTACCTGGAAATCACGCAGCTGCGCCTGCTGCGCGACGACCACCTCATCGGCCTGCTGCTGCTGGGCGTGCTGGGGCTGGGCACGGCCATCGGCTTTTTCAGTTCGTATTGGGCGGTTAATAAATACTTAAACGTGTCGCTCGACGAACTCTACTAAGTCTTCGTTTTTCGTTGCGCGGCGCCTCCTACCAACCAACGAAAAACAACCAACGAACAACGCTTATGCAACCGACTTCCCCTACCCCCCGCTTCGCCTTTGGGCCCCGCAACTACCGCCTGATGTGGGCGGGCCTGGCCGTGCTGGCCGTAGGCTTCATCACGATGATGCTCGACAAAGCCGACTACGGCGAGGGCTTTCTAGGCCTCACGCTGGGGCCAATTTTGCTGTTTGTGGGCTTCCTGATTGAGTTCGCGGCCATTATGGTGCGCAGCAACCCCGGCGAGTTGGTGCCCGCCGCAGCCGAGCCAGTGGTAGCCGCCGCGCCCGTGGCGGCACCGGTTGTGCCGGTGGTCGCACCCGTGGTCCCTACCCCCCCGCGCCCGGCCAAGCCCGCTTACAAGCGCCCTAGCTGATACCGTTTGTTCTTGCGAGCATGTTGCGCATCAAGCAAGGGCGAAGTGGAGCGCGGCAATCTTTCCTTCACGCCAGGATTACTAACCTAGTGAAGTGAACGACCAAGGAAAGATTGCCGCGCTACGCTCGCAATGACAAACGACTAACAATCAACAATTAACAAACACCAAGAATGACTTACTGGCAAGCGTTGCTGCTGGCGATTGTGGAAGGAATTACCGAGTTTCTGCCCGTATCGAGCACTGGCCACATGATTATCGCCTCCAAGCTGCTGGGCATCGCGGCTACCCCCTTTGTGAAGCTCTTTTTGGTGGTAATTCAGCTCGGGGCCATCTTGTCGGTGCTGGTGGTATACTGGAAGCGGTTTTTTCAGAGCATTGATTTTTACCTGAAGCTGCTGGTGGCGTTTCTGCCCATCGTGGTGGTGGGGCTGCTGCTCAAAAAGCACATCGACGCCCTGCTGGAGTCGGTGACGACGGTGGCCGTGATGCTGCTGCTGGGTGGTATCGTGCTGGTATTCATCGACAAGCTCTTTCCGCAGGAAGACTCGCAGCACGGCGGCCACCCGGTCACGAATCCGAGCTACAAGGAGGCGTTTATTATCGGCTTGTTTCAGTGCCTGGCCGTGGTGCCGGGCGTGAGCCGCTCGGCGGCCACCATTATTGGCGGCCTCACCCAGAAGCTGACGCGCAAGTCGGCGGCCGAGTTTGCCTTTTTCCTGGCCATGCCCACGATGGCGGCGGCGGCGGCCAAGGACATCTACGACTATTACAAAGAAGCTCACAGCCAGGGCGTTGACCTGGGCCACTTGTTTTCGGGCCAGGAAGTGCAGCTACTGGTGCTCGGCAACGTGGTGGCCTTTGTGGTGGCGCTGCTGGCCATCCGGCTATTCGTGGGCTTCGTGGCGAAGTACGGTTTCCGGGCGTTCGGCATTTACCGCATCATCGTGGGCGGGCTGCTTTTATTGATGATTGGGCTGGGCCTCAATCTGCAACTGGTTTAGTATGAGCGAGAAAAAACAGCTGGCAGACTTCGACTTCGAAACGGGCGAAGTGCTGCTGCTCGACAAGCCGCTAACCTGGACCTCGTTTGACATTGTGCGCAAGGTGAAAAACACGCTGCGCCCGCGCAAAATCGGCCACGCCGGCACGCTCGACCCGCTGGCGACCGGCTTGCTGATTCTCTGCACTGGCAAGAAAACCAAGGAGATAGACCAGATTCAAGCGCAGGAAAAAGAGTACGAGGGCACCTTCCGCCTAGGCCAAACTACCCCCAGCTTCGACCGCGAAACGGCCGTGGACGCCGAGCTACCCTACGCGCACCTGACGGAGGCGGAAATCCGGGCCGCCGTGCTGCCCTTCCTGGGCAAAATTGAGCAGACGCCCCCGCTGTTTTCGGCGGTGAAGGTGGACGGCAAGCGCGCCTACGAGCTGGCCCGGAGTGGTCAGGAAGCCGAGATAAAAGCCAAGACGGTCGAAATCAAGGCGTTTGACATTACGCGCATCGAGCTGCCGGAAATCGATTTTCGGGTGGTGTGCTCGAAGGGCACTTACATCCGCAGCCTGGCCCGCGACCTGGGCGCGGCGTTGGGGGTAGGCGCGCACCTCACGCGGCTGGTGCGCACGCGCATCGGCGAGTACAAGCTAGCCGATGCCTGGACGGTGGCCGAGGTGGAAGCCCTGCGCCCACCCCGCCCCGAGGCCGTAGCCGCCGGCGATGGCGCGGCCCCTACCCCCCGCCGCCCGCGCGAACGCCACCTGGCGCCCCGCGCCGGCCTCGACTACTTCGCCGCCCAGCAGGCCGCCGCGCCGGACGCGCCCACGGATTCGGAAGCAGCGCAGTCGGCCGAGTTCGCGTAAGAACTGGATTCACCGCGCCGTCCACAAAATCCGTGAAATCCGTTTAAATTCGTGCTAATCAGTGGTCTATGGTTATTGTTACTGACCCCGCCGACTTTCCGCGCCTACCCAATGCCGTGGTCACGAGCGGCACCTTCGACGGGGTGCACCTGGGGCACCAGCGCATTTTGGCGCGGCTGCGGCAGGTGGCCGACGCGGTGGGCGGCCCCACGGTAGTTATCACCTACTGGCCGCACCCGCGCCTGGTGCTGGGCCCGCCGCCTTCGCACCCCGAACTGCTCGAATTGCAGCTACTCAACACCCTGGACGAGCGCGCGGCCCGGCTGGCCGAGCACGGCGTGGACTACCTGCTGGTGATGCCCTTCACCCGCGAGTTTGCGCAGTGGACCTCGGAGCAGTACATCCAAGAATTACTCCTGAAAACGGTGGGCACCAAGCACTTGGTGATTGGTTATGACCACCGCTTTGGCAAAAACCGGGAGGGCGGCTTCGACTACCTCAGCCAACATGCCGAGCGCTACGGCTTCACGGTGGAAGAAATCCCGCGGCAGGATGTGGACGCGGTGGGCGTGAGCAGCACGCGCATCCGGCGGGCGCTGCGGGCCGGCGACGTGGCCACCGCCACGGCCTCCCTGGGCTATGCCTACCCCCTCACCGGGCTGGTGGTGACGGGCCAGCAGCTGGGCCGCACCATCGGCTACCCCACCGCCAACCTGGCCGTGCCCGAGGCGCTGAAGCTGGTGCCGGCCATCGGCATTTACGCGGTGTGGGTGACCACGGCGGCGGGCACCCGGCACCCCGGCATGCTGGCCATCGGGGTGCGGCCCACCATTGGCCAAGACCTGGCGCAAACCATTGAGGTTAACATACTTGACTTTAGTGGCGACTTGTATGGGCAATTACTGACGCTGGAGTTCGTTGCGTGGCTGCGGGGCGAAGAAAAGTACGACGGCCTGCCCGCCCTCACGGCGCAGCTGGCACTCGATGCGCGGGCCACGCGGGCGGCGCTGGGCGCTTAGGCACTTTTCTTGCCCTACCCCCCCGCTCGCCGGCGAAGGCGACCACTCCTTTATTCTTGACTTATGCAGAAGCTACTGGCGTTTTTTCTTTGCCTGCTACCGGGCCTGGTCCTGGCGCAGGGCCGCGTGACGGGCGTGGTGCAGGACTCGGCCACCCACCAGCCGCTAGCGTTTGCCAGCGTGTTTTTGGCCAACACTACGCTGGGCGCCACTACTACCGAGCAGGGCGAATTCGTGTTTCCGAAGGTGCCGGCGGGCACTTACGAGATAGTAGGCTCCTACGTGGGCTACAACTTGAGCAAGCAGAGCATCACGGTAGCCAAGGGCGCCGCGCCCCAGGCCGTGACGCTGCTGCTGAGCTCGTCGGGGCCGGCGCTGGGCGAGGTGATGGTGCAGGCCAGCGCCCACAGCCAGGAAGACTACGACAAATTCACGGGCCTCTTTCTGGGCCAGACCGCGTTTTCGCAGCAGTCGCGCATCACCAATCCCAAGGATGTGGTGGTATTCGTGAACGACTCGACGAAGGAGCTGGTAGCCTCGGCCAAAAACTTCGTGGAGGTGGAGAACATGGCCCTCGGCTACCGCCTCAAGTACTACGGCATGAGCTTCCATGCTAGTCCTGACGGCCAAACTAACAGCTATGACGGGCAAACGGTATTTGAGGAAATGACGCCTCAGGACGAGCAGCAGCGCCAGCAGTGGGCCGCTAACCGCGCCACAGCCTATGTGGGTTCATTTATGCATTTTTTGCGTAGCGTATATACGAACACCTTGCGGGCCAACGGATTTCTGGTTCAGCAGGTACGCATGGAGCCCGACGGAACCGCCATTGTATATCCAGGGTCGCGGCCCATTGATAGCGTGCGCCGAGTGTCAGCCAATAAAATGCACGTGTTCCTACGCTTTACTGGCGACATACAAGTGGCGCATTTTGGTGAAAGCCCCGACCCAGCCTATAATCAGCCTATGTCACCGCTTGGCTATTCACGTACACCATACCCTGCTGTACGAGAGGTGTCAAAGGTGCGTTTGTTAGTGCCAGAGGTAGAGATTTTGCCCAGCGGCGCATTACGAAATTCTGGAGACGTTCCCTTGGGCGAATACTGGAGCTTTGAGAGTGTAGGCGAGTTGCTACCCCTCGATTACGAGCCGCCGACCACCCTCCCGGCCTCGGCGCCTACCCCCGCGCCCGCCCCCACCCGCCCGCAGCCAGCCGCCGGCCGGGCCCAGATGCGGTAAGTAAAAGACGACCAGCAGCGCAAACTTTCCAGTTCGTACTACTGGTCGTTTCGCTTCTTACAAGGGGGTAAGGAATGCGCTTATTTTTGCCGGAAGCTTTCCCAAAAGCTTTTACCTGGAACTATGCGCGCTGCCTGGGCTCTTTTATTTTGGCTGCTGCCGGGCGGAGTGGCGGCCCAGGCCGGCATAAGCGGCACGGTGCGCGACTCCGTGACGCGGCAGCCGCTGCCGTTTGCCAGCGTGTTCTTGGTGAATACCACGCTGGGCGCCACGACCAATGAGCAGGGCCACTATGTGCTGCCGGCCGTGCCGGCGGGCCGCTACGAGGTGGCCGCCACGTACCTGGGCCACCGGCTGCGGCAACAGTCGGCGGTGATGGGCGGCGCGCCGCTGACCATTGACCTGGCCCTACCCCCCGCCGCGCAGGCGCTGGGCGAGGTAGTGGTGCGCCCCCGCCCGGCGCTGGCCGATGACTACCAGCGCTTTCTGGAATTATTTTTGGGCACGTCCAGCTTCGCGCGTCAGTGCCAGGTGCGCAACCCAACCGACGTGCAGGTGGACTATGACCCCGCCACGCGGACGCTCACGGCCGGCGCCGCGCGGCAGCCGCTGCTGGTTGACAACCTGGCGCTGGGCTACCGCCTCACGTTTTATAACCTGTATTTCCGGGCCGCTTTTGCCGACCAGTCAGCCACGCTCACCACACTCAGCCAGGTGGTTTTCAAGGAGCTGACCGGCACCAGCAAGCAGCAAAAGCAGTGGGCCGCCAACCGCCTGCGGGCGTACCAGGGGTCGTTTATGCACTTTTTGCGCAGTGCCTACGTGGGCGACGTGGTGCAGCAGGGCTTCCGGCTGCAACGCTTGCAGCGCCTGCCCAACCGCCGCTGGGCCGCCGCCGACAGCCTGGTGCGCGCCCGCCAGGCCTCGGGCGAAATCCTCAACCAGAACAGCCTACCCCCCTCGGTGTGGCAGCACCTGGCCGAACCGCACGTGGTTTCGATTCTCTACAAACCCTACCTGCCGCCCGACAGCGTGCGCCGCGCCGAGGCCAGCGGCCGGGTGTGGCTGCGCTTTCGCGACCTGCTGGCCGTGACCTACGAAGGCGAGCGGCCCGATGCCAACTTCCGGCTGCCCGGCGCGCTGTCGGGCCGGCCCCTGCCGCGCTACCAGGAATCGGTGCTACACTTGCAGCCGCCTCCGGCCGCCCAGGTGGAGCCCAACGGCGTGCCCACCCAGCCGCTGGCGCTGCTTACAGAGGGCTACTGGGGCTTCGAGAAAATCGGCGAGCTCCTACCCCTTGACTATCTTCCGCCCGCTTTTCCTACCCACTGATTTCGCCCGCGAAATATTCGCATATGATAGATAAGACTGTTCCCAATGCCCAGGCCGCCCTCGCGGGCCTGGCCGACGGCATGACCCTGATGCTCGGCGGCTTTGGCCTCTGCGGCATCCCCGAAAACGCCATTCAGGAAATACTGCGCCTGGGAGTCAAAGACTTGACCTGCATCTCGAACAACGCGGGCGTCGACGATTTTGGCATTGGGCTGCTCTTGCAAAAGCGGCAGGTGCGCAAGATGATTTCGAGCTACGTGGGCGAGAACGCGGAGTTTGAGCGGCAATTACTGGCCGGTGAGCTAGAGGTGGAATTGATTCCGCAGGGCACGCTGGCCGAGCGCTGCCGGGCCGGTGGGGCGGGCATTCCGGCCTTCTTCACCCCGGCGGGTTACGGTACCGAGGTGGGGGTAGGGAAGGAAAGCCGCGAGTTCAACGGCAAGATGTACCTGCTCGAAACCGGCCTCACCGCCGACTTTGCCCTCGTAAAAGCCTGGCGCGGCGACACCGCCGGCAACCTCATCTACAAGGGTACGGCCCGCAACTTCAACCCCATGATGGCCACCGCTGGCAAAATCACGGTGGCCGAGGTGGAGGAGCTGGTGCCCGCCGGCGAGCTCGACCCCAACCAGATTCACACGCCGGGCATTTTCGTGCAGCGCATTTTTCAGGGCGAGCACTACGAGAAGCGCATCGAGCAGCGCACAGTAAGGACCACTAATTAGCCCGGCTTTTAGCGGATTTCACGGATTTGGTAAGTGACACGAATTTTATTGATGAAAGCGATGAGAAGCAATATCTTGGTTTGGCTGCTGCTACTTGGGGTCGCTACCCCGGCGCTGGCCCAGCCGGCGGCCCCGGCCTCGGCCATGCTGCCGGCGGCGGCGCCCGCCAGCGTGGGGGTAAGCCCCGAGGGCCTCAAGCAAATTGACCAGGTGCTGCAAGGCTATGTGGACGATGGCCGGCTGCCGGGCGTTATTGCCCTGGTGGCCCGCGATGGCAAGGTGGTGTACCGCAAGGCCTTGGGCTACGCCGATGCCCAGGCCAAGACGCCGCTGCGGCCCGATGCTATTGAGCGCATCGCGTCGCAGACCAAGGCCATCACCAGCGTGGGGCTGATGGAGCTGTACGACCAAGGCAAGTTTCAGCTCGACGACCCCATTGCCAAGTACCTGCCGGCCTTCGCGCACCCACAGGTACTGGCCACCTTCAATGCTAAGGACTCGACGTTTACGACGGTGCCGGCGCGCAGCGAGATTACCATTCGGCAGCTGCTGACGCATACTTCGGGCATTGGCTACGCGGTGATTGGCTCGCCCGAGGCGCGGGCCATTTATGCCAAGGCGCACATTCCGTCGGGGGTAGGGTCGCCGCAGGGCACGCTGGGGCCAGCCATCGACGCGCTGGCGCGGCAGCCGCTGATGAACCAGCCCGGCGAGCGCTTCACCTACGGGCTGAGCGTGGACGTGCTGGGCCGCCTGATTGAGGTGCTGAGCGGGCAGCCGCTCGACCAATACTTGCGCGCCCACGTGTTTGAGCCGCTGGGCATGCGCGACACCTATTTTTACCTACCCACCGACCGGCAAAGCCACCTCGTGCCGCTTTATACCGAAACTCCTGATGACCACCGCACCGTGCCCATGCCGACCACGGGCATGATGAGCCTGCGGCCCGACTTTCCGAACCAGGCGGGCACGTATTTTTCGGGCGGCGGCGGGCTGTCCTCGACCATCGACGACTACGCCGTTTTCTTGCAGATGATGCTGAACGGCGGCACCTACGGCGGCCACCGCCTGCTGAAACCCAGCACGGTAGCCCTGATGACCCAAAATCAGATTGGCGACGTGAACCAGGGACTGAACAAGTTTGGCCTGGGCTTCAGCATCGTGACGCCGGCTGGCGCGGCCCAAACCGGGCAGTCGGTGGGCAGCTACGAGTGGGGCGGCGCGTTCGGCACCGACTACTGGGTCGACCCCAAAGAGCACCTGGTCGTGCTGATTTACACCCAGAAATTTCCGCACAACAACACGCCCGACCTGGTGCCCCGCTTCCGCAAGGCCGTGTACGCGGCGCTGGCCCAGCGCCAAGCGAAGTAGGGCGAACTTTCCAG